>JAFGFM010000153.1 GCA_016931115.1 Deltaproteobacteria bacterium | reverse complement strand
TATCTGGAGTAATATCCCAATATGTTTTTCCATTGTTTCGGATGCCAGTTCAGGGTCACGGTTTTTTATGGCATTGAATATGGTTATATGCTGATCAAAGGTCATTTCATCCAGTTTTTCATCCTTGATAAGGGTAGGGAAGGCGAGGTTCATGCCATAGTATAATACGTCATAAAAACTTTTCATAAGGTGCACATGGACTATATTTTTAGCTGCATAGGCAATATTCATATGAAAACTCAGCTCATTATCCAGGTCCCTTACAAGGCTATCCTTTGCATCCAGAAGCCTGTTCAGGCTCTGTTCTATTATCCTGATATCCTCTTCTGTGGCCCTTTTTGCTGCAAGGGCTGCACTGCTTGATTCAAGCACAAGCCTCACCTCAAGGAGGTCTACAATGGTGAAATCCTGGCCATTCAGTAACTGCAGGAGGGGTTTTTTGTTTTTTCTCGTGTCTTCTCCCATCACAAATGTCCCGACACCACGTCTGCTCTCTATAAGGCCCTGATCAATTAGCTTTTGAATAGCCTCCCTCACAGTTGGTCTCCCAACATTAAGCATCTGGGCCATCTCCCTTTCTGAACTGAGTTTTTCTCCGGCCCTGAGTTCTCCCCGGTAAATCATGTCCCTTATCTGTGAGTAGACCTTGTCTGATACCTTTACTGATCTGATTGGTTTAAGCATATATTTAATCTATCCCTTTAAGTATTTGAACTGGTAATACCACGTTACCAATTTCAGGTCAATCGGAATTTTAGCAGGGTGTTTTAGTGCTGTAACCTACATAATCCCTTGACTAATCAAAATCTGGCCGGTATTATTCAAAAACTTTGTGTAATCTTACCGCCTTACCACAAAGGATTAAAATGAGACTATATATATTGTTTATCATTCTTAATAAAGAGATCATCCAGGGAGGAATAATTAGAATATGAGCGCCAATGAAATGAAAAAAATGTGCACTGATGAGGCCGGAAAGGAGTATGTGCTTCAGGGGAACATGGCCTTTGCAGTGGGTTGTGTAAGGTCAGGCATCCATGGAGCTGACGGGTATCCGGGAACCCCGAGTACAGAGGTTATAGACAGGGGATTAAGTGAAGTACAGGACATGATCAATGTCGGCTGGTCAGTGAATGAGGCTGTTGCCGCTGGTGTTGGTTTTGGTTATACCCTGGCAGGCGCTGATGTTGTGGTAACCATGAAGATACCCGGACTTTTCCAGGCAGGTGACCTTTTTACAAGTGCATCATTTTTTCAGGATAAGAGGGGCGCACTTATCTATTATATAGCCAGTGATTTCACCCCGAGTTCAACGCAGCATCTTGTTGACCCCAGATACCTGTTCAGGTCATGCATGGTTCCGGTTATTGAGCCCAGAACACACCAGGAGATGATGGATTCACCCGGCCTTGCAGCAGATATAGGCAGAAAATTCAATACCCCTGTTGTTATTCTTGCAAACGGCAACCTGTGCCACAGTGAAGGTCTTGTAAGGCTTAATGAGATTAAAAAACGTGATCTTGTTGAAATGCCTGATGATCTTTCCCGCTTTAATCTCCTTCCTGCAATGGCAAGAGAAAACTATGACTCTGTTATAGATCAAAGGATGCCCGGCCTTGAGGAGCTTTCAGAAAATTCATCAATGATAGAGTGGTTAAAAGGAGGCGGTAAAAAAGGTGCTATTACATACGGTATGAATATCGCCTATGTAAAGGAGGTTCTTGACCTGTTTAATCTTGATGTGGATGTTTTATCTATCTCCATGACCAATCCGCTCCCGATGAAACAGATAAAAAAATTCTATGATGCAATAGATGGCGATGTATATGTAATAGAGGATGGTCATAAATACCTTCAGGAGGAGATGGAAAGGGAAGGTATGAAGGTTATCGGTAAGGAAAAATATACAAAGGTTACTGAATGGTCTCCGGCCCTCATTGCTGATAAATTTGGATTTAGTATAGAACACAAGAAGAGCCCCATAAAACCAGTACCCAGGCCGCCCATGATATGTGCGGGCTGCCCCTATACGCTCTTTGGCGGGGTAATAGCAAAGATGAGAAAACAGGGCAAGATAGAGAATGTGTTCGGTGATATCGGCTGCAACGCACTTCTCTATTTTATGCATGCCCTTGAAACAGGTCTGGCAATGGGTGCGAGCGACAGCCAGAGGCAGGGTTTTGTATTAACCAAACCTGACAAGGCTGCAAAATGCATAAGCATTATTGGTGACAGTACAGAATGCCATTCAGGTATGGATGCGACACGTAATGCAGTATACAGGCGTATACCAGGCGTAAAGGTTGTGCTTGATAATTACTGGACAGCCATGACAGGCGGACAACCTGCTCCAAGTTCACCTGTAAACCTTGCCGGTCAGGAGAGTATGTATGACCTTGTAAAGGCCCTTGAGGGGAATGGCAACAGGGTACTTGTGGCAAGCGCTTATGATAGAAAAGAGCTTCAGAAGACCATGAAAGAGGCCCTTGAATTTGCTGAAAAGGGCGAGTTTGTTGTTGTAGTAGTAAGAGGGTGCTGTGTTAAACAGCAGCCCAACTCTAAAAAGGCGATACGGCTCAAGATCAACCATGATAAATGTAAAAAGTGCTATTCTTGCCTGATGTGTGCGGGAATAGAAAAGGGGACAGACGAATTTCCTGTTTATAACACCCTCTGTTCAGGGTGCGCTGGTGAAAACCCTGCATGTTTACAGATGTGCCCCTTTGATGCCATTGAGTATCTTAAAGAGGGTGAAAACAAGACAGCTGAGGCAGTTAACTTTCCTGCTCCTCCTGAACTTGTAATGCCAGAGTACAGTATTGCTGATTTTCCTGAAAGGCTTACACTTGCAATCAGGGGTGTTGGCGGGCAGGGTAACCTTTTCTTTGGCAGGGTCATGACTCAGCTTGCATTTGTAGCAGGTTATTCAAAGAAAAATATAGTAAAGGGTGAGACACACGGCATGGCCCAGATGGGCGGCCCTGTAATAAGCACATTCTCATGCGGCAAGGTACACAGCCCTGTATTATTCCCTAAAAGTGCAGATTGCATCATCACAATGGAGGTAAGCGAACTCTTAAGACCCGGT
This sequence comes from Deltaproteobacteria bacterium, assembly GCA_016931115.1. Classification (GTDB taxonomy): domain Bacteria; phylum Desulfobacterota; class DSM-4660; order Desulfatiglandales; family HGW-15; genus JAAZBV01. Next base: position 36,292 of record JAFGFM010000153.1, on the reverse strand, counting down.
TTCCTTGAACTGTTAAGGGATGGCGCCACAATACTCATATCAAAAACAAAGATAGTACCTCCTGTAATCACGCCGGAGCAGTATCCTACTGATGCGGATATTGCTAAGGCTGTTCAGGGCTTCAGGGTGGTTGAGGTCGATATACTTGCAAAGGCCGTTGAAATAGGCGACCCCACAGGTAAGATAGCAAATGTGGTTATGATTGGCGTAATGAGCAAACTTCCGCCCTTTGACAACTTCCCGGTTGAACTGTGGTTAAAGGCCATACAGAATGTAAGCCCTAAACCTGCAATATGGGCAGGTAACTATGCTGCGTTTATGGCAGGAAGGAAGCTCATATGACAGATAATCTTTACAACCTGCTTTTCCATCCTGAAAGCATAGCGGTAATAGGGGCCAGTAATGAAAAGCTCAAGACAGGCGGAAGGGTAACAGATAATATCAAATCCAACGGGTATACCGGAAAGCTCTGGGCAATTAACCCTAAAGCCCCTGATGTAATGGGGCTCCCTACATTTAAGAGTGTGGCTGATCTCCCCAGTACCCCTGATCTTGCATATATAGCTATTCCTGCACCCTTTGTAAGGGCGAGCCTTGAAGAGCTGGCCGCTAAAGGTACAAAGGCAGTTATCATACTTACCGCAGGGTTTGGCGAAAAAGATCAGAAGGGAAAGGATGAGGAAAAGATATTCCTTGAGATAGCCGCAAAGAACAATATGACCCTGATCGGCCCGAACTGCTCAGGCTTTTTAACCACATGCTATTCAGGTAAATTTGCAGGGCTTATACCAAGGCTTAAAAAGGGCCAGATAGATATTATTAGCGGTTCTGGCGCCACAGTGGATTACCTTATGGAGCAGGCCACCATGAGGGGGCTCTCATTCAGTAATGTGGTCAACATGGGTAACTCCATACAGATAGGTGTTGAAGATATATTTGAACTTGTGGATGAAAACTACGGCCCTGAAAATTCAAGGCTCATCCTCATGTACATGGAATCTGTTAAAAAACCACAAAAGCTCCTCAAGCATGCAAGAAGCCTCACCAGAAAGGGCTGCACAATTGTGGGTATTAAATCGGGTGTTACTGCTGCCGGTGAAAGGGCTGCTGCAAGCCACACAGGCGCAATGGCCTCACCTGATACTGCTGTCCAGGCGCTCTTTGACAAGGCGGGTATCATAAGGGTGCAGAGCAAGGCAGAGCTTATAGAGATAGCCTGCACCTTTAACGCCATTAAGGGGCTTATTACAGATTACAGGGTATGTATTGTGACCGATGCGGGCGGACCCGGTGTTATGCTCTCAGACGAACTGGGCAGGCAGGGGCTTAAACAGCCGATACTCTCTGAACAGACACAGAAGCGACTCTCTGAAGTGCTTCCGCCTGAGGCCGCTATCGGAAACCCGATTGATACACTCCCAAGCCGCACCCCTGAGCAGATGGAGAAAATCTTTACTATCCTTAATGAGACAGAAAAGGATAATATAGATGTTATCTTTGCCATCACAGGCAACTCCGGTATGACAGACAACTGGAAGCTCTATGAAGCCATCATGAAGGGTATGGATAATGGCTCCATCCCTGTTATTCCCATTATCAGTTCAGCCAGTACATGCCGGGATATGATAGACAGGTTAAGGGATGCGGGCAGGATAATATTCACTGATGAAGTCCCAGTAGGTATAGCACTTGGAAGGTTGAGCCGTAAACCGGTCTTAGCTGAACCAATCGAGCTGCCCATCAATTTTGATAAAACCAAAATTGAGAATATCCTTAAAAAACAGGGCGAACAGCTTGATCCTGATGCTGTAAAGGGGATCATGGCTGCTGCTGGGCTCAAACTCCCGTTCCAGGCTGATGTGTTTGATAAGGCAAACCTTAAAGCCGCATGTGAAAGGGCAGGGTATCCCCTTGTCATGAAGGTAATAGGCCCGCTCCACAAGAGTGATGTTGGCGGTGTTAAGGTAGGCATTGCGGATTATGAAAAGGCCATTATCGCATTCGATGAACTCATGAAAATCAAAGATGCAAAAGGGGTACTTGTACAGCAGATGATAGAGGGTACAGAGATAATCATTGGTGCCAAAAAAGAAGATAGGTTCGGCCACCTGATCATGTTCGGTCTTGGCGGTATCTATACAGAGGCATTAAAGGATGTGAGCTTTGCCCTTGCTCCTTTAGGTGTAGAAGAGAGTATGTCCATGATCAACAGGATCAAGACACTTCCGATACTTAAGGGTATACGAGGTCAGAAGGGCGTTTCCATTGATGTGCTGGCTGATTATCTTGCGCGGTTAAGCCTTCTTGTGCATAATTTCCCGCAGATAGAAGAGATAGACCTTAACCCTGTAAAGGGTTATGGTAAAGAGCTCTATGTTGTGGATGCAAGGATAATACAGAAGAAGTAAAACAGGGAAAAGTTTTAGGAATGTAGGGGCAGGCCTGTTGCCTGGCTCGACGAAGCCCTGGCGAAGGCGGCTGCCTGACCGGTACTTACGATTCATATCTACAAAAAAATGGCGGACACGCAGGTCCGCCCCTACGGTAACGATTAATTCATTTCTATTAGACAGGACATCAATATCTCATTTCAAATATTCAATAAGCGCAGCCATTGCGTCTGTCTCGGTTTTACCGGATAATGCCCTCCTGAGGCTAACCATTTCATTATATTCCTCAGGCTCAAACAGCAGATGTTCTTTTCTGGTTCCCGATTGCTGGATATCTATTGCAGGCCATAGCCTGAGTTCAGCACATCTACGGCTCAGTACCAAATCCATATTACCTGTGCCAACAAACTCCTGATAAATGATATCATCCATTCGGCTGCCTGTATCAATGAGGATTGTGGCAAGTATTGTAAGCGACCCACCATTATCTATGTTTCTGGCAGCGCCGAATATTCTTCTGGGCATCTCCATGGCGTTTGCACCCAGCCCGCCGGTAAGTGTGCGGCCATAACTCCTGGTATCTGCATTGAATGCGCGTGATAAGCGGGTGAGTGAATCTATAAATACTACAGCATCTCCACCTGCCTCTGCAATGCGTGTTGCAATATTAATTGTCATCCTGGTCATGCGCAGGTGCTGAGTAATACTCTCGTCAGCAGAGGATGAGAGTACATGTGCCTGTTCAAGCGCACGTCTAAAGTCTGTTACCTCCTCAGGTCTTTCATCAACGAGTAGCACAAAGACTGAAACATCCGGGTGATTTTTTATAATGGAAGCGGCCATGTGTTTCAGTATTGTTGTTTTACCTGACTTGGGAGGAGCTATTATAAGACCGCGCTGCCCCCTGCCGATCGGCACAATCATGTCAAGTGCCTTTCCCATAGCATCATCAGGACCCTGTGAAATGCGGAGCCGTTCGGATGGGCTAATGCTCACAACATCTTTCAATGAGACAATTTTTGCGTATTCTTCAAAAGGTCTACGGTTGATCTTTTCTATTACATCAAGCTTCATATTCCCCTTTCCGGTTTCATTTATGACAGCCGGGCCTTCAAGAAAAACACCCTCCTGGAGATTGTATTTATATATAAGGTCAGGTGCGACAAAAACATCATCTGTGCCTGGTTTAAAATTGTTTTCAATGGATCTTAAAAATCCATATTTCCGTTCGAAAAGTTCGAGATATCCTAATGTCATGACCATATTTTTACCTTACTTATGTGATATAATTTTATTCTGTTATAACAGTTACCATGAAATGGGTGTGAATATCAAAAAATATTTTAGATGGTGAGGCAAAAGAAAATGGCAGTCAGCTATCAGCAAATAGCATTTAAAATAAAGGTTTGGCTGAAAGCTGATCCGCCTTCGTATAAAACTATGGCGGGACAGGTCGCTGACTGCTGATATGCTATCTATTATCCCCGTCCAGAAAACCACCAAGGGCGCCAAGGATAGACCCCTCACCTTTACTTCCTCCGCGCTGGGGTGCGGCCTGAAGCATGCGGCCTGCCAGCCTTGAGAATGGAAGCGACTGAAGCCATATCTTGCCTGGCCCTTTTAACACTGCAAAGAAGAGGCCTTCACCGCCAAACAGGGCTGTCTTGATGTTCCCTGCCTGCTCTATATTGAAATCCACAGATGACTCATAGGCCACAACGCAGCCGGTATCTATATGAATAACCTCTCCTGGCGCGAGTTGTTTTTCAACTATAGTACCACCAGCATGTAAAAATACCTGGCCGTCACCTTCAAGTTTCTGCATGATAAAACCTTCACCGCCAAAAAGGCCGGTAAGTATCTTGCGCTGGAAAGCTATACCTATTGAAACACCGCGCGCCGCGCACAAAAAGCAATCCTTCTGGCAGATGAGCCTGCCATTAACATCAGTAAGCTTAACCGGGATGATGTTGCCGGGGTAGGGTGCGCCAAATGCTGCCCTTGCCTTACCCTGACCCGTATGGGTAAAGAGGGTCATAAAGAGGCTTTCACCTGTAAGGAGCCTTTTACCTGCACCCATGAGCTTACCCATAAAACCTCCCTGTTCACCCTGAGAAGCGTCCCCGAAAACCGCCTCCATCTTGATTGATGGTGCCTTGTACATCATCGCCCCTGCCTCTGCCACAACGCTTTCGCCAGGGTCAAGTTCTACCTCTACAAACTGCATCTCAGAGCCTATTATCTTAAAATCGATCTCATCCGCCTTTGAACTTGAAATGGGTGGGATAGGCGGGGCCATCATCTGTGGAGTGGCCTGGCTCAATTCTGCAACCTGGCTTATAGGCAGCCAACCTGTAAAACCCTCTCTCCAGCAATGACCATTGGGGTTGCTTTTAGCAACAGACCTTGCCTGGGCCAGATCAAATGGCCCCTCCTGTTTTCCATCATAACTTAAATACCAGTGTGTCATAATTTTCTCCTATATTGCTAAGCCTAATTTATTGTGAATCTGATCTCTTGCAGTCTGATCAATCCCCAGTCTTGCAGCAAGGGTATCCATGTAGCTCATCTCTTCCTCTGTGTCCATCTCAATTGCGATAAGAGAGACGGTATAAACCTCTTTTGCCAGTTCCGGTGAGTTGACCTGTGCAGCAATTTCATCAATACTGCATGGAGATGCAAGCTCTTTTTTGATAAATTCAAGCTCTTCATCGTTTAAATTTACTGATTCAAGCCTGCTTATTATGTTTTGCCTCTCCTTCTCATCTATATATCCATCTGCTGCGGCAGATGCTATCATGGCCCGGATAAGAAGCACAGCATCCTGCTCCTTTTTTAAAGTCTGTATTTGACTTGCAGGAGGTGGCGGAGGCGGCACCATTTTACCGGGTGGAGGCGGCGGGGCGAAAGAACCTCCTGTATTGGAATTTGTTGGCATATTACCACCTGAAGAGGTCTGCCCCTGTGCGTTATTCATAAAATGTTCGACAGCCGCAAATGCAACACCAATAAGACCCATACCTATTTTGGTTTTACTGCCAATGCCAATACCTTTCATTCCAATGCCTTGTTTCAGCATACCACCTAGCAGTTTTTCCGCGTTAAACATCTTTTATCTCCTTTATTAAAATATTTTCCTCGACCCCTGGAACCCTTGAACCCTTTCTTCCCCTACCTCCAATCATCTATTAACGTACTGCCACCCATCATACTAGCCCCAAGCATAAAGTCTGTTACAAACCATGTGGTCTGGATGCCGCCTCCGGTAACAATAATTTTAACTGACTGTGGCTGGAAGGGCTTTGTCTTTTCACCAGATGGATATTGCTCTTTTTCTACATTTTCGGCAAACCATTTACTTAACTCATCCTTTGTATTGAAGCCGTAACTCTTTTTAAGGAGATCAGCAACAGTCGGGTCCATAATGACTGTGGCCGAACCCATTATAAGTGACTTCATGTAATCGCCCATTATCATATGGACAGGGTGTTCCTCAACTGCCATTATTACGCTTGAGATATATGACCAGCCTGTTCCGACAGATAAAACACTTTGATTGGGTTTAAAACCCATCTGTACATGAAATGGCTGCCAACCCTTGGGCATGGCCTCCTCATTTTCAGCTATGCAGACATTATTATACTGCATAGTGCTTCCAAGGGTGCTCCATGTGGTCTTCCCGCTGTGCAGTCCGCCTATGGTCTTGGACATGATTGTGTAGGTGCGGCCAATAACCGCATTGGCCTCATTATGCGGTCCCATTACATTTGTTTTGTAGTTCATGCCTATTTCGTCCCTTATAGGGCCATTAACCAGTATCATGTTAGCCATAGAAGAGGTAGAGTTTCCAAATGGCACATGGTTCGCAAGGGCAAGGATAACCGGAAGATACTCAGGTTTTGCCCCGGACATAACCGCACATACAGCAACCCTTTCGACTGTAACCTCACGCTTTCCTCCCGGCCAGTCAAGGGTTTTTATGACCTCATCACGTTTATGTGATGTCCCTTTCAGCATTTCTGCTACACGTTCTTCTGTTGGCAGAATGATAGGTAGATAATCTGTCCAGTCCTTATCCTTGAAAAGCCTCTGAAGGTTTTCTTCTGTGTCAGGCCCTAAAGTTGGTGGCTCAACAGGTTCTGCTGCTACATCTGCTGCTGGCGCAGGACCCTTATATTTTTCTTTTTCTGTGAGTGGCACTGTAAGGGCATCTATGAATGCCTTCATCATGGGTTTACCGCTCACAACATCATTAGCCTCAAAGACATATTTATGGTGTACTGACTGTGGCTGCCCGGCAACTGGGAATGGAAATGAGATATACCTTATTGGCGAACCATTCATATATTTGAAATCATGATTAAGTGCATAATTAATAATATTTGCTGCTGCCCCTCCTACAGTGGGGATGCCATATTCCTGTTCCATTACCTTGCAGTTTCGGCTCACGGCCGATGTGCAGCTGTCTCAGCCTGCTATCCCGATCAGGGCAGCATCACCCTTTTCTTTTATCTCCTTCCACAGCTCAGGCTGATCCTGCATGTAAGATCCTTTGACACTTCTGATTTCTATCTTGACACTGGGCATGTTCTGCTTAAACCATGCTTTCATCTCCTTATAGATGCTCGGGGCTGCCCCTGGGCCACCCCAGCCGATATCCACAAGGAATATGGTTTTATCATACAGGGTATCAAGCCTTGGTATGAGCGGTATCCGGTCGACCATCGCATTTGGCGGAGTCGGGTTGAGAACGGTTAATTTTTCTGATGAATATGCTGCAAAACAGACAACAATGAGAATAAAAATAAGAACGGGCAATATCTTTCTGGTCAATTTGCATCTCCTTTTTTAAGGTTGCTAATTTGTTGATAATAAAACCCTTTTAATCTGGAGAATATAGGGGGATGTCTTTTATGTGTCAATATGGAAAATATGAAAAGAGCAAAATGAATAATGGCGGAATATCATACTTGTCAAAAAAGGTTTTCTAAGTCAGTAAGGTCAGGGGTTATGGATTATGGCTCAAGGCTCATCCGCCTTCGCCAGAGGCTACTGCGGGACAAGAGGCACAAGGCGCAGGGAACACAAAACTATAAGTAGGGGAGGACCTGTGTGTCCTCCCGGTATTTGAGGTTTATGGCCACCTGCACTATTGCTTTTAATTAAAAAAGCGCTGGATTCCACGGTCAAGCCGTGGAATGACGAATGTGTTGAAAATATGGATTTGGTAAAAATATTCAATTAACCAACAACGTAGGGTATAAAACTCAGCCTTTTAAAAAAAATATAAACTGATGAACAAGAATATTGTTTTATATATTGGAGATGATATACCATCCAGAAAGGAACAAGTTCTGGATGGAGCTTTCAGCGATCAGCGTTCAGCCAGGTCTTTGTTTTTGATGGTTTAAGTTTATAACTTTCATCTGGAAACTCACGTTTTTGGATATACACTGTCTAATAGATCGCATTGACAGGTCTGAAAAAATAGAAACCGCCAGGGGCAAAGAGTTAATGAAAAGTCTCATTCAAAAAATATCGACCAGAACAGGTGCTGTCAAGCTCTCAATAGTAGTAATTATATGCCTTGTTATTCTCAAGGTATTTATCTCCATAATCTCCCGCAGCATAAGCATTTCAGCCCAGGCGGCTGACAGTCTGCTTGATATCTTTTCAATAGGCATCACCCTTATTGCAATCAATATGTCTTCGGTACCCGCTGATGAGGAGCATCCCTTTGGTCATGGTAAGGCCGAAGGGCTTGCTGCTCTTGTTCAGGCAATCCTGGTGCTTGGTGCAGGGATTTTCATTATCTACTCCTCAGTACAGCGCATTCTTCACGGTACAGTAATTAAACCGGATGAAGGTATAGCGGTAATGATTATTTCAATAATTGTCAGTTTTGCTCTTTCCCGCCACCTTCATAGTGTTGCCAGGGCAACTGACTCTACTGCTATTGATGCCTCTGCGCGGAATATAAGCGCAGATGTTTACTCTGCCGCAGGGGTATTAATTGGCCTGCTTTTGGTACGTATTACAAAAGTGGCCATTATAGACCCTATTATTGCCCTTATAATGGCAGCGTTTGTTTTAAAGGCAGGATATGAAGTAACCCTTAGGGCAATGCATGAACTGATAGATTATGCTTTGCCTAAAGAGGAGCAGGCTATTTTAGAAAAATGCCTTGGTGAACATGATACACTGATTTGCGAGTATCATGCAATGCGTAGCAGGCGCGCCGGGAACGAACGTTTTATTGATCTGCATATTGTGATGCCACGTAATTTAAGCTTTGAAGACTCGCACGCCATGTGCGATCATCTTGAGCAGGATATTAAAACCAGGTTGAAAAGCGCCAATGTGATAATACATGCGGAGCCATGCATTTCAGAGAATTGCCCAAAGTGTTCTATTCCTGACTGTGATTTGCGATCTGCCTGAAGTTATTTTACTGGTCTTTTCGTTTTCAACATATCTACACACTGGTGGATATGGCATTTCGTTTTCAATAACACATAAAAATCATTAGTACTGTAGGAGCAGGCCTGCGTGCCTGCCAGGCGATTGTAGTAAATATCACCAAGTACTGGGCGGACACACAGGTCCGCCCCTACTAACAATTCAGATCTTCATCACACCTTCCGCAACAGGAGTTACTTTACCACCAATATAAATCCCATCCTGACCTTTCTCGCCTTTGATATGCACGTGTAAAATACTCCTGCGTCCCATCTTCGTCCCCTGTTCACTGATAAAACGTGTACCTGAATCTTTTGAAACAATACCATTCTGCATCATGTACAGGGCAAGCGGTCCTGTTGAACTGCCGGTTGCAGGGTCTTCTATGATGCCATAATCAGGGGCAAACATGCGTGAATATGCGCCTTCAGGTGTGGGAGTAAACACAAAGATACAAAATTTATCTGGGTATCTCTTTTTAAGTGTATCAATTTTCTGAAAATTGACCTGTACCCTGTCAACAACCCCTTTATCCTTAACCGCAATAAAAAGGGTAGGGTTACCTGCACTTAACAGTTGAGGCGATATATCCAGAAGGTCTTCTGAATTTATACCAAGTACCTGCGCACATATTAATCTGTCAAAGGTAATACCTGATGTTATTGGTGGTGTACATAGCCATATTAATGGATTCAGACCTTTATCCTCATGAACAGGAACAGCACCAACCCCCTCTTCGAGCGTAAAACTCTCTGTCCCTTCCAGTATGATTCCCTCTTTCATAAGTACATAACCTGTACCAATGGTAGGGTGCCCTGCAAAATCCATCTCCTTTGCGGGCGTAAATATCCTTACTCTGGCCACACAGTCGGGACGGGTTGCAGGTAATACAAAGGTGGTCTCTGATAAATTAAACTCTTTGGCAATTTTTTGCATGGTGGCTGTGTCCATGCCTGATGCATCAGGAAAAACAGCAAGGGGATTACCCTCGAATGGTGTATCAGTAAAAACATCAACGATTAGATAGCGTTTTGTTAAGCTAGATGGCATATTTTTCTCAACTATGTTGTATAGTGAGCATTAATATTTACATAACCTTCTGTCAGATCACACCCCCAGACCTTCTCAGAATAGAGGCCTTTTCCAATGACAATCTCTATATGAACTTCGTTATTACCCAAAATAGCAGAAATTTTATCTAAGGGAACTTCATTCCGGTCTAGCACTTCAGCATCCAGTCTGATTCGGTCAGCTCCCTTACCAAAATAGATTTTTAGATCTGATATGTTTACTGAATACTGAAATACCTTACCAATAGCCATGACAAATCTACCCCAGTTAGGGTCACTACCATAAATAGCTGTTTTTATTAAAGGTGAATTTATCACAGATTTTGCAGTTAAAAGGGCTTGTTCCTGCGTCTGGGCACCAGATACAACAAGCTCTATTAACTTGGTTGCCCCTTCTCCATCACTGGCTATTTCTTTGGCAAGGAATATCGACATTTCAGTCAGGGTTGACTCGAACTCGTTAAGATCAACAGGCCCTGCAAGACCATTGCACATGATGATAACAGTGTCGCTGGTCGAGGTATCTGTATCAACCGAAATCCTGTTGAATGATTTATTAACTGCATTAGTAAGGATCTGATGCAGTTTATCAGATTCAATTTTCGCATCCGACATGAAATAACAGAGCATTGTAGCCATATTCGGTTCTATCATTCCTGAACCTTTAGCTATTCCGAGTATTTTTGCATTGCCCGCCTTTCCGGTAACCCATTTGGTCCTGGTATCGGTTGTCATAATACTATGAGCAAAATCAATTATATGCTGCTCTGTCTTTCCGAAATCCTGTTTAAGGCTCTTACAGCCATTGGTTATTACATCCATAGGCAGACGCTTCCCTATAACCCCTGTGGAAGAGGGGAGAACCATTTCAGTCTGAATTCCACAGCTCTCTGCAACAAGACTGCATATTATCTTTGCGTCCTTAATTCCCTGAGTTGAAGTAGCAACATTGGCATTTTTTGAATTTACTATAACCGCCTGAAGCTTCCCATCTCTTAAATGCTCTTTACCAACAATTACAGGTGGCCCGGCCATTGTATTTTTAGTAAACACGCCGGCAGCATTACATACTGTATCTGCAAGGATACCTCCAAAATCCAGTGTGTTATCCTTGATCCCAATATTTTTACCAAACCAGCTGAAGCCTGGTATTATCTCTATTTTATTTTCTATCATTTATTTCCCTCTTATTTAATCTCATGCAGTAATTTATAAAGTGTTTCAAAATCAGGCATTTCATCATATTGCTTACCACCTGTTATTTCATTCTCCCAGGCTGCTTTTGACCCTGTATAAATATGTACCACAACTTTTGAATCTATTTCACCCGGTAATGCACCAGCCGGTATCCATACCTTATCAGTATCCCGTAAAGGATTTGGAACAGGGCTGCCACATATTGAACAGAAATGTGATGTGAAACCATCCTTCAGTTTAAACTTGGTTAATTTATCTTCACCTGACAACCATAAAAAATCATCCCTGTGAACGAGTGTAGCAGCGTTCGAAAATGTACCACTCTGCCTGCGACATTGTGAACAATGGCATTGATATAAGTTTGGTACAGTGTTAATCGTGAATTGAACGGCTTCACAAAGACATTTACCGATCATAACCTATCCTCCCAATAAATTTAAGTAGGTTGGGTTAAGCGAAGCAACCCAACAAAATTCTATAAGAATGTTTGGTTGTTAACCCAACCTACATGACTATATCTTAGCAACAACCACATTCGCCCTTGATGTGCGGTATATTACATTTATGTTTTCGAATCCAGCCTCTTTCAAAGCTTTGATCTGTGTTTCCTCACTAAAAGGGATATCAATATGATATTCTCCATCCTCCAGTAAGGGGTTATCTTTTTTAAATTGATAAAACTCGTTTAAAAGTCTTTTTTCTTCTTCTGCCGATACAATATAGTCACCTTCAACAAAAGCGCCTCCAGGAATAAGGGTTTCTCTCAGCTTTTTATAAAGATCAATCTTTTTTACCGGCATCAAGTGATGGAGTGACATCACTGTAACTATATAATCATATGAATGGGGCGCCAAATCAATTGAAAGATATGAATCAGCAATGGTTTTAATTTGTGACCAGAAACCATCATACTTATTTACTAACCTTTTCAACATCTCTTCAGACAGATCAACAGCAGTTATCCTGGCGTTTGGAGCCTTTTTAAATATGTATTCCAGTTCAATACCTGTACCGGCACCCAGATCCAGGACCTCGATAGGTTTATCTGTATTTTGAAAAGCAGCGCCAATGTTCGTATAAAAATTGTGATAGTCTTCAAGGATAGCAGCCATGTGCTCATCATAGCTGTCAGCCCTTATATCAAAAAAGGATTTCATTTCTTCATATTTATCAGACAATGCATTTCTCCTCCCTTTATTAACGCGTATTTAAACTAAACGCCATTTTAAAGGCTTCGCGATTTTTCAATCTTTCCCAATATTCTATACAAATCGATGGAATATTCAGTGGGACATATGCGTTTAACCTGATAGCTGACTCAATGCATGTTCCAAGAAGAATGTCGGCTACACTGAAATTATCACCCATTAAAAATTCTCTGCCGTCTGCCAACTCATTTTCTGCTTTTGTGATTTGTGTTTCAAACCCTTCTTTTGCTGTCTTGACTGCAACCTCTGATACACCGTATCTTTCTTTTAATACCCCGCCATGTTTGCTCAGTATATATAGTGTATGGGCATCCAGCTCTGTCATAGTATAAAAACACCATTGATATAACTTTGCTCTCTCAATAGAACCTAAAGCGGGGATTATGTTTTTATCACCAAAGCGCTCTGGAAGGTAAAGGCAGATAGCAGCGCTTTCAAACAGATAAATTCCATCAATTTTTAATGATGGTATTTTGCCGGTATAGTTGATTTTTTTATATTCATCACTTTTGATATATTCACTATCCGGTAAAACCTTCACAGACTGATAGGGAACGGATAACTCATTCAGTATCCAGTGAACTCTTAATGTCCTTAATGTATTGTGACCATATAGTATTATTTCATTTTCCATTTTTTTTCTCTTTAAAGTACTCCAATGCCTTGAGTCCAAAACGTGCATATGCAGAAGCAGGGCCTCCACCCATCTCAATTGCAACATCAATAGTTTCGTAAACCTCCTCATCAGTTGCTCCGGACTTTAACGCCTGATCAAGATGCCACTCCATGCATGGTTCGCATTTGGTTACTATAGATACGGATAATGCCATCAGTTCCTTTGTCTTTTTACTCAAAGCCCCATCCTTAAATGCCTTTTTCTCCAACTCAAGAAATGGTTTGTATGTTTTGACATTTTTAAGGAATTCAAGATATAAGCTTTTACGATCTTCTATACTCTGTTCTATCTTTTTTATAGTCAAATCAGACATGATACACTCCTCTGTATTTATTGATAATGCATTTCATTCAGTGACATGTGACATCCTTCGTTATAACTAACCACGGAGGACACGGAGGTCACGGAGTAACGCAACTAAAAAAACGAATATATACCTTTTGATCTTTTAAAAGATCATATCCAATCTGAGGATAGAAATGATGTGATTCTATTCGTTTTGTATCAGACCGGACAATTATCCCTTCATAGTTATGGTTTTGAGCCCAGGTTTCAGCACTCTTCATAAGACTATGTCCAACTCCTTTTCGCCTGTACTTTTCGGATACTACCAATCCTCCGATTTCAGCTAAGGGTCGTGAAAGCAACAAAATACGAGGCATTACATGAATCCAGCCGGTAATTTCCTTTGAATCAGCTTCAGCCACGAAAACAGCATGGTTTATGTCTGATTTTATTTTCATAAACCGTTGACGAACTGTCTCCTCATCACTTGAGTACCCAAGCTCCCCGCTCAGTGTTGCGATCACTGGCAAATCATCTATTTTGGCTTCACGAATATTCATATTTCATTTACCTTTCAATATTTTTCACACAGAGACACAAAGCCACGGAGATTTCTTATTTACAGGCAATCAAAAACCAGTTCTATTTATGATATTATTGCAGTATCAACTAGTATCTTTCTGATTTTGTAATATTTGTCATCCCTTTGTGTCTCAGTGTCTTTGTGTGATACTTAAAAATATCACTCAAACGTAAATTTTCACACAAAGCCGCAAAGCCACGGAGATTGTTTTATTTAGATAATTAAAATCCAATTTTATGTATGCCGCCATTACAGCTCAACTGCTATCTTACTGAATTTGTAATACTTATCATTCCTTTGTGCCTCCGTGCCTTTGTGTGATAATAAAAAAAATAGTCAAACATAAAATTTCACACAAAGCCGCATAGCCACAGAGAACTAATCGATATCACCATTTATAATTCTTGATATCCCATCTTTCATCAGCGCTTCACCAAAATTCAATAAATAACCCAGCTTACATCCTGTCAATTTGAGATAGGTTAGCAACTGTTTCTTATGTGCTTTATGCAGTTGTTCAACAGATTTCAATTCTATGATTACTTTCTTATTTACCAGTAGGTCAATACGAAATCCTTCATCAAACTTGATTCCATCGTACACAATTGGCACAGCCACCTGCCGGTCAATTGTTAAACCCTGATCCTTTAATTTATGCGCAAGTATTACTTCATATACAGTCTCAAGCAATCCAGGTCCAAGTTCTTTGTGTAAAGCCACAGCCACATCAACAATTATTTTTCCAATTTCGTTTTCATCCATTTTATTTGTACTCCGGAATTTAAAGCATTAGTTTCACATGAAGCCGCAAAGCCACGGAGAGTTAATAGATATAATCAATCCATGCCTGAGCCCTTTGTGTAAGCCCAATGTCTTGTCGACAGTTATTTTATTGCGTATTGATATATATTATCTTTGTGTCTTTGTGCCTTTGTGTGAGATTACAAAATAGTTTTATTTTGATATTGCAGCCCATACCTGTTTTGTCCCCATAAAATGAGTTAACCCCACAATAAGGCTTACTATAGAGGTCCATAAAAAAACAGTCGCTTGTTCGGGCCTGAAAATAAAGGTAACCAGAAAAAGACCGCGGACGGTGTATATGGATGCTATTATCACAAGCGCTGTTTTTAAAAGCGGTAGTCTTCTGATTAGCCCTGCTCCTGAATAGGCATATAATCCCCATATGAGAAATATAATAACAATAAAAAAGGTAAGGAGGTCGGGGAGCAGCGAACCATTTTCCTCTAAGGTTGCCATTTGTTAGCCTGCTCCCCAGAAACGATACCAGTCCGGGCCACCTATGATCATGGCTATGTGCAGTAATGCCACTAAAATACTGAATGTGCCTCCGGATAATAAATGCCTGTTCATATCAGCATCTCTCCATATCTACCTTGTATACCCGGGGCAGTAACTGATTCCAGATCGGAAAAATTGTCTGTGCCCTGCGTTAATAAAAATTAAACCTATTGCTTCTCCATAATTTTC
Source organism: Deltaproteobacteria bacterium (assembly GCA_016931115.1). GTDB lineage: Bacteria > Desulfobacterota > DSM-4660 > Desulfatiglandales > HGW-15 > JAAZBV01. The sequence continues at coordinate 20,933 of JAFGFM010000153.1, read as the reverse complement.
ATTACGCTCACGACTTTTCCCTGTTCATTGACACCTTTAAATGTCTGTGTCATTGTTTTGCCATCCTTGCTGATAATTTTGTGGTATAACCCAACCTGGTTACCATTTTGCGTAATAACAGCAAACCAGTGTCCAGGCTCAACATAACCTTCGACATATAGCAATCCTTGATCTAGAGTTTTTGAAAGACATTTAGCAACTCCACCTTCTTTCGACCATGTCCATATGCTGGAATCGGTAGAACCATCCTCAAAAACAGTTGATATTGTTAGTTCCATTAAATTTTCTTCTGTTTCACGATAAATATTAATGTCCTCTTTAATATTTTTCTGATTAGCCGGAAGGGTTGATTTTGCAACATTAAGTTTCCAGGTACCAATAATGGGATCAGCGGCCCAGAGAGTGTTGGAAAATGCTAGAATAACAATAATAAGAAAAAGAAATTTGCGCATGATTAATATCCTCCAAAAATGTTGTTGTTCATCAAATACTCTGCATCTAATATTTTTCAACTATTGACTGATAAACCAGGGTCTGAAACTGTCCATATATGGGTGCATATAGCGGCCAGTATTGTATCATGAGTATGGAAACCATATCTTCAACCGGATCGATGATAATATACGTTGTTGCAGCACCGCCCCAGCCAAACTGCCCCACAGAGCCCAGGTTAGCTGCATGAGTCAGATCAGGGAGAACGCCCCCAGCCCATAACCTCCTCCACCGAAAGGCTGACTTGCCCAAAAATTTTCCGGGATATGGTTGGTTGTCATCAATTCAATAGTTTTTTGACTCAATATCTGTTTACCATTGTATTTACCGCCATTGAGCAGCATCTGAGCAAAGCGGAAATAGTCCCCGGCAGTTGAGACCAGCCCTGTGCCACCAGCAGGGTAATCAGCACGTTTTAGGTATTCATCCTCCCTGCTTTTCAAGGGGGCAAGACCCTGCTTAAGATCAAAGGCGATTTGTTCATCCTTGTAACCTGAATATGCATAGAGTCTGCTTAAACGACCAAGCTTTTCTTCAGGCAATCCGAAAGATGTATCTGACATGCCTAAGGGTTCGAATATTCTCTTTTGAATATATTTATCAAAGGGCATACCTGAAAAATGTTCAACCAGATAGGCCTGTACATCATGGGCATAGCTATAGACCCAGCGCTCTCCTGGCTGATAAAGCAAAGGCACTGTTCCCAGTTTTGTTACAAGTTCCTTCAGGGTTAACAACCCGGATATTCCGGCCTCTTTATAAGCCTTGTCTACCGCAGTATCACCCCCGCCATAACCCAGGCCTGATGTATGCCTGAAAAGGTCTAAGATAGTCATTTTCTTTTTCTGGTCGACAAGCACCATGTTGCCGGAATCATCTATTCCATTAAAGACTTTCAGATCCTTGAAAGCAGGGATATGGCTCTCAACCGTGTCTGTTAACTGGAAGTGACCTTCTTCATAGAGCGTAAGCAATGCAACACTGGTTATCAGTTTAGTCATTGAATACAGGCGAAAGAGAGTATCTTCGCTCATCATCTTATTATTTTCGATATCCATCTTGCCTATGGTACTCAGATGGGCGATCTTTCCATGCCTGGCAACAAGGGTTAAAACACCTGCAAGCTTGTTTTCATTTACATAGCGTAGCATTACACCATCAAGTCGCGCCAGACGTTCACTGGAAAGGCCTACATTTTCCGGTTTAACAGTGTTTAATTGTTCACTATATACAGGGAGGATGAATAATAAGAGGGTTATAAATATCAGAACCTTTAAGCTGTTTTTTGATTGAACCATGGCTTTCTCCTTTACTATTTATAAAATCAAATTCCAAAAATTCTATATATAAGGTAATAACATGCCTTTGCGATCCTAATTCATGCGGGAATCCACTTGATATTTTTAAAACAAAAAATGGATGCCCGTCTATCCATCCTCCGTAGCAGTGCTATTGCGGAGGATGGGCACGGGCATGACGGCGGATCAAGGTCGGTTATTTCTTAAAACATGATTTCACATTATTTTGATACTAATGAACTTAAATAAAAAAAAGTAATGCAAAATAGCAATTTATATATAATTTTAAAAGGGATTATTCCGCAAATATCTGGTACTTTTCACGAATCTCTGTCTGAAACTGTAAAGGATTCACTCCAACTTCACGCTTAAAAAAGCGGGAGAAGTAAGAAGGATCTTCAAAGTTTAGACGATACCCCACCTCTGAGACAGTAAGCTCTGTATGTATAAGCATCCGTTTGGCCTCCAGTACCATCTCATTATGAATAAGCTGAGCAGGAGTTAAGCCTGTCAGGGATTTGAGAGTATTCCCAAGGTGGCTTGAACTTACCCCCATCATGTCAGCATAATCCTGTACAGAAAGGTTTCTGAGCAGGTTTTCTGTAACAAGATGTTTGAATTTACGGACTATAGATGGTTGAGGTACAGCCCTTTTTCCTTTTCTGTTCCCTGTTGTCAGCCTTTGTAGCTGAGCTATCAGGATGTGTAGATAAGCCCTGAGGACAGATGTGCGGTTCGTCTCTTTAATCTTGTATTCATTATACATAAGCCGGAATAAATCGGTTATTTTTGTTGACTGGGCTTTATCCAGGTATAATTCAGGTGATTCACCAATCGTGTGAAAGAAAGAGACCTCTTCAATAGTGTTCATACTCGATGAAGAGAAAACAAGGAAGTCCTCGTTGAACATCACAAAATGACCATCAAACACCTGCGTTAATTCCCAGAAATGCACCTGTCCAGGAGAAATAAAATATAATATCGGAGGTTCGACTTTATGTGGCTCAAAATCAATAATGTGATATCCTTTACCGGCATTTAAAAAGAGTATTTCATAAAAGGTATGGCGGTGAGGGGCATTATCCATGCAATGTTTACCCAGGGTACCAATTGAAAATGGGATATCCTTTTCATCTGCTACTTCTTCAATATGATTTGTGAGTATTTCTTTTGAGTTTGTCATATGCTTATCCCATTTAGTTGAGTTGCCTTTATATATAAAATATTCATTATAATATAGTAAAATTAAAAGTTTATTATTTACAATCTGGCCGGTTAAAACATTTATTATCACACAAAGCCGCAAAGCCACGGAGAGTTGATAGGCTAAATAATTTTTTCTTTGTGCCCTTGCGACTTTGTGTGAAATCCTTTTAGTTTATCAAAATCCAGTGTTGCGAAATAATCCTCAACTGTCTCTGATCTTCTGATCTCTATCACTTCACCACTTTCGCGGAGCAGTAATTCCGCAGAACGAAGCTTTCCATTATAGTTGAAACCCATTGAATGGCCATGAGCACCTGTGTCGTGTATCACAACAAGATCGCCAATCTCAATCTCTGGCAGCTCTCTGTCTACAGCAAACCTGTCTATGGATTCACACAGAGAACCGGTAACGTCGTAAATGTGATCATGCTCATGGTTCTCTTTACCGGCCACTGTTATATTATGATATGCCCCATACATCCCCGGCCTCATCAGGTTTGCCATGCATGCATCCAGACCTATGTGGGTTTTGTATATCTCCTTTTTATGCAGCACCCTTGATACAAGATATCCATATGGCCCTGTTATACTACGTCCGCATTCCATAAAGAGCGAAAGAGGGTGAAGAAGAGTATCCTTTATCTTTTCATCATATCTTTTATGGATTTGATCTCCAACATACATCAAGTCTACCTTTTTATCATCAGGTTTGTATGGGATACCGATCCCACCGCTTATATTTACAAACTCAAGCCGGATATCCAGTTTCTCCATTATTTCCAAAGCAAGGTCAAAGAGCATATTGGCAGTATCAACAAAGTAGTCCGGGTTTAACTCATTGGAGGCTATAAATGTATGGATACCAAAACGTTTTGCACCTTTTTGGCGCAGTTGTGAAAGACCGCTAAATATCTGCTCCCTGGTAAAACCATATTTTACATCTTCCGGGTTACCCATAATAAAACTTCCATCCCTGAGCTTTCCGGGGTTGTATCTCACAGATATAACCTCAGGGATACCACATGTTTTTTCAAGAAATGGAATATGGTTTATGTCATCCAGATTGATAACAGAGCCCAGTTCCCTTGCCTTTTTAAACTCATAAGCAGGGGTATCATTTGAGGAGAACATGATCTCTTCACCAGTAATTCCTGCCTTTTCAGAGAGGATCAATTCAGGTAGAGAACTGCAATCGGTCCCGAATCCTTCGCTTTTAAGTATTTTCAAAATGAAAGGGTTTGGTGTTGCCTTAACCGCAAAATACTCTTTAAACCCAGGGTTCCATGAAAATGCTTTGAGTAGTTCTCTCGCATTCGCCCTTATAGCCTTTTCGTCATAGATATGGAATGGAGTTGGAAATATCTCGGATATTCTTTCCAAATTTTCTTTTGTGAATGGGAGTTGTCTTTTATGCATTTTAATTTTTACCTTTCAAATTTAAGGATTGACCTTTGTCCATTAACTGTAGGGGCACGACGTGTCGTGCCCTATGGGCACAGGCACTGTGCCCTTACAATTTGGGACATCGAAATGGTATGATAGACATATCAATATTAAAATACCAGCTCAAGGCCTTTTAACCTTTCCTTAACTGCATTTATTACTATTCTCTCATCTTCCTCAGTATCTGCCTCAAATGTAACAGAAAACCTGAGATATGAACCTGCATCATCCCATGGGACTGTAATTATAGATGCCTCATGAATAAGGTATTCCGCTACCTGTTCAGCCGAGTTGAATTTTAAACCTGATTTTGTACCCTTTGGTATCGGCACATAACAGTAAAATGATCCCTGTGGTTTATCTGCCATGAACCCAGCCTCTCTGAGTGCAGGAACCAGCAGATCAAATCTTCTTGAGTACTTCGTAATCGCACACTTTGAGATTTCCTGATGCTCAAGGGCTGTGCACCCTGCCTTCTGTATGGCCCTGAACTGCCCTGAGTCTGTATTATCCTTTACTGTACCATACAGTTTGATTACCTCTTTACTTCCGACTACAAATGCAAGTCTCCAGCCAGTCATGTTGAATGCCTTTGAAAGGGAATGTGCCTCAATGGCAACATCCATTGCACCATCAATTGAAAATATGCTTAAGGGGTTACCTTCATAAACAAGAGAGGCATAGGCCGCATCTGCAACAATGATTATTTCATTATTTTTGGCAAATTCAACAACCTCTTCATAAAATGCCTTTGTGGCTACCTGCCCTGTAGGGTTATTAGGGTAGTTGATGTAGAGGAGTTTTGCCTTTTTAAGTATTTCATCAGGAATGCTACTCAAATCAGGGTAAAAAGCATTCTCCTCCAAGAGGGGAAGATTATACACACTGCCGCCAAGGTATTTTGTATGCGTACCAAGAACAGGATAACCCGGAACAGTCATTAATGTTATGTCTCCTGGATTAATAAAGCATAGAGACAGCATTGCGAGTATCGGTTTTGAGCCTATCCCGTGCATGATGTTGTTTTCGGTCAGATTATCAACACCATATACCCTGCTCATATACTTTACACATGCACTGCGAAACTCCGGTATGCCATTATCAGCATAGAAACGATTCTCAGGTCTGCCGCATTCCGCCTTTAATCTGTCCACAATCAGTTTATCAGCAGGCAAGTCTGGTTCACCCACACCCAGATCAATTATTTTTCGGTCAGGGTAAAGTTCCATTGCTTCAAGTTTTGCCTTTTTGATTTTAGCAAATTTATAGAGATCAGCCTCCTTGCCAAAATTTTTTCCGCCAAGCCTGTCAGCGATGCTGTTATGTATAATGATGGTCATAGAGATCTTTTACTAAGAATTATTAAATTGATACTAACAATCATATTTTGGTGGGGTTTAATCCACCGTCGCTATAGCTATGGCAGGACAAGAACCCCAACCCTACGTTTAAAATTAAAATATGAACGCCCAACATCGAACGTCCAACTTTCAACTTCCAATGAAAAAAAGCAAAGAAGAGATAAGGTGTTTTGCCTTCTATTGGATGTTGAGTGTTGAATGTAGGAAGTTCATCTATATTTACTTTTTCTGATTATTGCATATACCAAGATATCTCGTAATAACTTCCTTCATACCAAATTCAATGCATTCAATCGTTAGGGCATGCCCTATTGAGACCTCAAGTATCCCATCAATTTCAAGAAACTTAGGCAGGTTTCTTAAATTCAGGTCATGACCTGCATTAACTCCTATGCCCATTTCCTGTGCTGTTTCAGCCGAGGCCTTGTACCTGTTGAATACTTTATCAGATGCCGGAGAACCAAGTAATGCAGCAAATGATTCTGTGTACAGCTCTATCCGATCAGCGCCGGTTTCACCGACAAGTTTTATCTGCTTTATATTTGGATCAACAAATATAGAGGCCCTGCATCCTGCCTTTTTTATCAAGCCTACGATTTCTCTAATAAACACCTTTTCTTTTTTTATATCCCAGCCATGATCAGAGGTTAGCTGGTTTATCGAATCAGGGACAATGGTACATTGATCAGGTCTGATATCTTCAATTAAATGGATATAGTCTCTTGAAGGGTATCCCTCTATATTCAATTCAACATCAGGGTAATCCTTCAGTAATTCTGCAAGGTCAATAACATCGCGACTTTTTATGTGTCTCTCATCCTGGCGGGGATGAACTGTAATGCCATTTACTCCCAGCTCAATAAACTTTTTTGCAAACTCTATTAAATTGGGAAAATCATTTCCCCTTGAATTTCTAATGAGTGCGATCTTATTTAAGTTTACACTTAAGTTAGTCATATAAGCTCCGTGCTATATAAAATCTCCCAATCCGCTCAGGCCAGGTTCGCTGGGCGTACCTTTCAATAATTCCTTTACCGCCTCTCCAAGGGCTTTAATTCCTTTTTTAACCTGATCAGGTGTAACACTGCTGTAGGATAACCTGAAGGCATTGATAAACCTGTGATCAGGGTCCTGCATCGGGCCAGGAGAAAATGCTACACCCCTTTCAATTGCATGAAGAAATAGCGCAATACTTGAATAACCCCTGGGTAACTCCACCCACATATGAAAACCACCATTGGGCCTTGTCCAGGTAACACCTTCAGGCATGTTCTTTTCCAGAGATTCAATCATGGTATCACGTCTCACCTTGTAATGTTTTCTGGCCTTTTTAAGATGTGCATCATATTCGCCTGATTTTAAAAGAGCCAGCGCTATCCCCTGCATAAGGGGCGGTGATCCAAGGTCAATAGACCTTTTAAAAGCGCACAAAGCCTTTATCCGCTCTTCGTCACCAATGAGCCAGCCTATTCTTAAACCCACCATAAAAGATTTTGAAAGGGAGCCCATAATAAAGCAGCTCTTTTTGCCTGCCTCAGTCAATATGCTTTTACGTGAAGGGCCTTCAAATCTGAGGTCATGGAATATTTGATCAGCGAGTAAGTCAACACGCTGTTCATTTGCCCAGTTAATGAGCTGTGTCTGCCTGTCCGGGCTCAAGTCTGTGCCCATTGGGTGATGAAACTCGGGGCATAAATAGAGCAGGGCAGGGTGGTTGTCATTAAACCGCTCCAGCTTTTCTATTATTACACCACCCTTATCTCTTGTAACAGTTTCAACCCAGTGCCCGATAGCGCCGAATGCCCTTGGAATGCCAAGCCAGCATGGTGTTTCACATATGATCCGCTGCCTGTTCTCAAGTGCAGACTGGGCAAGGATTGATGCAGCCTGCTGTGAACCGTTTGTAATAAGTATATTTGCAGCAGTTATATCCATACCATCTGAGTTAAACCTTTTTGCAAGCTCTTCCCTGAGTGCCTTTAAACCAAGGGGAGATTCACCATATGTGTAATATTGTCCTTCGCTTGTCTTAAAAGCATCTTTAGTGATACGCTCAAGGACTCCATTTTCAATAAGTGCCGGATCTGGCATGCCTGATGTAAAGTGAATCAGGCCGGGCCTTTTGGCAAGCTCCATTAAGGCTTCAAGGCTTTTAGATATGCCCATCCTGAGTCTTCTGGTAGCAGTGGAGGATTCACCATTTGATCTGTAATCCGACACTGTATTTTTTACCGGGGCAGGGGACACCTCCTTTGATGCCTGTTTATTTCTGTCCAGAACAAATGTACCTCTGCCAACATGTGAACCTATTAACCCTTGAGCAGACAAATCCTCAAATGCCCTGCGTATTGTAGAATGGGTTACGCCTATATCACTTGCAAGGGTAGTAACTGCAGGTAACTGTTCTCCAGCCTTTAACTCATCATTCTTGATAGCCTTTTCAATAGCATCGCGTATCTGGACATAGAGGGCTTCGCCTGAATTTTTTTTTATTTTGATAGGGATCATACTTGCTCCATGTATATTAATAACCATATTAATACGGTAATAATATGCTTATTGTCAAGAAAATATTAACCGGATTTATTGTCGTAAAGGTTTAATGTAAAATTACCTTGATTTTTCAAAATAGTAGCCCTAATAAAACTTACATATTCAAATTAGTATCAGCTCATGCAAATAGATAATATGCTTTTATGCCACAATACTGAACAGTTCGTTGAAAAAGTGAAAGGAGGGTATCATGAAATCAAATAAATTGTATTTACTTCTTTCCTTTGTGTTTATCTGGTGTCTCACCGGATGCGAAAACGCAAATCACACCAGAATTGTATTTATGCAGGGGCCACCAGGGAGTATCTGGGGTAATCTCTATACTATAGATAATACCGGTAACAACATTGTTCAGCTGACCAGCAGCGGAATGGACGCATACCCAAGGTGGTCTCCTGAAAAGGATAAGATTGTTTTTAATCGAAGGGCAGGGGGGACTAATGGAAACTGGGACATCTATATTATAAGCCCTGATGGAACAGGTGAGACCGGTCTTATCACGGGGGCGAAGGATGATATTTATCCCTCATGGTCTCCAGACGGCTATAAACTGGCCTTTGTAAGGCTCCATCGCAGCATGCCTGGCGGTAAAGCAATTATTGTGTATAACATCAGAACACACAATGAAGAGATATTGGATGATTTTGCGATCATAGGAAGAGATTTAAATCTCTATGGCCCATGCTGGTCACCGGATGGCGATAAAATTGCGTTCTATGGCGCTGCAAAAGATAACAGCGGGATTTATACAATAAGCTATCCGGCAGGGATCCCATGGGAATATATGAGAGTACTTGGGAGCCAGCCGGACTGGGCTTCTAAGGATCGCGGGGGCGACAAAGGTAAAATTGTTTATCGCAGGAATGGTATCCATGTAATGAATGGAAATGGGCTTGAAGACCGCCTGATTTATAATCTGGGTGAAAACCCAAAATGGTCTGTAAATTTTAATGAAATTGTTTTTCAAAAGATTAATACATCAGGGAGCGCTCCATATACAAATCAGATTTACAAAATCCAGGAGAATGGGACGCTGCCTGTTCAGCTTACAAATAACCCTCTCCTGGAACATAAATACCCGCACTGGTGAAAACTATATAGAAGATGGATTACCTGAAAGAATTTAGAAGGTAGTAGCTTTCATTTTAAACATCAATAATGAATGAGACCCTTCTGTTTTTATTTTTTTCTGGCTACTGGCTTAAATTTAAATTTTTGACCGCCTACCGAAACCTCGTACATCAGGCCTCCTTTGCTGTGAACAAAAATCGCCATACCTTTATAATAACTGGTTTCAGCCTGCACCCCTGTTCTCGGGCCTGAGCTTGCCTGCCCCCTGCCCCTACAGTTACACCCACTACATATCAGTCAAAAGAGAGTTCAGTCCTGCTTATCAGGTCACTCTGAAGCTCCTCACTTAATTCAACAAAATAGGCGCTGTAGCCGGCTATACGTACAAGAAGATCCTTGTACTGTTCAGGTTGTCTCTGCGCACAGATCATAACTTCTTTGCCTACAATATTGAACTGGCTCTGCATACCTTTGCAGTCAAAATAGACATCCATAAGGGAGATGAGGTTATCCCTCCCTGTTTCACCAGAAACAGCGCCAGGGCTGAACTTCCAGTTAAGGATAATGCCGTTACCAATTCGGCTGTGATCAAGCTTTGCAACAGACTTTGCTATTGCAGTTGGACCGCTTCTGTCATGTGATGATACCTTTGTGTGCACAGGGCCTATACAGTCTGATAGAGGTTCATATGCCATCCTGCCATCAGGTGTGGCAGCAGTGTAAAAACCTGCCATCACATTCTGTGAAACCGAAAAGACGCCGGGCATGTATTCGCCACCATGAGCGGTTGGTCTGTGCTCAACATGTTTACAGTATGTGGCTGTAACGAATTTTGCCACATCATCGGCATAGTCATCATCATTACCATAACAGTGCATCTTGTCACTGTTAACAAGGGCATATAATGGCTCATAACCCTTCCAGTCTGCCTTTAATGCCTTGAGATAGGTTGCGCCATCTGTCTTTTTCTCATCAAACACAAGCTGTTTTATTGCTGTAAGGCTGTCTGATACTGTTCCTATGCCAACACCCTGGGGCCCGCTGTGATTATATTTTGCCCCGCCAGCCGACACATCTACACCTTTACCAATACAGTCATCAATCAGGAGCGAGAGGTAGGGGAGGGGTTTTAATTTTTGATGCGCAAGGTCTACCTTGTCTACCTGGTTTATCATGATGTCACACCAGTATTTCATCTGTTTATCAAAAGATTCCATTACATCATCAAAGGACTTAAATGTATCAAGGCCCCCTGTATCAATGCCGAGCCTTCCACCTATCCCTGCGCATTTATTATATCTCATGCACTTTGGGCTGCAATCTATGCAGCGCCCGTGGTTTATGGCAAGCTGCAGCACCTTTGCTATGTTAAATGAGCTTGAATCATGCCAGCCATATGTCTTGCCGGGCACACATGGTTCAACACACCCTATGCCTACATAATCCCTTGCCTCCTCTATGGGCTTATCATAGTTAAGCAAAGCCTTGATCATCTCTGAATCATTAAATACCTTGGGTTCACCTGTACCTATCCTGATGACATTAAATGTCTTTATCTTGAATTCCCTTGGCGCCCTGTCATGAAGCCTGACACCCATCCAGGGGTTTGGTATCCTTGTGTGTGCATGTGCATCCAGCACCATGTAGCTCAGGTCATTTGTCGCATCATTACCATCCTTGTCCACACCGCCCACATCCAGCGCTGTACCACCCATTATGGTGCCGCTTGAAAATACGATTGCTGTCTTATCGCGGATCTTGCACAGCTCATGCATCTTGAGGAAGGACATCTCTATCAGTTCCTGTATAAACTCCCTCTTAAATGTGCCCGATTCCATATCATGCTTGTAAAAGGGGTAAAAAAGCTGGTCAAAACGGCCGTATGTTACTGAGTGGCCGTTTGTTTCAATTATTATCATGTTGGTGGCAATGTGCCATAGCTGTATTGCCTCCCAGAAGTCCCTTGGCACACCTTCAGCCACCTGGGCGCAGTTTGATGAGATAAGTAACAGCTCTGCCTTTCTGCGGTCATCAATCTCTTTTTCCGCCATCTCATATGCGAGCTTTGAATAGCGTTTTATATAGGTGACAGCCCCTTCAAGGGAGATAAGTGCTGCATCGTAAAACTCTTTTTTTGTGATATCTGAAGGGTTTGAGGCAATTAGTTCTGCTCGTTTCTCAATTATCTGCCTTCTGATGCCGCCAAATCCAAGTGTGAAGAGCTTTTCATAATTGGCGCACACATGACCCACACCCGCAGAGGCAAAGAGCCCGAAAAAGTTCACCCCCTTTTCAAGGTGCGACCCCTTTCGATCCTCCTCTGTCAGGCTGCTTAATATATGCTCTTCAAGGGTGTTCCCTTTCCAGTATTTTTGTATACCCAAAAGGGCTTTTTGGGTCTCTTCATTAATGACATATCGGTCATTTCTGCGCTGATCAAGGGGTGAGTTGATCATCTCGTCACAGAGCCAGTCAATGGCGAATTCAGGGTATACCGGCGCACTCTTTGCGGGTGCGGCTATCTCGCCCACTATAAGTTCATCAGGCCATATATTTATTGTAACATTTTCAAGTACATCCCTGTATGACATAGCACACTTCAATATCTGGGGTAAATCCCTGTATTTTTTGAAATATCCCTCTGTATATATTACGGCCCGTTCTGCATTCGCGGTGAAATCCCTTTCCTTGAGCCATCTTAATATATTGTTTATCCTGGGAAATGGCGACGGGTCTTTGGTAATGGCTGATACCCCAACCCCCCACTCTTTATCATAGGGTTCTATTGCCAGTGGCTCTGCTGATTTTGGATTATCGATCTTTTTTGCGGTTTCCATTCTTAATACCTCATGTAATGACAATCGGCGCCTTTTTAAAAAAACTCTAGGAAAAAAGGAAAAATACCTGTAATATATTTCATGGCTAAAAATATATAGCCTGAATATTATAAGTCAAGATTATTCAGGAATTTATATTATTATATTGATTATTACCAGTTCGTAATTACTTATATTGACATTAGTCCTGCTCAGGTAATAAAAAAGGGTCTTAGTAACATTTTACTCCGGGGGTGACAAAATGGTAGCAAGAAAAGAGGTAAATACCACCTATAAGACAGCAGTAAAGATAGTTCCACAGGCTGTTGAGCCATTTGACAGGGAATGGGGAGTAGGAATTTCCGGTAACACGCCTGAACCCTCGCCATTTCCCCGCATAAATAGGATATTAAAAACTACCTCAAAGACAACTAATGGTTTTGTACCTTCTGAAAGGGCGCTGCTTGTTACCGAGGCATATAAAAAGAACCCCGGGGCCCCCCAGATAACCAGATGTGCTGAAGGTATGGCAAACCTGCTAAGAAACGCCCCGATTTATATTTATGATGATGAGCTGATCGCAGGGGGCCTGGGTTGTGATAAAAAAGGGGCGCCTGTGTTCCCGGAATTCGGTCTGAACTGGGTAGTAAATGAGATGCGTGACGGGCTCATGGACTACAGCCCCGAGCGCACACATGATTATTTCAGCTACACAAAAGAGGCATATGAAAAACTCGAAACCATCAGGGATTACTGGAACGGAAAAACAATCGAAGACTATGCAAATTCTCTTCTAACTGATGATGAACTGAAGGGTTCACACGCAGGCAAAGGATTATTTTTTGCTGATGCCTATATCTTTTGCGGGGCAGGGCACCTGGGTCTTTCATATGAAAGGCTGTTTAAGATCGGCTACAAGGGCGTAAGGCAGATGATACTTGATGCCTTAAAGGATATTGATAAGACATCGCCAGACGGCCTGAAAAAATATACCTTCCTGAAGGCAGAGCTCCTTGTAAATGAGGCTGCTACAGAGCACATAAAGCGTTATGCCACCCTTGCATGGGAAAAGGCAAAAGGCGCATCGAATGAGGCCAGGAAAAAGGAACTTTTGCAGATGCATGAAAACCTGCTCTGGATATCTGAAAACCCGCCGCGAACCTTCTGGGAGGCTATCCAGCTCGTGCATATTGCCAACTGCATGATTCACATGGAATGTAATGGCCACTCAATATCATATGGCCGTTTTGACCAGTATATGTATCCCTTTTTTAAAAAGGATATTCAGGAGGGAACAGCTACACGTGAATTCTGCCAGGAGTTGATAGAGAATTTCTTTATCAAGATCTGGGATCTGAACAAGCTGCGAAGCCATGTGCTTATCAAGACATTCGGTAACGGCGGAATAGGGGGCCAGTGCCTGACCCTGGGCGGGATTGACAGGGATGGCAAGGATGCCACAAATGAACTCACCTTCATGTGTGTAGATGCCCATGTCCATATCAGGATACCGACCCCGTGGCTTGCTGTAAGGATGCATGCGGGCACACCATGGGAACTCAAGGTCAAGGTGGCAAATGGCATACGCCTTGGTACCGGTGAACCAAAGATATTTAATGACGATGTGGCTATTCCGGCCATGCTTTCCTCCTATACAGATATAAAGGATGCGCGTGATTACCAGGTGGTGGGTTGTGTTGAGCCTGATGCCACAGGTAAATCATACGGTTGGAAGGATTGTGGGCACATGAACATGGCAAAGGTGCTTGAACTTGCCATGAATAACGGAAGGTGCATAGACTGTGGGCCCCAGTGCATGAGATGGGCAAAATGCGGCGCACTTGGTGAAAGGCTTGGCCTTGAAACAGCCAGCCTTGAGGATTTTAAGACATTTGATGAGGTGCTTAATGCCTATGACAGGCAGATGAAATACTGGTGTGACCGCCAGATAGCGGTATTAAATGCGGTTGATCTCGCACATCAGGCATTAAAACCCCTGCCCTATCTCTCTTCTGTTATGGAAGGGTGCATTGAAAATGGTAAGGATATAACCCAGGGCGGTGTAAAATATAATTTCAGCGGGCCACAGTGTGTGGGTATTGGCACTACCGGAGACGGGCTATCAACCATCAAACAGCTAGTGTTTGAAGAAATGAGAATAACAGGAAAAGAGTTGCTTGATGCCATACGCAACAACTGGGAAGGATATGAATCCCTGTACGCCTATGTCAACAGTGATAAGGTACATCATTTTGGAAACGATGATGACTATGCTGATGAACTTACCAAGTTCGCAATGGACACATGGTGCAAGCACATAGAAAAAAGGCCAAATACAAGGGGCGGGTTTTATCAGCCTGGCGCATATTCTGTTACTGTAAACGTGGCATTCGGCCTTATGCAGTGGGCCTCCTTTGAAGGCAGAAAGGCATTTGAGCCGCTCTCTGACTGCATGGGTGCTGTTCACACACATTTTGCCTCCCATGATGTATCAGGCCCAACAGCAATATGCCGGTCTGTAACAAAGCTTGATCACGCCAGGGCAACAAACGGGACACTTTTAAACTGGAAGTTTTCACCCTCATCACTTACCGGCATTACTGGCCGTGACAGCTTTATAGCACTTATGGATGAGTATATCCAGCGAAAGGGGATGCACAGCCAGTTCAGCGTTGTAAATCAGGAGACCCTTATTGAGGCACAGAAACACCCTGAAGAATACAGGGACCTCCTTATCAGGGTTGCAGGATACAGCGCATACTTTGTAGAGCTATCCAAGGAGCTTCAGGATGATATTATAGGAAGGACAGTGCTTTCCTTTGACTGATCGGTAACTATATCATAATGAAACTTACAAAAGAGGGTGAACCATATGGCCTGGTCACCAACATACAAAGATATACCATACATGACGGCCCTGGAATAAGAACCGAGATCTTCTTCAAGGGCTGTCCCCTCAGATGCCTTTGGTGCAGCAACCCTGAAGGATTATCTCCATATCAGCAGATTGGTGTTTACCCATCCAAATGCATTGGTAACAGCAAATGTTCACTATGTATCAAGGCATGCCCTGAGGAAGAGCATAGTCCCATAAAAATATGTGATGATCACCTGCTTAAGGTAGATGAAGTTGCAGGATGCGCTGAGTGTTTTAAATGTGCTGATGAATGTCCTGCAAACGCAATAATGATATGGGGTAAAAGATATACCATCCCTGAGCTTATGAATATCATCCTTAAAGACCGCAATTTTTACCTTAAGACTGGCGGAGGTGTTACCCTTTCTGGCGGCGAGGTGATGCTTCAGTGGGAGTTCGCAACCCTCCTTTTAAAGGAATGCAAAGTAAACTCAATAAACACCTGTGTTGAATCTTCATTGCACTGCGCGAAAGACTATATGGAGCAGGTGTATGAATATACTGACCTCGTGATAGCCGATATCAAACATATGGATACTGATAAACACAGGGAATACACAGGTGTTGGTAATGAGCTGATATTAAGTAACATAAAGAGGACAGTTGAGCTTAAAAAATCTGTGGTTCTCAGGATACCTGTTGTCCCGGATTATAATAACAGTGAAGAGAATATAAGGGCAACGGCTGAATTTATAAAAAATGAGCTGGGTAATAACATCATACAGCTACAGCTTTTGCCATACAGGAAGATGGGCACAGAAAAATATGCCTCTTTATGCATCCCATACCCAATGGATAATTTTATCCCGCCGGAAAGGGCTGTATGGGAAAAAAACCTTCTTCATCTTACGGAGATATTAAAGGAGTATGGTATCCCTGCTGTTGCCGGTTCTACCTCAAGGATGATCAAAGTCTGAACATATTATCATTCCTGTGTTCATCTCCCTTTCTTGCATAATCACCACCATTACCACCTGAAAAGTGTAGTATGGGTTTATCAAGCCTTGGCACAAATATGGGGCTGTGTGTAAGTCCCCTTGGTATGTAGATAAGGCAGCTTTTGGTAATAGAGATCTTTTCATCCTCAATATAAAAACTGACCTCTGCGTTCAGCTCTTCGGGGTGCTCCGGGTCTGTGCCCATAAAACCTATGAACTCATCAAAATCATCATGGCTGTGGGGGGCAGGGCCTGTGTCGTTTGTAGTGCAGAACCATAAAATCTCGGCATAGGGTGCGCCCTTTAACCTTTTACCATCCATATAGACCAGAAATTTTATGAAACCTTCTGGCGCTTCAGGGATTGTTCCATCAGGGCGTTCATACCTTTCTACATAATTACCTGCATAGGTGCCTTTTTTAGCTGTTGCCTTTGCTGGTATTGCCTCAAACCTCTCTGTGTTAAGATGACATGTATAGTAGAAAAAGGGTGTTGTGATATCCCTTACCTCAAGGTTGCCATGTGCCGCACCTTCAGGTATAAAAACAGCACAGGAATTTGTGAGTGTGAGTTTGTCGTTTTCTATCGTGAGATCAACTGTTGCATTAAGGCTGTCAGGTTTATCAGGATCACCGCCAATAAAGAATATCATCCTGTCCGAGTTAAGCCTGAAAAGTCCAGGCTCTTTGCAAGGTTTTTTATACCATGCAGCCTCATTAAACATGCAGTTTTTTATTACCCTACCATCCATCCAGACCGCATTGACACGTGCATCTTTTGGCTCAACATGCGGAATAACCGGGTTACCCTGACCCGGAAATGCAAAATATTTTATATTTGACATCTTAATCCTCCTTTAACCCGCCCTGCAGATGAGCCCACCATCATGTACGCAGATTGAACCTGTAATATGGTTGCCAGCAGGGGATGACAGAAACACGCAATAGGCACCTATCTCGATAGGCTCACCAAAACGGTGACACGGTGTCTCTTGTCTTATAAATTCATGGGCGCTTTCAGGCAGGTCTTTATCAAGATCAGAATGGAAGGGGCCGGGTTCAATGCTGTTTACCCGTATGCCGTCGCCTCCAAGCTCTACTGCAATGTACCTGGTGAAATGGTCAATGGCTGCCTTTGATACATTGTAAGGGCAATTGGGGTGGTTAAACACATCACCAACAAGCTGGGCGCCTATGGATGAGATGTTTATGATCCTCCCTCCAAGGCCAGCTTCCTTCATCTTTGGTGCAATGGCATATACCATATTGGCTACACCATTAAGGTTTGTATTGATCACCCTGTGCCACTCCTTCATATCCTTGTCCTTTAAAAATTCCACATTGGTTGCAACACCAGCATTATTCACAAGGACATCAACATGATCAAAAAAAGAAAATATCCCGGCAGTGGCTTTATCCACACTTGCCTTATCTGCTATATCACACTCTATGCAGGTATATTTTCCGCCATACTGTTTAAAACTATCGGCAACCTGAATACCCTTTTCCCTGTTGCGGCAAAGGATAACCACATTTGCCCCGCTCTGGGCAAAGGCGGTACTGATACCAAGGCCAATCCCGCGGTTACCCCCTGTAACAACAACATTCTTATCTTTCACACTGAATGCATCGGTCATGTTTGTAATGGGTGGTGTCAGGTGCATATTAAAGCCTCCTCTGAATGGATGGTAATAAGCAAAAAACCTGTGTAACGGTTATAAATATTATGCCTTGTAACATATGTATAAGCCTGGTTCAAATAATATTTGGTCTTGAATAGCACAAAAAAAGGTGTATATTGGTAATCCTTACGATAGCGGGACAACTTCCTGGAATTAAAAAAAATAAAACAAAAGAGGAGGCATAATATGGAAGTAAGATTTGTTGACAATGGACCCGGCAAACTTTCAGCAAAGGTTTTCTATAGCTCTGAAAGCGGATTTTCTGTCTGTACTGTAATCCTTATGGGTGAAAAGGATGCTGCAATCCTGGATACCCAGTGGACCCTTTCAAACGGTCACAGGGTTGTGGCAGAGATACTTGAAACAGGTAAAAACCTCAAGTATATATATGTTACCCATGCGCACCCGGATCACTATTTTGGTCTCGGCCCGATCAAAGATGCCTTTCCTGAGGCACAGGTTATTGCACTTCCGGAGGTGGCAAGCACCATTAACAAGCAGATGTTCGGAAAAATTGATCACTGGGTAAAGATTATAGGGCCAACAAATGTCCCCAGAAAGGCTGTCAATATAGAACCAATGAAAGACAAGTATTTTGAGCTTGAAGGTAACCGCATAGAGATCATGCCCAAGATCATGGGTGACCTCAAATACAATACTGTTGTGTGGGTACCATCAATAAAGCTCCTTTATGGAAGCGATGTGCTTTTTAATGAGTCACATCCCTTCACATGTGAGATTAACGCAGATGAGAGAAAACAATGGCTTAAGGATGTTGAGATGCTTGAAAAGCTTGGGGCAGAGATCGTTATCCCCGGGCACCAGAAACCTGGCATGCCATTTGACTCATCCTGCTTTACCTATATGAAGCAATACCTTGCTGCCACAGAGGTAGAGCTTGCCAACACCAAAACAACAGGCGAATTCTTCCTTAATATGGCACTCAAATTCCAAGGATCAAACCTGCTCTTCCTGAGCAATGAGATGAACGCAGCAGTGTTCAAAGGCGGAAGAGACTGGGAATGGCGTGATGATGAGAATTAATCTGTTTTAAGCACCCCAGAAAAAATAAACATCGTAGAGACAAGGCATGCCTTGTCTCTACACAAGTCTGAGTTACATAGTTTTTTATGAATACATGCCATTCATATAGCGGTCATAAAAGGTCTTAACATGCTGCATTAGCTCTGGCGGTAAATTCTCTTCTATCTTTTTAAATATATCATTGGGCAGAGGCCCATAAAATGCCTCTGAAATACCGCCTGTAATGCAGGCAAGGGTGTCGCTGTCACCGCCAATTGATATGGCATTACGTATGGCATCTTCATATGAGCGTGATTCAAGGAAACATATTATTGCTTCTGGCACTGTACCCTGGCATGATACATCATAGGTATAATTAACGCGGATCTCATCAACGCCTCTGTCAAGATTATAATTAAACCGATCATGGATCTCTTTTTTAATAATTGCCCTGTCTGCCCCTTTCCTGGCAAGGTATATGGCAAGGGCTGTAGCCTGTGCCCCCTTTATACCTTCGGGGTGGTTGTGGGTTATCTCAGCAGAGAGCATTGCCTCTTTTAACACCTCATCAATAGTGTTGAATGCGAAACCAACAGGGCTTACGCGCATGGCAGAGCCATTACCCCAGCTGTTATAGGGGTTGGCATTTTCTGTGAAGAGCCATTCTTTAAAGGAACCGCCATAACCGGCATTGGGGTAAGCACTTCCTAATGACCTTATTGAGTCAACATAAGGTATTCCTGAAATAATGGCATTTGCTACAGCAACTGTAAGGACCGTATCATCAGTGAATCTGGAAAGAGGGGAGAATAGGGGAAAGGACTTTGTCTTGATGTTGTTAAATTCATAAACAGAACCGATTATGTCTCCTGCAATTGCTCCGATCATATTATTTGTGTCTCCTATAAATATTGATTTTCAAAAACCAGCAAGGCATGGGCACAGGCGCGGTGCCCCTGCAGTAATTCAAATTTCATGAATATATATGATAAAAAAATTTTATCCAAATATACATTAGACAAAATACAGTAGCCATAAAGATCTATTCCATACGCCATCGAATTACAGAAAGGTCTCCCGAAGGCGGATAAACATTCCCTGAAAACAATTGTAGAGACAAGGCCCGCCAGAAACCCGGTGGGTAAACATGCCTTGTCTCTACGTATTAAATTAAGCCTTGAGGGTCAACAGCGCCCTTTTAACCAGGGTCTTTGCTATCTGTACCTTGAATTTGTTGGCCTTTAACGGCTTTGCATCTGCCACTGCGGCCTCTCCAGCGGCCTCTGCATCCTTTTCACTTATACTCTTGATGCTTTTCCCTGCGATAACAGCCTCTGCCTTTACTGCCCTTACTGGTGTCGGCCCTACCGCATTCAGGCTTATCCTTGGATTTTTTCCTCCAGCCATTACTGCACAGTTTACGATCGGGAAATCTATGGACTTCCTGAATGCAAACTTTATAAAGGCGCTCTTTGCACCCTTTGGCGGCTCAGGGATCTGGATCTCTGTTATGATCTCATCCTTCTCAAGCACCGTGTTACCGGGCACCTTCACTTCAAAGAAATTCTCCGCCTCAATACTCCTCCTGTCTGTTATTACCTTTGCATTAAGGGCTATGAGAGCAGGCGCTGTATCGCTCGGGTTTACAGCCAGGCATCCACCCTTCATACCAAAGATAGAGTGATACCTGCTATCCCCGGCCATTGCAAAACAGGAGTTACCCCCTTTGCGTTTGCAGTCAAAGCGGTTTTCATGTTTTCTGAAATACCAGCACCTGTGAAGCTGGGCAATGTTGCCGCCAATGGTGCCCATATCCCTGACATGTGGGGTGGCGACCCTCCCTGCTGCCTGCGCAAGGGCTGTATATTTTTTCTGTACTGTCTCATTATTTGCTATATCGCTAAGCCGTGTTGCAGCCCCTATCTTCAGCATGCCCTTTTCCTCTTTAATAAAATCAAGGCCGGGCACTGTTTTAAGGTTTATCACTGTAGCAGGGTAGTCCCTGAGGATATTATCCTTTAATGTGCCAAGCAGGTCTGTGCCGCCGGCAATCAATGTTGTTTTTCCGTCAGCAAGGGCGGTCTTTATCTCTGCCAGAGATGTTGCATTTACATGATTAAATGGTCTCATTTGT
>JAFGFM010000152.1 GCA_016931115.1 Deltaproteobacteria bacterium | reverse complement strand
TGAGCCCTGCGCCTTGTGCCCGATTGTTAAGTTAGTTTGTTCCCGTTAAAATTGGGAGATCAATATGAGAATTTTAGTATGCGCTAAGCAGGTAACATTCACCTATGCAAGGACAGGGCGTGATCCTGTTAAGAACTATATAGAGCCTGAAGATAACATTTTTCGTATTAACCCATATGATGAGGCTGCTCTTGAACTGGCTCTTGGGATTAAGGAGAAAGATAAAACTGTTGAGGTTTTCATCCTTTCCCTGGGTCCTCTTATCGCTGAAAAAGAGCTCAGGCGGTGCATTGCTATCGGTGCTGATGCTGTTTACAGGATTGATACAGAGGATGAACATGATTCATGGTCAAAGTCTGTTATCCTCGCTCAGGGCATCCGGGAATTAAAGGCCGACCTGATATTGTGCGGTAAAGAGTCTGTTGATAAACAGAATGGCCAGGTTGGGGCATTTATTGCCCATCACCTTGGTCTGCCCTTTGTATCAGATGTTGTTCATGTAGAGACAGGTTTAATCCGCCGTCGCCTTACGGCTATGGCGGGACAAGAACCTGTCTCTACGGCGAAGGTCACAAAAAATGCTGGCAAGGGTATAAGGGAGGAGATAGAATGCCACCTGCCCGCCGTCTTAAGCGTTTCACTTGAAGGCATTGAGACACGAATGCCATCCTTTGAGCAGAAGCAGAAGGCCCTCTCACTATCATTCAGGATTATTGATGTTGATGTAAAACATGTCAGCAAAAAGGTTGCACATAAAAAAACATTCCAACCAAGGCCGAGGCCAAAAAGGGTGGTAACCCCTGACAGCAGCAAGCCTGCCTTTGACAGGATCAACCAGTTACTCGCAGGAAGCAGTGTGGAAAAAAAGGGGGCCATACTTACCGGGGATACCGCCTCGCAGGTCGAAGGTATTATTTCTTATCTTGTTGAAAGAGGTTTTTTAGAGACAAAAAACTTCACACCAAAGAAAAAGGGCTGAGTCCATGAAAAAGGATGCAGGGGAGCTCTGGGAAATGATCATAAAGGCCGGCCTGAAGCCGCCGGACACCCTTACCCTGATGATTACAGATGCATGCAACCTGAGCTGTCCGCACTGTCTGCTTGATTGTAAAGGCCCAGGGGGTAAGTCTGTTCCCGGGGATATCATTGCTGCCATTATTGATGAGTTTTCAGCCCTTGGTGGTAAGAGGCTCCTTGTTACAGGTGGAGAGCCCTTACTGCACCCGGACTGGCATGATATTCTAAGCCATGCCTGCAAAACCCCATGTCTATCAGAGGTTGTTCTCCAGACCAACGGGGCAACGGTAACCGGTAAAGAGATCAAAAAACTAAAGTTATTGGATTCCGCGATTTTTAAGATACAGGTAAGCTTGGATGGTTCAAGGCCTGAAACAAACGACCTGATCAGGGGAAGGGGTAATTTTAACAACACTCTTAGGGCAATTAAGCAATTGATTGAAGAGGGTTTGGGAAAAGGAATAGATATTGCCTTTACTGAAATGCGGCATAATTATGATGAAATTCCTGAGATGCTTAAACTTGCTGACAGTCTCGGTGTGGGGAGATTTATCGCCGGCACACTAATTAAAGCCGGCAGGGCAAAAAATGCGGGCTGGATCAGCCTTCCGGATAGAACCCAGGTAAGGTCATTGATAGGTCTGTATGAGTCAAAACCTGAATTTAGAAGACTTTATGACAGGATTGGCTGTATATCTGCAATAGAATGGTACAAGGGTAAAGATATCCCTTCTGACCATGTGTGCAATTGCATTAACATGCCTTTTATAAACGCTAAAGGTAATATGTACCCCTGTGTAATGAATCTTGATAATGACCTTGCAGTCGGCAGTGTGCATGAAGAGGGTTTTAATGCTGTCATATTTAAAGGGGTTGAAAAATGGGCGCATCTTCCTGTTCTCGACAAAGAGCGGAGTGAATCCCTTGAAAAGTGTAAACGTTGCACTGGCAGAGAACACTGCCATGGAGGGTGCCTGGGACGGGCAAAGGCGGTAAATGGAGATGTAATGTCGGTTGAGGACAGGTGTGAGTTGAGAAGAGAAGTATATTATTATGGGATAAGATGAACATCCAACATTCAACATTGAACATCCAACGTCCAATAAAAAAGAGATTAATAGCTTTTCCCTGATATCTTTATTATGAGGTAGCATATCGTTTTTATAATTCAAGATTCGATGTTGGACGTTCGATGTTCGACGTTCAAAAAAGTGGTCATTATATGAAAATGGCAGATAATAACGTAACCCTCTCCTATATTCTATCCAAAGGCGTCAGCATTTTTCAACAGGGCTCAACCCTTTATCTTATCCGCAAAAATCCACTTACAACTATAACCATAAACCCTGCATGGGCACCTGTTCTCAATCTCTTAAGCCAGGGAGAATATATTTCATTTAATGATGTGTGCGCCCATGTAAATGCAGACCCAGGCAAAGTAGAAATATTCCTGAACAGCCTTGTCAGAAAAGGCTTTCTTAAAATCAGGGGTTACAGGTCTCTTTCCGATTATCCATTCGTAACTGTAATTATCCCAGTTAGGAACAGGCCGGATGATATATCAGGCTGCCTTGACTCTTTATTAAAACTTGATTACCCGGCTGATAAAATAGAAATAATAGTTGTTGATGATGCATCCTATGATAATACCCCTGATGTTATTTCAGGGTTTCCGGTGAAACTTCTTAAAAATCATGTCAGAAGGCAGGCATCATATTCACGTAACCTGGCAGCAGAGGAGGCAAGGGGCGATATCCTTGCCTTTATTGACTCTGACTGTATTGCTGACCCTGCCTGGCTCAAGGCGCTTGTGCCCGCCTTTATGGATGAAAAAAACGGGGCTGTAGGAGGCAAGGTGGATTCATGGTTTGATAAAAAGGCCATTGACCGATATGAGAAGAGCTCATCTTCGCTTAATATGGGTAACCGTTCAAGGAGTTCAAAAGAGGAGGGAAACTTTTTTTATCTCCCAACATGTAACCTCCTGGTAAGAAGAGAACTGTTCTTAAAGCTGGGCGGCTTTAATATAGATATGACTGTTGGGGAGGATGTTGATTTTTGCTGGAGACTTAAAGAGAGCGGAAATGAGATAGAATATCGTCCAGCAGGGGTTGTGTATCATAAGCACCGGAATAAACTTTCAGCCTTTTTTAAACGCAGATTTCAGTATGGCACCTCAGAGCCATTACTGCAGAAAAAACACCCTGACCGGCTCAAGAAGATGTTTTATTCGCCACTCACAGTAATTGTCTGGTTGATAGTACTTGCTGCCACCTTAAGCGGCCATTACCTGTTATTTCTATTGTGCGGGGTTATCCTTCTTATTGAAACCCATGTAAAATGGATGCAGGGGGAAAAAAAGGCGTTGCCAATAAAATACATGCAGATATTGTGTGCGGTCTTTAGGGGTTATTTTGTCTCCCTTTATTACTGGTGCGCCTTTTTTTCAAGGTATTATCTGCTTGCAGTATTTTTGATCCTCCCTTTTTTTCCTGTTACCGCTCTTATCCTAACCCTCAACCATCCGCTTGTTGCGGTGTGTGAATATTTTATTAAAAAACCCAATTCCAATGTATTCTCTTTTATCTTTTATTTTACCCTTGACCAGCTGGCCTATCAGCTGGGGGTATGGTATGGCTGTTTCAGAAATTATTCATTCAACCCTGTCAACCCGGTGATATCAAGGTGGAGATCATGAAAAATCATAGTCTTACAGGGATCGCTGCTAAACTTTTATATAATGGCCTGATATACCGGTATAAAAAGATTACCGGTAACCCCATGAAACCGCAGGCAATAAGCCTTGAGATAACGCACAGGTGCATTGCAAAGTGCATCATGTGCAATATATGGCGTATACCCAAAGAAGAACCTGAGCTCTCAATTGACGAATGGCTTAAGTTTTTGTCTGATGATTTTCTCTCCGATGTAAGGGAGCTGGACATCACAGGGGGGGAGCCATTTCTGCTGGATGAAATTGATCGTCTTTTTTCAGGGATAACCACGCTTTCAAGAAAGAATCTTAAAAAAATGAAATCTGTTGCGGTTACCACGAACGGCTTTTTAACTGACAGGGTGATTGAGAAAACAGAGAAGATCCTAAGGGATTTCAGCAAGGCAGGTTTAGACCTTGTTATGGTATGCGCTCTTGACGCCATTGGCGAAGTTCATGAGAAAATAAGAAACGTAAAGGATGCATTTAACAGGGTCAACAGCACAATCGATAAACTATGCGAACTCAGGGGCAGGTATCCAAACCTGATTATTGGGATCAAAACAACAATACTACCGCTCAATATTAATGAACTGGAAGATATTTCCAAATATACCGGGGAGAGAGGGCTTTTTACCATCATGTCGCCATGCATAATTACCAGCGGCAGATACCTGAATAAAGATAATAAAAAAGAGCTGCAATTCTCTAATGAAGATAAGAATAAGATGATAAGATTTTTTAGCGGTGGAGAGTTCAGATGGAGCTTTCATGCGGAAAGCCTTATAAAATATCTTGAAACAGGTGTTATGAAAAAACCATGCACCTGCGGTTTTAATTATTTTTTT
>JAFGFM010000151.1 GCA_016931115.1 Deltaproteobacteria bacterium | reverse complement strand
CTGTATATCTGGCCAATCCTAGCCTCCTAATCTATTGATCAAAATATTTCTTATCTCAATATCATCTATCAATTAAAACCAACCGATTGAAAAATCTACTTTAACAAATCAGATCCACTCAATCTGATTTAAAAAAATAAATGATATATTTATACCCTTCTTCTCTTCGGAGGGCGACACCCGTTATGGGGTATCGGGGTAACATCTCTTATTATACTTACTGTAAAACCCTCAACCTGCAAAGCGCGTAATGCTGCTTCCCTGCCTACCCCGGGACCTTTCACCCTGACTTCAGCAGTCTTGAGCCCCTGCTCCATTGCGGCCTTCAATGCGCCCTGAGCAGCCATCTGGGCTGCATATGGTGTGCTCTTCTTTGACCCCTTGAAACCGTGCCTGCCTGCAGTGGAATCAGATATAACATTACCTTCAGTGTCAGTAATGGTGATGATCGTATTATTAAAGGTGGAGCAAATATGTACTATACCGTTTGGTACGGATTTTTTTTCCTTCTTTATCTTTTTCCCTTTATTTACGCGTTTTGCCATAGTTGTAAACTGATC
Source organism: Deltaproteobacteria bacterium (assembly GCA_016931115.1). Taxonomy (GTDB): domain Bacteria; phylum Desulfobacterota; class DSM-4660; order Desulfatiglandales; family HGW-15; genus JAAZBV01. Next base: position 11,289 of record JAFGFM010000151.1, on the reverse strand, counting down.
TCCTTATTTTTTCCTTTTACCCATTATTGATTTGCTGGGGCCTTTTCTGGTTCTTGCGTTTGTACTTGTCCTCTGACCTCTTACCGGTAAACCCCTTCTGTGCCTGATGCCGCGATACAGACCCAAGTCCATTAATCTCTTGATATTCATGGAGACTTCGCGTCTCAAATCACCTTCTACTTTATGTTTTTCATCAATAATACTTCTTATATCCGAGATCTGGTTTTCAGTAAGATCATCAGCCTTCGTATCATAATCAATACCACACTCAGTCAGTATTTTTTGAGAGGCACTTCTTCCTATCCCAAAGATATAGGTAAGCGCTATCTCGATTCTTTTATTCTTCGGTAAATCTACCCCTGCAATTCTTGCCAAGTTATTTCTCCTTGTATGATATGAAATAAACTATAATTTTCAAAGTAACAAGTTAGCCCTGTCTCTGCTTATGCCTGGGATTTTCACAGATAACCCGCAAAATACCCTTTCTCTTAATGATCTTGCACTTGCTACACATTTTTTTAACTGATGCTCTAACTTTCATGATAAAAATTCTCCTGAATAATCCTGCAACCTATCTGTGTTTACCAATTCCTTTTTTCATGAATCCTTCGTAATGTCTCATCAACATGTGTGATTCAATCTGATTAGCGGTATCCATAGCGACTCCTACCACAATAAGCAGGGATGTTCCACCAAAATAATATGGCATATTTGCCTTATACATCAATATCTGAGGAAGTATGCAAACTAAAGATATATAAATTGCACCGCCCAATGTTAACCGCGTCATAACCTTATCTATATATTCGGCAGTGCTTTTGCCTGGCCTGATACCCGGGATAAACCCACCCTGCTTCTTCATATTATCCGCAATATCCATTGGATTATAATTTACAGCCGTATAGAAATAGCAGAAAAAGATGATAAAGAGTACATAGATAATATTGTAAATGACATGTCCCGGGTTCATTGAATTTGTTATAGCCTGTAACCACGGAATAGTATTTACGTCAACAAAATTTGAAATCATAAGAGGGAACGAGAGTATAGAAGAGGCAAATATTGGAGGTATAACCCCTGCTGCATTTATCTTTAATGGCAAATGGGTGCTCTGACCGCCATACATACGCCTTCCAACTACTCGTTTGGCATATTGCACCGGTATCCTTCGCTGGCCTCTTTCCATAAATACAACAAACGTTGTAACCGCAACCATTACAACTATTATTATAACCATAAGAAATATGCTTATCTGTCCAGCGCTCATTAGACGTAAAACCCTGTAAAAAGCAGGCCAGAAACCTGCAACTATGCCTGCAAAAATTATAAGGGAAATACCGTTTCCTATCCCTCTTTCAGTGATCTGCTCACCCAGCCACATAAGAAATGCAGTTCCGGCAGTAAGCGTAATGATTGTAAGCAATCTGAAACCCCACCCCCCTGATGCAACAATCATGGCACCGCTTGGAGCGCTCATCCTTTCAAGGCTGATTGCTATCCCGAATCCCTGAATTATGCTTAATATAATGGTTCCATATCGGGTATACTGTGTAATCTTTTTTCTGCCCTGTTCCCCTTCCTTGCGTAATTTTTCAAGATGAGGCACAACGACTGCAAGAAGCTGTAAAATAATAGAAGAGGTTATATAAGGCATTATACCCAGGGCCATGACAGATGCCCTGCTTAAAGCGCCACCTGAGAACATATCAATAAGCGCTAAAGGATTCCCCTGAATGGAATGGAATAGTTCCGAGAGAGCTTCTCCGTTTATACCAGGGGTAGGCAGAATACAGCCAAGTCTATACACAATAAGCATTAGCAATGTGAAGATAAGCCTTTTTTTCAGCTCTGGAATTTTAGGAATATTTTGTATACTGCCTAGCAAGGTTAGTATTCTCCAAAAAAATTATGGTCTGATAAACTCGATCTTACCGCCAGCGGCTTCGATCTTTTTAATAGCTTCCTTACTCGCCATGTTCACTTTTATCTCAACAGCATGAGTCAGGTCTCCGTTGCCAAGAAGCTTTATCCCGTTCTTTGCGCCTTTATACAGGCCAAGCTCTTTCAGCTTATCCTGATCCAGCAGAACACCAGCTTCACACCTGCTAAGGTCGCAGATATTGATGATATCATAGACCTTCTTGAAATGATTTGTGAACCCTCTTTTTGGCAGCCTTCTATGCAAAGGCATCTGACCGCCTTCAAAAGCAGGCCCTATACTGGCTCCGGATCTGGCCTTTTGTCCCTTATGACCTTTACATGAGGTTTTTCCATGACCGGAACCCGGCCCTCTACCAACCCTTTTTTTATTTTTCCTTGAGCCTTCAACGGGGGAAAGATCGTTTAACTTCATCATTATCTCCCAATAGTTATATTTCAACCTTTACCATGTATAATACCTTTTCTATCATTCCTCTGATAGGAGCCGTATTATTCAGGCAAACAGTTTTATGTAATTTTGTTAATCCCAGACCTTTTAATGTTTCCCTGATTCTTTTATTTTTACCAATACCGCTTTTTACCAGGGTTAACTTTATTTTATCAGCCATAATAAAATCTCATTCTTTTAAATTAATTTAAAATTTCCTGAAGTGTCTTGCCCCTTCTGGATGCAATTTCTTCAGGTGTTCTCAGAGTGCAAAGTCCTTTAATTGTCGCCCTGACAAGATTATGCGGATTATTTGAACCCAGGCATTTTGAAAGAATATTCTGAATACCAACAGCTTCAAGCACGGCCCTTACAGCCCCGCCGGCAATAACACCTGTACCGGGGCCTGCTGGTCTAATAAGAACACGACCTGCGCCCCATTTACCGATTGCCTCGTGCGGTATAGTGCCATCCTTAATGCTGACAGCCTTCATGCTCTTTCTAGCCTTTTCTACCCCTTTTCTTATAGCCTCGGGGACTTCATTGGCCTTTCCAAGACCGCACCCAATAAGGCCTTTTCCGTCACCAACGATTACTATTGCGCTAAAACTGAATCTACGTCCACCCTTTACAACCTTTGCAACCCTGCTTATATGGACGACTTTTTCAATGAGTTCATTTCCGCTTTCTTCTTTAAACAATGCCTGTCTCCTTGATTGCTGACTTAAATAATTAAAAATTACCTAAAAACCTAGAATTCCAGCCCGCCTTCTCTAGCTGCTTCAGCAAGTGATTTTACTCTTCCATGATACAAAAAACCGTTTCTATCAAAGACAACCTTTTTAATGCCTTTTTCAAGTGCCTTCTGAGCTATTAATTTGCCAATCATTGAAGCGCCTTCAATGTTTCCACCCTTTCCCTTGATTGAATCTCTTACATCCTTTGATATGGATGATATCTGAACAAGGGTATTGAAACTTGTATCATCTATAATCTGTGCATATATATTTTTTGCACTTCTGAATACTGAAAGCCTCGGACGTTCGGCTGTACCTGTAACATTATGCCTTATGCGCCTTTTTCTTTTTTCTCTTGATTCTGCTCTGCTTACTATTGCCATTTTATAATCCTGTTAATAATAATCCGTTCTAATCCCTGGCTCCGGACTTTCCAGCCTTCCTTTGAATTACTTCCGCAGCATACTTGACACCTTTTCCCTTATATGGCTCAGGTTTTCTGAAACTCCTGATCTTTGCAGCGGTTTCACCAAGAAGCTCATTGTCAATTCCGGTTAGCGTAATCTTGGATTTATCAATAGTTGCATCTATTCCTTTGGGCAGTTCATAAACAACAGGGTGCGAATATCCCAAATTGAATGTAGCCTTTCTACCGGAAATTTCTGCCTTGTACCCTACTCCAACTATTTCAAGTATCCGTTCAAATCCCTTTGATACACCCTTTACCATATTTGCTACCAGTGCCCTGAACAGACCATGACATGCATTTGACTCTTTTGAATCATCCTTGACAGTTATCAAAAGTGTATCATTATCGATACTCAGACTGACTTTAGGGTTTATCTGCCTTTTCAGCTCACCTCTAGGCCCCTTGACAGTAATCATGTCATCTTTAATATCGATTTTAACATCCCTGGGGATTTGAATAGGCATTTTGCCTATACGTGACATTTATTACCTCCAATTAAAAGATCATAATACGATGGATAAAATATGAAAAATTACCATACCGAACAGATAATTTCTCCGCCAACACCAATTTCCCTGGCCTGTTTATCCGTAATTATGCCTTTTGAAGTAGATAGAACATTTATTCCAAAACCGTTTAATATTTTTGGAATATTGTCTCTTTTAGCATAAATTCTGCACCCGGGTTTGCTCACCCTTTTTAGGCCATCTATTGTGGGTACACCTTTTTCATCGTATTTAAAATAAATCTTGATGATTCCCTGCTTCTTATCATCCACTAATTTAAAATTCTTGATGAAACCTTCCGATTTAAGCACCTTGGCGATATTAATCTTCATCCTAGAGCCCGGAATGTCTACTGAATTATATGATGCCATTAGTGCATTCCTGATTCTCGTCAGCATATCGGCGATCGGATCTGTCATTCCCATGAAAATAACTCCTTGTTCTATTTAACCTTCTACTTTTTATAAGTATACAATCGATATATAACAGGAAACCCTGTCTAAATATAAATTTACCAACTGGACTTAATTACACCGGGAATTACTCCGCTCAGGGCCATATTTCTAAAACAAATTCTGCAAAGACCGAATTTTCTTAAAAATGCCCGGGGCCTACCACATATAGGGCAACGGTTGTACTTTCTAGTAGAAAAAATCTGATTTCTCTTAGCTTTTGCTATAAGGGACTTTTTTGCCAAGTCATCCTCCCTGTTAATTCCTAAATGGCATTCCTAAGGCTCTTAATAAAAACATACCCTCTTCATCAGCATTACCTGATGTAACGATTGTTATATTAAGACCCTTAACTTTATCAATTTTATCATATTCTATCTCAGGAAAAATAATGTGCTCTTTTATCCCGATAGAGCAATTTGCCCTGCCATCAAATGACTTATTTGGCAGGCCACGAAAGTCTCTTACTCGCGGGAGAGTTACATTAAAAAGCTTATCCAGAAAATCATACATCCTATCCCGTCTCAAGGTGACCGAGCATCCTATCGGCATGCCTTCACGTAATTTAAAGCCTGCGATAGATTTCTTTGCTTTCCTGATAACTGCCTTTTGTCCGGCTATTAATGAGAGTTCTTCAGCGGCCTTATCAAGCACCTTAATATTAAATATGGCCTCACCCATGCCCATATTTAAAACAACTTTTTTAATTTTAGGCACAGCCATTGCGCTTGTATATCCGAACTCTTTAATTAAAGCTGGAACTACTTCATTGTTATACTTATCTTTCAGCCTGGACAACTGTTACTCCTGTTTCTAAATTACCCTGTAAATGTTGTTATATTCAAGGGGTTAAAATCCATCATCACTACTCACCTAGAATTTCACCACATTTTTTGCATACCCTTACCTTTGAACCATCATCAAGGATACGTTTTCCAACTCTGGTCGGCTCAGCACATTTGTTGCAGATAATCTTTAAATTGGAAATATGAATCGGGGCTTCCTTTTCAACAATACCACCCTGAGCATTCTTGGCATTGGGTTTGGTATGCCTTTTTACCAGATTTATCTTCTCAACAAAAACGCGTTCTGCACCCTTATCTACAGTCAGCACGTTACCGATTTTTCCCTTTTCTTTTCCTGTAAGGACTATTACCTTATCATTCTTTTTAATTACGGGATGTTTCTTAAGCACTTACATACTCCATAAGATTAATTTAAAGTACCTCTGGGGCAAGAGAAATAATCTTCATAAATTTCTTAGCCCTCAATTCTCTGGCGACTGGGCCGAAGATTCGAGTACCTATTGGTTCATTCTGTGCGTTGATCAATACAGCTGAGTTTTCATCAAATTTAATATGAGACCCGTCCGGACGACGTATTTCCTTGGCTGTCCGCACAATAACTGCCCTCATAACGCTTCCTTTGCTAACTTTTGAATTAGGAATTGCCTCTTTTACAGATACAATAATTATGTCTCCAATAGAGGCATACCTTCTCTTGGACCCGCCTAAAACCTTTATGCAGGCCACTAACTTTGCACCAGAATTATCAGCAACCTTTAGTTTTGTCTCTGTTTGAATCATTTTATTTACTCCTGAACCTGATCATTAATTCCTTCTACGGCTGCCAATTGGCTTTTCTCTACTATCTCAACCAGATGCCATCTCTTTAATTTGCTGATCGGTCTTGATTCAATTATTCTTACCCTGTCACCTTCCTGACAAATATTATTGGGATCATGAACAAGATATTTTGTCTGCCTTCGTATAAATTTATTGTATGTGCTGTGTTTTTTTAGTCTGCTAACCAAAACGACGGCGGTTTTATCCATCTTTGTCCCGACTACAACACCTGCTAATTTTCTTCTAATCCCGCGTTCTTTCATAACTGCCTCACTGCATTCTCATTATTTTTTCTGTTCATTAAGAATAGTCTTAACTCTTGCCAGTTCTTTTCTGGTCTTACCTATACTGGAGGTATTGGCCAGTTGACCGGTAGCCTTCTGAAATCGCAGGTTAAAAATATCCTGTCGCAGAGATGATTCCTTATCAACCAATTCCTGATAGTCTATTTCTCTTAATTCTTTAGCTTTCATTTTCATCCCCTGCTCACAAATCTGGTTCCAAACGGCAATTTATATCCGGCAAGACGGAATGCCTCAGCAGCAGTACTTTCGACTACACCTTCCATCTCGTACAGTATCCTTCCTGGCTTGACAATGGCAACCCACTTATCAGTAGGTCCTTTACCTTTTCCCATTCTTGTTTCAAGAGGCTTTTTGGTAATAGGCTTATCAGGAAAAACCCTGATCCATATTTTGCCACCACGTTTTACATGCCTTGTTATGGCAATACGTGCGGATTCAATCTGTTGTGCCGACATCCGGCCACATTCTGTTGCCTGAAGACCAAATTCACCAAATTCAAGTGTTGCACCTTTGGCCTTCCCATTCATCCTGCCTTTTTGTCTTTTTCTATATTTTAATTTTTTTGGACTAAGCATTTATTAATCCTTTTTATCCGGTAAAATCTCACCATTAAAAATGGTCACCTTTATGCCGATAACGCCATAAGTCGTATGAGCCTCAGCAAAACCATAATCTATATCAGCCCTGATTGTGTGCAATGGCACACGGCCCTTTCGGTACCATTCTCTTCTGGCCATTTCAGCGCCACCCAGTCTGCCGCTGCAGAAAATCTTTATACCCTGAACGCCAAACCTCAGGGCAGATGTAACACTCTTTTTCATAGCCCTTCTAAAAGAGACCCTTCGTACCAACTGTAAGGCGATGTTTTCAGCAAGAAGCTGTGCATCAACTTCAGGCTTTCTAACCTCCTGAATATCAATAAAGAACTCACGGTTTATTATCTTGCTAAGATCCTTGGTAAGATTCTGGATCTCAGAACCCTTCCTACCGATAACCAGACCAGGTCTTGCAGTATGTATCTTTAATTTTACCTTGTTGGCAGCCCTTTCTATCTCAATCTTGGATATACCTGCCTGCTGCAGCTTCTTTTTAAGAAACTTTCTGATGCAGTAATCTTCGTAAACAAAACAGCTGTATTCTTTACTGGAAAACCACTTTGAATCCCATTCCTTATTTATACCGAGTCTGAAACCGATAGGGTTTACTTTTTGTCCCAATCTTTACCTCCGCCTGATGGCACTAATCGTTACTTATAAAAAGACTATTTATCATTAAGGACAACCGTCAGATGACTTGTCCGTTTTAAAATTCTTGTTGCACGACCGCTTGCCCTGGGCATAATCCTTTTTAACATAGGGCCTTCATCCGCGTATATACGTTTTACATAAAGTTTATCAACATCCACATCAGACTTCTGCTGTGCATTCGCAACCGCAGAATTGATTAGCTTTAAGACGAAAAGTGCGCCCTTCTGAGGGGCAAATTTTAGCATATTTACAGCATCCTCTACACGTTTTCCCCTTACCTGATCAATGACCAGACGTACCTTCCGTGGAGAGACTCTAATATATCTTGCTACGGCACTTGATTCCATTATTTACCACCCTTTACTTTTGTTTTTTTGTCTCCGGCATGCCCAAAAAATGTCCTGGTAAGGGAAAATTCGCCAAGCTTGTGCCCTACCATATCTTCCGTAACAAAGACGGGGATAAATTTCTTGCCATTATGTACCGCAAAGGTAAGGCCCACAAATTCGGGCAATATCGTTGATCTGCGCGACCAGGTCTTTATAATGTTTCTGCTGCCGGTTTCCTGGGCCTGCGTTGCCTTTTTAAGCAAGTGATCATCAACAAATGGTCCTTTTTTTAATGATCTTGACAAAACTTTTCCTCCATTTCAGCAAAAAGAGATATCCTGTTTATGCTTTTCTCTTTTTAATAATCATTTTATTGCTAGACTTTCTTACCCTTGTCTTATAACCCTTTGTAGGAACACCCCACGGTGTGACAGGATGTCTTCCACCGGAAGATTTTCCCTCACCACCACCATGCGGATGATCTACGGGGTTCATTGCCACACCCCTTACATGAGGTCTCCGGCCTTTCCATCTTGATCTTCCTGCCTTGCCGAGACTTATTCCCATATAACCTGAATTACCAACCTGACCAATGGTAGCCCTGCATTCCACAGCGATCATTCTTACTTCACCTGAGGGCAGTTTTACCTGTGCATACTTCCCCTCTTTTGCCATAAGCTGGGCATATGTACCTGCGCTTCGGACAATCTGACCACCGTGACCAGGTTTCAGCTCAATATTGTGTATTGAGCTTCCGAGAGGAATATCATTGATCTTAAGGGTATTACCCGGTGTTATATCTGAGCCCAAACCAGAGGTAATATTATCGCCAACCTTGATCCCGCTGGCAGCAATAATATACCGCTTTTCACCATCAGCATAATTCAAGAGGGCTATATTACTAGACCTGTTAGGATCGTATTCTATGGTTGCAACCTTTGCAGGAATTCCATCTTTATTTCTTTTAAAATCAATAATCCGGTAACGCCTTTTGTGACCGCCACCCCTGAAACGAGAGGTGATACGACCATAACAGTTACGCCCACTATTCTTTTTGAGTGTTTTCACCAGACTTCTTTCCGGTTTATCAGCAGTGATCTCTTCGAAATCGCTGTTTTTGAAAAATCTTCTTCCCGGTGAAGTCGGTTTATGACTTTTTATAGCCATCTATATCTCCAAATAATCTTTTTTCAATTCTGAAATAATATTTCAAGCGTTTAGCTCTGATCCAGTTATACACCATCAAAAAATTCAATATTTTCTCCTGGTGCAAGCTTTATAATAGCCTTTTTCCAGTCAGACTTTTTCCCAATATTTTTACCGACCCTGCGAGTTTTACCTTTCATATTAAGGGTCTTCACATCAAGCACCTTTTTTTTGAAAAATAACTCGGTTGCCTTTTTAATTTCAATTTTATTTGCACGCGGGTCAACCTTGAGAACAATCTGATTAAATGATTCCTTCTGCATTGTTGCCTTTTCGGCGATATGGGGTTCCTTGATCACATTATAAATATCCATTATGAAATCAATGCCTCCTCAATCTTCTCTATGGAAGGTCTGACAAGAAAGAGTTGATCGTGGTTCAGGATATCATAAACATTAATCCCCTCCTGCCTGATAACCTTGATACCCGGTACATTTCTCGATGATTTTTCAAGATTTATATTTTTTGAATCAGTTACAATCAAAGCCTTTTTAGTCTTGAAATTATTGATAACCTTTACAAAGTCTTTGGTCTTAATTCCAGGCATATTAAAATCATCAACAACAATAAGTTGTTTTGTATTGTATTTATCACTCAGGGCCATTGAAATTGCGGACTTCCTGACCTTCTTGGAGACCTTGTTTATATATCCCCTCTGAACAGGACCAAATGCAATACCACCTCCGCGTCTAGTTGGAGATTGAGGCGTTCCTATCCTCGCCCTGCCTGTGCCTTTCTGCCGCCATAATTTGGTTCTTGACCCGTTAACCTCAGATCGGGTCTTTACAGCAGAGGTACCTGCCCGTTTTTGATTAAGCTGGCTGACAACTACCTGATGAAGAATATCTTTTCTGACATCTACGCCAAAGATTTTCTCATTCAGTTCAATCTCAGCTGTCTTTTCCGCGTTTAGATTATGTACGTCGATTACTATCATTTTTGCTTATCACTTCTTTAATAATCTACAATCTGCAGATTTCAATTATCGAATTATCACTACCTGGTAACGGTCCTTTTATTGCTATAAGGTTAACATCAGGTCTTACATCAAGCACCTTTAAATTTTTCACAGTGATTCTTTCAAAACCAAACCTTCCCGGAAGTTTTCTGCCTTTAACAACCCTGCCTGGTGTGGTGCTGTTACCTATGGAGCCAGGTACTCTGTGGGATCTTGAACCATGTGTCCATCTTCCACCACTGAAACCCCATCTTTTTACAACACCGCTAAATCCTCTTCCTATACTCTTTCCGGAAACAGTAACCATATCGCCAATCTGAAAGATATCTGCTGTAATTTCCTGCCCCAGTTCATATTCCTTGGTATCCTTAACCCTGATCTCCTTGAGAAACTGGAAACACTTATCACCGGCAGCCTTTTGATGGCCTTTTAAAGGTTTATTAACTCTGCTTTCTTTCTTTTCTTCAAAACCAACCTGAATAGCCTCATAACCATCTTTATCAATGGTCTTTTTCTGAATAACAATACATGGGCCGGCTTGTACCAGTGTTACAGGCACACTCTTTCCTTCATCAAGAAAGTAACGTGTCATGCCGAGTTTCTTACCAAATATCCTGTTGCCCATTTAATTCTCCAACCCTTTAGTTCGCTTATAGTTTAATCTCTACGTCAACTCCGCCAGATAAATCCAACTTCATTAAGGCGTCGACTGTTTGCTGTGTAGGATCCAAGATATCCAGAAGTCTTTTATGTGTTCTTATTTCAAACTGCTCTCTAGCCTTTTTATTCACATGTGGAGACCTCAAAACGCAATATTTATTGATAACAGTAGGAAGAGGTATTGGGCCGGCAATTTTGGCACCAGTCTCCCTTACTGTATCGACAATTTCCAAAGCAGACTGATCCAGCAATTTGTGATCATATGCCTTTAGACGAATCCTGATTTTCTGGTTTGCTAACGATTTTTCTATCATATTATTCCCTGAGTTACTTCCCTATACTATTCGATGATTTCGCTGATAACGCCAGCGCCTACTGTACGACCGCCTTCACGAATAGCAAAGCGAAGTTCCTTCTCCATTGCTAT
>JAFGFM010000150.1 GCA_016931115.1 Deltaproteobacteria bacterium | reverse complement strand
TCAGCGATCAGCTGTCAGCTAACTCTTTGGATTAAAAGTCTTTTGCTGAAAGCTGAACGCTGATGGCTGACCGCTTGAATCCAAAAACAACAGCTTTTGGATGGACACTAAATAATTAATGTAAATGCAGATTCTTCCGATAATTTATCAATAAGGTATCTTTTACAAAAATAATATTTTTCATCTGGAATAAAGAGGGTTGGCATAATGGGAAATATATATGCAGGTATGAGTGTTGGTATGGGTTTTATTCTTTTCTGTATAGTGATCTCCTTTATATGGATAATATTTAAAAATTATGCCAGAGGAGCCTTTCCCAATAAAAATGCAGACCAGCTGGAATTCTATGGCTATCAGGCTGATGAAAACAGGTATGAGCAGAGGAAAGTTGATCAGAGGGCAGAGGTCGCATGGCCTGTCTTTATTAAGACCAGGGGCGGTATTATCAAGGCTGTTATCAGGGATATTAACAGGTCCGGGGCATTCATTAAATGCGATAGCCCCTGCAAACCTAAAGAAAGATTCCGCATTTTGATAAAGAGCACCGAAAAGAGAAGCATACTCCTTAATGCAGAGGTGGTATGGTCAAATGTGGGCATCCCTGAAGAAAGGGTTATTAACCGTGGTATGGGCATCAGATTTATTAAAAATCCTGACAAGAATTTGACGGCCCTGAAACTTGCACTGGATGGATATTCCGGAACCGAAAAAATGATCCCTCTTCAGCAGGCGTCATCTTTATAAAAAGTCGTCTAAAAAAATGCACACATCATAATCTCTCAAATAATTGTCCATCAATTTCTGGCGTAATTATTTGGATTATATATAAAAAAAGAGGATCATCGGTTTTTCGTTTTTATTTGAGGCGCTCAAGGCATCCTCATAACCGGATGCCCCATGATACCAGCCTGGCAGGTAAAATGAAAATACAGTAGAAAATATAATTAAAGAGATAAATAAGGTAATGATAATTACATGAAAAGGATATAGGAAAGATCTGTTTAAAGGTCTCATTTTTCACCGCATATTCGATGGCTGCCTGAGTGTTAATAATATTGACGCTGTAAAATAAGTTAACAGAGCCATGAATGAAAAAAATTACAGGATTTATGCCATATTCTCAGTATTTTTAATATGATACATGATAAGCAGGGTTATGGCACCTGTTTTGCTTAATTGAGTTGTGAATAACTGATTTTTTACATTATTCTTAACCGGGCATCTTAGTAAAGGGAGTAATAATGATGTGGCTTAGTTGTGATAAAAATAATAATGGCATTTCTATTAGAAAAACAGGCGGGTTTACGATAGTTGAACTCCTTGTTGCAATGGCAATATCCCTGATAGTGATGGCTGGTATATTCAGCACCTTTAAATCGCAACAGGATTCATATGTGGTACAGTCACAGGTTTCCGTAACTCAACAGAATTTGAGGGCTGCCCTTTTTATGATAACCCGTGATATCCAGATGGCAGGGTATTATACTGATATGGTGCCAGGTACATATCCGTTCCAGGCTCCCGGTGAAGTTTTAGACGGTGTCACCATACGTCCATTGATGTACTCAAGAAATGATGTGAGCGGCATTACAGGTGTCAAAGATAATACTGATATTCTGGTAATTATTAAGGGTAACGATACGTGGAGGGAGCTTACCGCTGGTGAGTATGCGACTCCAGGGGATTCAAGCGCTGCGTACCTAAATTTAAACAACCTGAATGATATAGACCTTAGTTATGTCGGTGCCAGCAATCATAACAAATTCGGGTTTCTGGCAAAAAAAGATTTGAACCGCGCTGAGATATTTGAGGTCGATTCAGGAAATAATTTAGTGTTCCCTGATGGGTTAATTGACAATTATAGCGAAGAAGACATCGTAGGCAAGGTGGATGTCATTATATACAAGGTGGATAACAGCGACCCAAACCGGCCGACCCTGAAAAGAAAAAATCTCGGCACAGACACCGATTATAACATCATCGCTGAAGATGTGGATAACCTGCAATTCTCCTATATATTAAATGACGGTAGTGAAATATTTAATCTTGATACGCTGTCTAATATTCCCAAGGTCAGGGCTGTGAAGGTCTTTATCCTTGCCAGGACTGATAATCCAATAAGGGGGTATACAGATCCCAATACATATCAAATGGGGAGCTATGCGGTGCCATCGGCAGACACGAATGACGGACATATGCGCAGGATATTATCTGCGACTGTTAACGCCAGGAACATCGGGTTGTGATATTTTGAAGGTCGTATTTAGCAGGCGTAAAAGATTTATATAAAAGAGTAGATATAAGTGAATATTTATTTTAAAATTAAAGGTGACACCATGAGGGGAAAAAATACCAGAATACTCTATGAACAAAAGGGATTTACCATCCTGGAAGTATTGATAGCAATTTCAATATTGACTGTTGGTCTTCTTGCCGTAGCCTCAATGCAGGTATCCGCGATAAGAGGAAATCATCTCAGTTCTAATGTTACTTGCGCCCTTGCGCTGGCAGAGGACAAGATGGAGTACTTGCTGGGTATAGATTATAATGATGCCTCATTACAGGATATAATACCCGGAAACAATGCTAATCTAGATACAACAACCACCGGCAGCGTAGATTATGAAGAACTTAATATCGATGAAACCGGGTCTCCGGGCGGGCGGTATCGCAGAATAACGAATATCGCTAATCATAACCCCGCAACAAATGACCCCATAATAAATAACAAGGCCATCACTGTCATAGTGACATGGAATCAGAACAAGCAAAAAGTGTCCATTTCATCCATTAAAAGATTATAAAACGGAGACAATAAAAGATGACTTTGTATAAAGATATAATTTTAAAAGAAAATGGAAATGTGACAGTCATCGCATTAATGATACTTGTTATACTCACGATTATCGGAATATCTGCAAGCAGAACATCAACTACGGATATGCAGATAGCAAGAAATCAGATTCCCCATAAGCAGGATTTTTTTGTTTCCGAAGGGGGACAGAACAGGGAGGCAGCATTTATCGGGACCGGGGGCTATCCTGTTACAAATATTAATATACCAAAGCAACTAGATGATCCAGCCGTTGTGGACAAACGTGAAATAACAACTGCCGGTAAGAGCTATGATTATGAAATTTATTACGAAGGTCATTTTCTTCCCCCAAAGGGATATTCAACAGAGGGTTATGCCCGGTATGATTATACCGTTGATACAAAGGGCGGAACCAGTAAATATGGGATAGACAGCAGATATTATAAAATCGGACCAATAGCGGAGTAGTCGGTTTTATTATGAAATTTATACAGGCTTATTAAAAGGTGTTTGGTCTCGAGGTTTAAGATAGATAATGTAGTTTATAAAAGGTACTTAAAACAGGGTAATAAAATGGCTAGTAAATGCAAACCCCCTTTTCTGAATAATGACGTTTTTTATGAGGAAAGAAAAATGAAAACATATAAAATATTCTCAAAAATTACACTTCTTGTTGTTCTCTCTGTATGCTTTATTTCAAGCTACAATATCTTTGCAGCATCAAATCCTACTGTGACAGATGCAATTACAGATGAAGACACTCAGACATCATCCGGGCTTGTAATAACAGAAACAGACGGAGTAACTACAACCCATTTTAAAATTTCCAATATTCAAAATGGGACACTTTATCAGATTGATGGAACAACACCTATAACTGCTGGAAACTATATAACAAAAGCCCAAGGTAATGCTGGATTAAGATTTACACCAACTCTTAATTTTAATGGAAGTGGAAGTTTTGATGTACAGGCTTCTGAGGATGATATTGGAACTGGTTTAAGTGGCTCAGTGTCAGCAACTGTGACGGTTAATGCAGTAAATGATGCGCCTGTCATAACAGAAGGTGATACGGTGCCAGTACCAATGGATGAGGATGGTACACCAACTGCCTTTGATTTAACATTGCATGCCTCGGATGCTGATGGGGATACAATTAACTGGAGCATATCCGGTGCAGCCGGTCATGGTACAGCATCAGTGAGTGGGAGTCCGACAGGTACTTCACAGGTTATCAGTTATACTCCTACATCCAACTATAATGGATCGGACAGTTTTATTGTT
>JAFGFM010000149.1 GCA_016931115.1 Deltaproteobacteria bacterium | reverse complement strand
GTCTTTCCTGTCCCCACGTTTTTATTGTCAAACAGACCGGATGCGGAAACAGTCACCGTGTCTCCTGCCAGCCAGCCTGCTGCGCCGGTGGTGTCTAATGTTGCTGTTGTATTGGCATCATATACCTTGTTAGCAGCAGTAATACCTGAAATGGTTATTGGTCTTTGGGTTATATTTGCAGTAGTGGTTACCTGATCAGTAATAGAGTAGTTACTGGCATCATCACCGGCATAACTGCTGGTAAGTGTAACAGTCTTTCCTGTCCCCACGTTTTTATTGTCAAACAGACCGGATGCGGAAACAGTCACCGTGTCTCCTGTCAGCCATCCTTCTGCGCCGGTGGTGTCTACTGTTGCTGTTGTATTGGCATCATATACCTTGTTAGCAGCAGTAATACCTGAAATGGTGATTGCCCTCTGGGTTATGTTTGCATTTGTGGTAGCCTGGTCAGTAATAGAGTAGTTATCTGCATCAGCGCCGCTATAACTGCTAGTCAGGTCTACAGTCTTGCCTGTCCCCACGTTTTTATTGTCAAACAGACCGGATGCGGAAACGGTCACCGTGTCTCCTGCCAGCCAGCCAGCTGCACCGGTGGTGTCAACAGTTGCAGTGGTATTGGCGTTATAGTCCTTGTTTGCGGCTGTAATACCTGAGATATTTATTGCCCTCTGGGTTATGTTTGCAGTAGTGGATGCCTGATCAGTAATTGAGTAGTTACCTAAATCTGCACCACCATAGCTGCTGGTAAGCGTAACAGTCTTTCCTGTCCCTACGTTTTTGTTATCAAACAGACCTGAAGCGGAGACAGTCACTGTGTCTCCAGCCAGCCAGCCTGCTGCACCAGTGGTGTCAACAGTAGCTGAGGTAGTAGCATCATATACCTTGTTTGCTGCGATGATGCCTGAGATGGAGATTGCGCGTTGTGTGATGTCTGCGGTAAGGCCGGTCTGCTGTGCCAGGGTATAGTTACCGGAATCAGTTCCGCTAATCGTGTTTCCTGTGACAGTTACCGCTTTACCCGTTCCAACATTCTTATCTGCGAATGTTCCAGCAGGGGTGCCGCCAAGTGTTACCACATCAGCGCCTAACACGCTTATCGCCGCGGTGCCGCCCAGCGACGCAGTATTGGTTGAATCGTAGGTTTTGTCAGAAACTGTAAGCCCGGTAACAGTGATTGATCGTTGTGTGACCGTCAATTCATCAGCGCTGCCAGCATTGTCAGCAAAACCATAACCAAGGCTGTTCGTAAGGCCAGTATTATAGGAAATGTCATGAATCCCGGCTGTTATATAACCAGCGGTGGAGGTTGTGCCGCTTACTGTCCATGTCACAGCCCCAGATGTGCTGGTACTGCTGTCACCATTTAAGTAACCGGATAGGCTATAGACGCTGCCAGGACCCGATCCATAAGTCACACTCTGCCCGCTGCTCGGGGTGACTGTAATGATGGGTTGAGCGCGGTATATCGCATATTTTCCAGCAGAAAGCGTCGTTGTAAAATTGGAAGCTGATTCGTCGCTGTTGTAACGAAATTTTCCGCTGCCTGAGCCTATCAAAGCGGTCAGCCCAGCGCTGTCACTGACATCTCCAGAATAAAGAGACGCTCGGCCGCCGGCTCCTGTAGTCACGCTTCCCCCGCTCACAATAATATTGCCCCCGGTGGATGTGCCTGCTGCGGTATTTTTTCCAGCGTTTAAGACGATCGCAGTATCGGTTGTGTCTGTTGTTTCAATCGCTCCGGTCAGGGTTAAATCCCCGGTCAATGTTGCCACGTCCACTGTTCCGGTTGAATTAACCGCCCCCAGTGTCATGGTGTTACTGTCAACGATGTCAATGTCATTGCCTGAAACAACAGATACCGCGCCGGTAAAATCATTTGACGTGTTTGAAAGTGTAATTTCATTAGCCTCGCCCGCGGTTATATTTGTCGTGCCTGTGACATCCAGCGCCGCGCTTTGAGTAATGGCACCGTTGCTGGTCAGGGTCAGGTTTTCGTTTGCTGTGACAGCGCCGTTAATCACTATTGTGGAATTATTTAATAAAGTGACATTATCATTAAACGTTGTCGCCGCCCCCACCGTGATCGCACCTGCCGTCGCGCTGCCGATGGTGATGCTGGAAAAACCGTCGGAGAAGTTGGTGGTGAAATAACTGGCAGGCAGGCTTAGCGTGCCTGCGCCACCCGCGATGCCGATGGTAGTATTGGCCGTGCGCGGCTGGATGGTCAGCGTGCCGGAGCTTTGCAGACGGTCAGTTCCCGCCAGGGTCATGGTGTTGGCATTGAGCCTGATATTACTGGAAGAGGCTATAACATCTGTTCCTGATTTATATCCAAGGTAGCCCGGTTGGTAGATATCGACACTGCTGTTGATAGTGCTGCCCACCGTTCCGGTAAGCGTGATAGCGCCACTGTTGGATAGCACATTACCGCTTCCCCACAAGACCAGACCGTGTGCTTGGGTGCTCAAAGCGCCAGTGGTGGTGCCGCCGATGCCGGTGATGCTGATGCCACCGCTCGCCGTGGTCTGGATTGTGCCACGCAGGTCAGCCCCCATAGCCCAGCCGGTATTGTTGGTTAGGCTGGCATCGCCCACAATGGTAATGGCGTCAGAGGCTGTGTTGGCTGAGGTTATCTTACCACTTATCCAGGAAATCCCCTGGGCGTTGATGCCGTTCGTTTCCCGGGAGACACCATGGATGTTGATTTTACCGCTGCCACTATTCAGGTTGAACGCGTCGCCTGAGCTGGAAGCCCCAAGCACGCCCATGTTCGACTGGAAGCCAAGAGTATTGTTCACATTCCCGGTGGTCGCCCCCTTGCCTCGGATGGTAACATCGCCGCCGCCGGAATTGATGGTGGCGTTCTGAAACCAGATCCCATCAGTATGGTTGGCAACGCCATCGCGTCCCGTCGAAAAACCATCAGGTATGCCATCGGCAGAGCTTCCACCGTTGCTGCCGTCATCCAAACCTCCTGCAACGGTCACGTTGCCGCTATTGCTGGAGATGGAAGAACCAGGCTTCATCCAGACCCCGCCGCCATTGGCGTCGGTGTCGGACCAGAGGACGGCATCGAGCTTGCCAGTCGAAGAGCTGATGGAACTGTTGGGGTCCATAATTATTGAGCCAGTGGTTTTTATCGTGAGGCTTGCGTCATTTCCGAAATCATTGGTGATCGATGTACCTGTCGTCAGGGTAAAATTAGTATCCGCGTCTGTCTGCGTGAGCGTTGTTGCCATGGCGCCAAGCGTGACAGAGCCTGTGTAGGCCTGCACTCCTTCCGTTGTCACCGTGCCACCATCAATATTGATGCCATCGCTCACCGCTGTTGAGGTGACACTTAATGACCCCAGGGCACTGGTCTCGCCAACCGATCCAGTGAACGTCACGGCTCCAGCGCCAGCATCAACCGAAAAAACAGCCGCGTCACCCGCTGTTTCACGTATGTAATATTTTGCAGTGGTTGCTCCTGTATCATCCCATTTTGCAACCCCTCCGTTATACCAGATCTGCATGGCGAGTCCCGACGCGTTGGGTTCATCACTCGTCCAGTTGCTATAGGTCCCTGGCACCGAACTTGCTGAGCTTGCACCAATACTAAAAGCCAACCCATCTCCTCCTTCAAGTAATGCCTCTGGACCGGTCATCCACCGCCAATAATTATCGGCACCGCGATATGCGCCAGTCCACACATCATTACCATTAGCCACACTGCGTGCCAGGGAATTTTCAAGAGCTGAGGTGATGGTTATCAAATAGCTGTTTGCAACATTATCTGCATCATCGACCGCCTGTGACCAATTAAAAGTACTGGTTCCGCTTAGCGTATATGAGTTCCCCGCATCCAATTTATTATGGAAGGTGACATTTCCTCCGGCTGTTGTAATATCAGTATCCACCACAGCCATGACATCCCCATAAAAATCCACTGCCCCACCGGAAGTGCTGATGCTGCGTGTCACGGACCCACTGAGTACAGTTCCCACCTCATAACTGCTGTCGCCCCCAAACTTAATATAACCGCCATGCGTTGCAATGTCCTTTGAAATAATAATCGCACCATCATCGTTACGTTCTGAATCAGCGTTGAAAACCATGTTTAATGGATTTGTAGAACTGCTTATTATTCCGTTCACGTTAATATCGCGTGTGGTATTCATGGTCACTGTCGCGGAACTGCTGTGTGCGTTTGAGAGGGTATAGCCGTTTTGTATGGTGAAATCTGTATAGGAGTTAATCTGTGTCAAGGTTGTTGAGGCTGAACCAACAGTCATATCTGTGTTATAGGTCTGGACTCCTTCCGTGGTTACGGCCCCGCCGTTGATGGCGGTCGTAGCGGCTGTGACGGTAAGAGAGGAAAGGGCTTTATTGCTTCCCACGGCCCCGTCAAAGGTAACTGTACCTGAGTTGATCGTAAGCGGAGAGGCCGCAAGGTTTGTCTCCACAATCGAGCCCAGGGTACTGCTTGCATTCGGAAGGTCGTTCCATTGACCGGTGAGTCCTGCACCCAGTTGCAGTGCGTCTTCATTAGAGCCGGAGTCATTTGGCTCACCCGTGTTCCAATTGACATATCTTGAATTGTATCCGTTATATCCTGTCGCCCCGGTAGCTTGGGAAGTGGTCCAGAATATTCTTCCTGTGCCACCAGCTTCAGATTCCAACCCCTCCGGACCTGTAACCCAGCGCCAGACGCCCTCGGTTGCAGCATCGGACCCGCCCAGCCATGCTTGTGATCCTCCAGCCGCTGCCATGACTGAGGACATCTCCAGTGCTGATGTCACGGTGGCCAGGTATGTGCTGCCTGTCACTCCGCTACCCGCTCCTCCTGCCGCTGTGTATGCGTTATTCCAGGTGCGTGCGGTGTTGTCATAAATATAGGTGTTACCTGAATCGATCCTGGACGCAAAGACGATGTTTCCATTACCTGAATTAAGCGTCAAACCGTTTGTATTTGCGATGATGGTTTCACCATTGAAGTTAATGGCCCCATTTGAAGTACTGAGCGTCTGAGCTGACGAACCGCTGAAGATGGCGCCGGTTCCGTTAAACGTGAGATCTCCGCCATTAGTGGTCAGATCGCCTTTAACAACAGTACCGCCGCTACCAAGGCCGTCTGAGTTAGCTGTGAAGGTCATGCCCAGCGCCCCGCCCGTGCTCTCTATGGAATAGTTCAAAAGGATGTCGCGATGCGCCTGCAGGGTCAGACTCCGGGCGGTCCCACCGACATACGTATAGGCTGTGTTCCAGGTGATGTCGCCGGCCTGTGTCCCGCCGGAACCAGTTTGAATGGTGACGTTACCGCTACCCAGGGCGGTGTTTACCAGCTCAACCCCAAGGGATGCAGAGTCGCCTGAGCTCAAAAAGGGGCTGCCGGCATTGATATTGGTGTTACCGCTGCCAGCTACGACAGTGATGTTGTAAGGGTCGATCAGCCACAACCCGCCGTTACCAGCAGGTGCCGACATGTCCGGGGCCATGCCTACATCCATCCAGTGCCCGGATGTTTCAATCCGCCCGCCGTTGCCGCCGTTTGGGCCGCCTTTGGCCTCAAAGGTGCCATAGGCGCGGGTGACAGAGTTAGGATTCTGTACATCAGACCATGCTACCACTGTTCCGCCATCACCCTTATCTGTTGCATTTGCCTCAAGCAACGCCCCCTGCTCAATTACAGCACCTTCTGCCTGATGAATAGTTGGATCGCTCCCCTGCCAGTTGCCGCCAACAAGCACGTCACCTCCGCCTGTTGCACCGGATGCTGTCAGATGGGCACCTGATTCAACAAGCACCCTATCTCCTGTAACTGTAACATTTCCGCCTGCCCCTGCATCAGATGATGCATCAAGGGCGCCTGATATTGTGGACTGTCCGCCATCTGCAAATAGTAATATCCTTCCGCCCTGTTCGGTGACTCCTTTTGCCTCAATAATACCTGTATTGTTAATAACTGAACCTATAAGGTCATCTGCCGCCTTTGCAGTCATCATGACCATGCCGTCAGTTGTCTGAATCAGGCCTTTATTTTCTATCTGTGCATCTATAGCGCCCTGATCCACTGTAAATGTAACAAGGCCGTCACCTGTAAAGTCAAGGTTCACCCGGTCGCCGGCAGCAAAAAGGGCAGAGCCTTTATCAGCAGAAATAATGCCGCTGTTTTTTATTTCAGGGGCAATAAATGCCAGATATCCGCCATTTAAGGCTCTGATATTGCCATCATTTATTATTGTGCCCGCATCTCCGCTGCTCTCAAAGTTATATTTTTCTTTAAGAAAATCCTCATCAGAGATTTTCAGCGAAGAGGCAACCATGCCACCCACATCCACCTGGGCTGTGGGGCCGAAATATACGCCCGAGGGGTTGAGCAGAAAAACCTGACCGTTTGAGCTCAGTCTTCCAAAAATCTGCGAGGGGTTCTGATCATAAATACGGTTAAGCGCAACACTTGATGTACCGGGCTGTCTAAATTCAACAGAGGCATCCTGGCCTATATTGAATGTGTCCCATTCAGCGGTCATTTTATCAGTTTGCTGATCTATAGTCATGGTGCTACTGGTCTGGCTGATATTTGCCTGACCGTTAGTAACATAACCGCCCGTGGGTAATTCACCGGGCTCTACAGCATGGGCGCTGCCTGCCCCTGTAGCCATACAGGCAAGAATAATAGCCATAGCCACCAATGGGCGACTGAACCATCCTGATGCCGCCATATCAGTAACAGTAACCCATATCCTCTTTATTTTTCCCCAAACCGGGTAATATTTTCTATTCATGAGTTATAACCTCTTAAAAATTATCAATTAAAACCATAAAACAAACTGAACCCAGAAACGTCCTCTGTGGGCGCGGTTATCAGCATTCTTGCCCTGAATGCTCCTTCCATCATTTGAACCTGTCTTATGGGCGTAGGTTGCCCTCAGACTGTAAACACCCGGATCCTGAATATTTAATCCGATACCGCCACTTGATAGCACATAGTCATTTTTACCCGTGGCATTTACAATTGCCCCTAACCAGGGGTCATGGTTCAGTTTGATCCACCCTGTATCATAAAAACCTATGAGTTGTGTTGACTTTAAATAGGGAATTGGGGGAAGGTCATACCTGATCTCCACTGTCCCCATATGACCAGCATCACCGGCCCCCTCTCCGGATGGGTATGACCTCACACCATAAGGTCCGCCAAGTATGAATTTCTGTGATGAATCAAGGTTGCCCGTTGCTAGCTGACCTCTAAGTGATACAAAAAGAGCAGTTGCCTGAGTCATCCTCTGAAGCCTCGCAATGGAATAGGTAAGGCGAGAAAAACCTCCATGCGTGTCAGGGCCTGCGGCATCGGCAATCCTGTTTGAAGTAAGCCCGGACAGATCCGCATTCCCTGCATAAAAGGTCATTTCTGCAATGGTAAGCCCGCCCCCTTTATACTGGTCAAAAAAGTTACCTTTGAGGTTAAGGCTCCCCACAGCCAGTTCACGATCTCTTGTTTTTATACTGTTTGCCTCATCCCATAGATCAAGATATTCAAAACCGAGTCCCAGCCATAGGCTTGCCCTGCGTGATCGAACAACAGGGTATGAAAGGTTTGAACCAATAACCTGTGCCTGCCCTTTTGCATTAAGCGGTTTCATCTCTTCTCCCAGTTCATAATGGAGATAGGAATAGGAGATGTCTCCATTTAACCCGCTGTAGCCGATGGGCAGGGCATAGGAGGCAATACCATGAATCATATCTTCAGCCCCAACATATGAAATGGCTATCTGATCACCCAGACCAAATGGATCATTAGCAAATATCTGTCCTGCCCCGCGAATGTAACCTGTATAGCGGTCACCATGGTTGTCCGCAGAAAGAAGACCCTGGATAAGGCGATCTTCTGAGGCATTTATTTTAAGAGAGGTTGAACCCGGTGTTGCCCCTGGCTCAAGAGATGCCTGAGCCTTTATGCCGGGAAGGTCATTAATAAGAAGTACGGCCCTCTCTATTTTGTCCATTCGTGTTGAACTATTTTCAGGTATTGCATTGTCAGCCATCCCCTGAAGAAGGTCTTTTCTCACCCTTGCAGGTTCCCTGACATTTATATTTGCCTTACCTGAAATCTGCCCCGCAAGAACACGTATCTCTATAATGCCATCTGTTACATCCTGTTCAGGCAGATATGCACGGGCGAGCAGAAACCCCTTTTTCTCACGCAGATAGTTCGTAATATGAAGGGCCATCTGCTTAAGCTCAAAAAATGTAAGCTCCTTACCTATCTTTTCTCTCACAAGTTCATACAGTTCAACCTCTGTGGCCATTTTACTGTAATCACCTGTGAATTTTATCTCCCTGACAGGAATTTTGACACCTGTGTCAGAAGATGGTGCTTCAGCCTCTTTGATGACCTCCTTTTCCGGGAAACGGTCAGGAATAGCAGGAGCAGACTGCCTCTGCTCCTTGAGAAGAGTTCCGGAGTCAGGCTGAGCCAACACTATGCCGCAAAATGATATTAATACAATAAAAACAGATAGTAACAGATTTTTCAGGGATGGTGTTTTCATGGATATGCCTCAAATAATTTCTGTGTAAAAATAAAACCCAGCAAACCTTTTTTAAACTCGATAAAAAATTAATTATATTTCGCAAAAAATGTGCCAGATTATGGTTGGATGGAGTTACTGTAAAGCAGGGGATGTAAAGGGAAAACCAGATATCCAATTCTTAATAGCAGCTATCATTTTTTGGAAGATGAGGAGCGTCAAACCAAAACGTTCCCAAGATGATCGGGGGAAACAAGAGACAAGGCATGCCTTGTCTCTACGAAATGGGGATATTCCAACTTTGCACAAATCACCGTCAGCCTCTGTTGTGCGGTACAGGTCTTCTATACCCTTATCAAATGTGTCAGGGTCTATAATATTGTTCGTGATGGCAGAATGGCGCACACCCTCAATCATGGCGGTAAAGGTTTTTCTGGTGAACCCGTCAACAAGCGCAGGCTTGCTGGCATCTACATAAACCATCCTGGGTGAGACCTTTACAGAGTTGTACCCTGCGGATGTAAGCAATGGGTAAAGCGCCCTGCCTATAAGGGCATTTCCTCCTGCCCGAGCCTGCAAAGCTACCTGACAGTCGATAGCAGAATGTGCAGCCTCGCTGTCAGGATAAAAATATGTGGAGCCATGATCCCCTTCAATAACCGTGATGGTGCCATTGAACTTGAGATATGTTTTAAGTGTTTTCAGTGCCAACACGGGATCATTAAGGTGCTCAAGCACAAAGCAGACAAATACATGATCAAATGTCTGTGGCGCAAACGGCAGGTTAAAGATATCCCCCTGCCTGAACTGTACATTAGTAAACCCCGCATCACGCACCTTCTCTTCTGCCTGTTTAACCGAAATATCAGAGATATCCACAGATACTATAGATGCCCCTGGGCTATTCTTTGCCAGTGTTACTGTCTGTGCACCAACACCGCACCCTGCCTCAAGCACAAGGCTTCCTTCAGAATAAAATGTATCAGAATGGAGCAGCTCAACAAGCGTTTCAGCCTGATCCTGTAAACGTATATTCTCCCGCGGGTCATACCCGTGAACATATGCCTCTTTCATAATTCCCTTTCCTCTTTTCTCTGCCCTGTCTTCTTTATGACTATACTTACATCGAAAAAAGCATGAGCCCGATCCCAAGCCCGGATGCCAGCAGCCCAAATTTCATATACCTTTCTTTCATTCATACCTCCCATCTTATAAGTATACATCTGCGTAAATACAATAGCCTGTTTTTCACCGCGGAGAACACGGAGTATAATTTAAAATAAAAGTCTCCCTGGCCCGCCATAGCTTGGATGCGGTAGCGGAAGCTCAAGCGACGGCGGCTGTGACTTTAGTAGTTAGCGATATTACTAAATATGCCAAAAATATGTCAATTATGAATAATTCTTGATTTCATAATATTTGACTGATTCTGCGTTCAATACTTTGACTTATGTCAAGGCATATCCCGCTAACAGTGTTAAACTCACATAAATCATGGCGATTGATTGCCATATCATTATAAAACTTGATCCTGTGAGGGAAATCATAATGACAGATATTAATACCCTTTCATGCCCGCCTGAGATAAATGATGAGGATATCTTTTCTGCCATGAGGTCAATGGAAGGATATATTGATATCACTCCCGCAGATTTCAAAGAGTTTTATTTAAAGGCATATAAACATGCAAGTAATCAGCGATGGCGTATTTCAAAAAGATGAAAGGCATCACAAAAAGCCCTCCTGCTGTAAGCAGGGCAAAGATATTCTGGTCATGGATAGGCGCTTTTCTGGGAATCAGTCTTGTCGGGTTTCTTCACTTTAACCTGCTTACAGGCAGCAGCATGATCATGCTTATTGGTTCTTTCGGCGCATCAGCAGTGCTTATTTATGGTGCAATCAGAAGCACTCTTGCACAGCCCAGAAACCTTATTGGAGGGCATGTGCTTTCCGCAATAATCGGTGTAGCAAGCTTTCAGATGCTTGGGCAAATACCCTGGCTTGCCTCTGCCTTTGCTGTAGCTACTTCAATAGCAGTGATGGGTTATTGAACCAAAGGAAAGAAATACCCTGATTACTGGTTATGAACAGTTTTAACTACATTTGACATAATATCTTGTATCCATATAATGATTGATTATAAACCTTATAATCAATTTTGGAGGAATTAAAATGGTAAAGCTGACTCTGTTTCATAGCGGTAACCCTGGCTGAGGGTCCTGCAAACGGGCTATAGTTGTAGCCAACAGCATGAAGGAAAAGTATGGTGATAAAATAGAATTAAAAATATTAACACTTGATTCCGCAGAGGCGCTCAAATATGCCTCTCAATTCAAGGGCTCTACAAACCTGTTACTGAACAATGAGTGGGTTCCGGTTGATGTTGCTACTGATAAAGATAAATTGGATAAATTCTTAGCAAACCATCTTTAGCATGAGAGAAAATGTCTGTAATTGATGTTTACCAGGGCCATGCACAGGAATACGATAAATGGTTTGAGAAAAATCCCTCAGCCTACAATGCGGAGTTGAGGGCGGTCAGATCATTACTTGGCCCTGTAAATTGTCCGGCTGTGGAGATCGGCGCAGGGAGCGGCAGGTTTGCCGCTCCGCTTGAGATCAATACAGGGGTTGAGCCATCTGAAAACATGGCACGGTTTGCATTGCAAAGGGGTGTCAGGGTTGTCCGCGGAGTGGCTGAAGCAATCCCCTTTAAAAGTGCATCATTCGGCATTGTACTGATGGTAACAGTAATCTGTTTTGTAGATGATATTCATGAAACCTTTTGTGAAGCCCTGAGGGTGCTTCACAAAAGAGGGAGAATCATTATAGGGATGATAGATAAAGAGAGCCCCCATGCGCATGAATACCTTGAGAAGAGACGTGACAGCCTGTTTTATAAAGAGGCTAATTTCTATGCGGCAGGTGATATCCTTGAAATTATGAGGCAGACCGGGTTTAAAGAATTCAGCTTTAGCCAGACCATTTTTAACAATCCGGCAGAGTGTTCATCAGATGAACCTGTAAAACCGGGCTATGGCGAAGGCCTCTTTGCAGTATTATGCGGAACCAAAGTATAATCAACTATCTCATTCAGTATTGGCAGAAAGCTGATTGCAGCACCCCCTGGATAAAGGCGTATTGAAACCGTATCATTTTCCCAGATATATACACCTGAATACTCTTCCGGCGTACCAAACTCATTAGTCAATTCAGTTAAAAGGGCCTTATTATCAAGACCATTATCAAGGATGAGGGAAACCTGGTAAAATTTATTATGGTAGAAATGATACCTGATTTAACTGAGTCTTGCAGATCCAAGGGAAACTAGGTCACACTCCCTGTTAAAGGTCTCAACCCCTTCAACATTATCAAAAAATGAAAAGATATCTAAATAGCTGGTTTTTCCTAAATCAGTGGAGACCTCGTGTTTTAAACCTCTACGTAATAGATATCTGGTGTAAAACTCGAGTATTAGAACCACAAAAAAAAGCCCTGGTTCAGGCGTCACCATTTAATATGATCCTAAATCAGGGATTTTAATTCTTGTTTTTATTTTTTAGTAAGCTTTGTCTTTAAAAGGTCTCCGAGGGTGCCGAATGAACCGCCAGCCTTGCTGCTGGCACTGCTGAAGCTCTCAAATACCTCTTTTTCCTCATCCTTCTCATTTGATGCCAGGCCAAGTGAAAGCCTTCTCTTTTCTTTATCTATGCCGTTTATCCTTACATCTATCTCCTGACCTGCGGTAAGCGCCTCTCTTGCATGGTTTATTCTCTTCTCTTTGCCAAGCTCAGAGATATGGAGAAGGCCATCTATGCCAGGCTCAAGGGTGATAAATGCCCCAAACTTCTCAAGCCTTGCCACTTTACCCTTATGCAGCGAACCTTCAGGGTATTTTTTTATTATGGTATCCCAGGGATCAGGGAGTTTTTCCTTCAGGCTGAATGAATATTTGTTATTATCCCAGTCAAGTGATGAGATAACAACCTCCACCTTCTGACCGATAGAGAGAATCCCCTCTATATCGTCCACGCGTCCCCATGAGAGCTCTGATACAGGGATCAGCCCCTCTATGCCATCTGCCTCTATAAATGCCCCGAATTTTTTAATAGATGTTACTGTGCCTGTCACTGTCATCCCCACCTTGAGGGAATCTTTCAATTCAAGCTTTCTTTTTTCCCTCTCCTGTTCAACAATTGCACGGTGTGAGAGGACAATGTTACGGCCCTTTTCACCATACTGGGTTACCCTGAATGTGAGTTCAGAACCTGTGACTGTGCTGCTGTCCTCTATACGTCCAAGGCCCAGCTGGGAGAAGGGGCAGAATGCGCGGGTCTTGCCGGCAAGCCTGATCTCATACCCCCCCTTTACCTCTTTTTCAACAACCCCCTGAACAGGTATGCCGTTATGATAGGCATCCTCAAGAAATTCCTTGCCTGTGGATTCAAGAGAAAGTTTTGTGGTAAAGAGTCTTTCACTGTTATGGGATGAGAGGAAATAGGCCCTGACTGTATCGCCAGTCTTTATGCTGATATTCCCCTCTTCATCCTTGAACTCATTCAGGGCAATGACACCTTCGGATTTACTCCCCGTGTCGATAAAAACCCATTCATCAGCGATCTGGATAATGGTGGTCTCTATCTCCTGACCCGGCTGAAAAAATGTAGCCTTTACCTCGCTCTGTTTTAAGAGCTCCTCAAAGCTCTCTCCAAAAGTCTCTTCAACCTTGCCATTCTCTTCTATAATGTCATCTTCTATAATGTCATCTTCCATATCCATAATTTTACCTGCAACCCCTGAAATTAGGTTTACGGTCTGCGGTATTCGGTCTGCGGCTTCCTTACACCGCATACCTTAAACCGTAAACCAGTTATTATTTTACACCTTGCCCCTTGCGCCTTGTGCCCTATATTTTATGCTTTGAGCTTCGAGCCTTGAGCTTTGAGCTTTTCACCCTGTGCCCTGCGCTATGCGCCCTACGCCAGCGTATCACCATTATACCCGAATGTCTCGCCATCTATATCTGTAAACTCTATAAATACCCTGTTTCCGGGCACACCTATCTCTTTTTCCAGAAATCCGCATACCTTTCCTGAAAACTCGGGGCATTTGCCCTTATCAAGCCCCAGGGCCTTAATTCTCACAAAGGCACAGGGATCATCTGTACCACCAAAAATAAGCGGCGTCCCGGGTTTGATGGCAACCATTATAGCCTGCTCAGGCTTGGTCATCATCTCTGCCAGAAACCTGCTCGCCTTTCTCATGAGTTTTTCTGTATCTTTAATATCAATCTTTTTATTGGTCTCAATACTGAAATAGGGCATAATCACTCCTTGTCTCTTTATTGATGATGATATTGGCACAATTAATAATTTAAGTCCAGAGGCTGGTGTAAGAAATGAAAAAAGGGGTTCAAATCCAAGAGAAGATGAACCCCTTTTATTGGTATAAATTAGTGTTCGGCCTTTATCTGGTTTCCATCCTTTTTAGGAACCTGCCATTCGCCAAAGAATGGCACCTCAAATACTGTAACCCTGTCACATCCGGGTTTTTTGTATTTATCAGGATATGCGCCGGGTAGAATTACATCCTGTTTAATAAGCTGCTTTTTAAGCGCCTCTATATCCACATCCCTTACTGTAACACCCTGTTTCAGTGAAAGGGCTGCTGCTGTTCCTGCGGCCTCGCCCAGTGCAATGCAGTGGGGGATAAGATTAAAGAAATTGTTGGTCTCCTGATCAGAAGAAAATGCCCTGCATCCGACCAGCATATTATCAACGCCTTTTGGCAAAAGCGACCTGTATGGAATAAAGGTAAGTGGAGACTCAATGGAATTCTTACCCCTGTCAAGGTCCGGGAATACGGCGATTGTGTCGTCAAAGGGCACATTACGCTGGAGGTCTTCTGATGTAACCATGTAATCGCCATGCACCCTTCTTGCGCCCCTTGTTCCTAGCTGGGGTGATGAGAGCACAATAAAACTCTCCTCAAAACCCGGGATATTCTTTTGAAAATAATCAAAGGTTATGAGCATCTTCTCACGGCCAAGCATCTCCACCCTTGTTAGCTCTTCAACATCGGTCTGGCTCTTGTTTGCATATCTAGGATGCACCCATACCACCTTTTCCTGGTTGGGGAGGTTGCTTCTCATGAAACCGGGGTGACCTCCCTTCTGCATAAGCTCCATCATCATCTCGCCCCATTTGTCCGGGTATTCCCTGCGGAAATCCTCCACCTTTACCAGATTGACATTATCGATCCAGTAGCAGAGTGAAAGATTGGCTATCCTGATCCTGGGGTCTATATCCGTGTCAAATGTTGCGCCGGTAAATGGCAGGAGGTCACCATCCCCTGTGGCATCTATTACAACCTTTGCCATTATTGCCTGGCGGCCTGACTTGCTCTCAAAAACCACACCGACCGGTTTGTTCCCCTCCATAATGGGCATTGTGCCCCATGCGTGCAGGTATGTCTTTATACCCGCCTCATTGACCATGCTGTTCAGGATACACTTTCCTATCTCAGCATCAATGAGGGAGGAGTAAATTATACGTCTTTCACGCACCCAGAAGAATGATCTTTCATTCCAGTAGTTGACAAGCTTGGGGTCATCAGAGCCCCATATATCCATTGGAGGATGAAACTCCGCCTTCCTTTCGGAGAGTCTCTCTATAAACTCCTGGTTTATGCCTGCAATCTGCAGGTTTCCATCAAAGTCAGACATACATGGAATAATTGTAACAAGCCCGCCAGTGCTCATTCCGCCAAGATGACCGTATCTTTCTATAAGAACAGTATCTGCTCCGTTGCGCGCTGCTGCGATCGCTGCACCGATTCCACCGGGGCCACCGCCAACAACCACAACATCACATTCACGGACCACATCAACCGTTTTATTCGGTTCAGGTATTGTTCTGATAATCTCTGCCAATTTTGTTTCCTTTCATTTTGTAGAATGCTTTTCAAAGCGCAATAATTTATCCATATTCAGGGGGCCTGTTTTACCCCAAACATGGGGAAAATGACAACGATTTCCCATATAAAACTAATTAGTTATATATTTTGCGCCTTAAAATATAAAAATTTCAGCAAGCTTACCCTATGAATTTCATAAAATCAATACGATTAAATAGTTTCGTTCAAAAAACTTAAAATATTTTTATGTATTTCCAATATTGTTTAAGTTACCTTATTTACCTGTCGATAATCATACAATGAAATAAAACGTAGATTTTTATTAACCGGTAAAATGGAATGGTTGAATGCAGCCACAGTGATTTTTTTGAGTTGAGACATGTCGGAAAACAAAAGCGGATTATCAGTCATTAAAGAAATATTAAATAGTTACGATACAAATGATCAGGCAGAAATCGCTGCCCAGCTATTTCTTGAGTACTGTATCTATCAGGACCAGTGTACAAATACAAGGCGACTTGCGCCCTTGATTAATACTGTAGCAGAGGCATTAACAAAGGGTATGAGAAATGAAGATGGGCTGAGGCAGAGCGTAAAGGCGGTGCAGATATATCTCCAGATTCCGCCGGTTGAATATTATGGTGAGGCCCTTGTCCGCCTCTCTTACCTTGACAGGGAGAGCGTAGATGAAATGCTTGCCATAAAGCCTGAAGGGAAGGTACTGGGTACATTCCTGCTTGAACAGGGCCTTATTACACAGGAACAGAGGGATATAGCGGTTATTGCCCAGAGAAGGCTCTTTACCATACAGGAAATCCATGCAAGGGTGATGAATCCAGAAAATAAGGGCGAGGAGACACAGATAATAGAGGGGCTCAAGGATGTGTTGCAGCACTTTCTTACATCCACAACCGAGCTTGAGAATGACCTGAATCATTCGAATATAGAAAGTATTCCGACGGCACTGAAAAGGCTTGAAAATATCATATCGGAGACAGAGACTCAGACAAACGCTGTTCTTGAAATAGTTGAGAACTTCTTTGATATTGAAAAGGAAATGAGGGCTAAGATTTTACAGATAAAGGCCAACAGTGACTCATCGAACAACCTTGTCATTGAACACATAGAGAACCTCATGGACAAGCTGGATTTTATAAACAGACAGAGCCTCAACCTCAACAGCACACAGCAGATACAGGACAGGATCGGCCAGCAGCTCCTGAAAATAATACCAACCATAGAGACATTTCAGAATCAGATAACCAAGATTGCACAGAAACTCAAACTGAACTGGCATAATATTGATAAGGATAAAAATAATCAGTTAATGACAGGTTATGAACGAAGCGGGACGAAGGGACTTGCCAGACAGGATGATGTTGATGACCTGCTCTCAAGCCTGGGGCTGTAAAAAAGATTTGCGGTAAATGGTAAATGGTAAATGGTGAATTGTGAATGGTTAATGGTTAACAATATCTGAAAATAAGAGGATAAATAATCGGGTTATAAAAAGAGACCCTGTCCATTGGACAGGGTCTCTTTGTTTATACAGATATGAATGGCTTTAGCCAGATTCTAGTGTTTAATCTGCTCCCATTCCTTTTGATATTCCTTCTCAAAATCAGGGCACCTGTGCTCAGTGTGGCATCTCAAACAGGTCTCAACGCCTGGTTTTGCCTGTGACACAACACTTGGATCATTCAGATGCTCAGTCTTGTCACCATGACATGATTCGCACTGGACATTTCTAAGCTCCTTTTCCTGTGCCTTCATGGTGAAACCGCCTGCCTCCTCAAAACGGGTTGTATGACATACAAGACAGTCAGGATTGAATTGCCTGTCCTTATTAATAAGTGTCTGGAATGCCTTTGCATGATCGGTCTTCTGCCAGATCTCGTAGGCATCACTGTGGCAGTCATTACATGACGCGGATCTTAAAGTTACAGCCTCATCTTTCACAATAGGCCCAGAGGTATAGAGTTTATTAACCTCCATGTTGTATTCATCAATCATGCCTTTGACCTTTGGGTCATCGGCAATCTTGTCGCTCATAGAGACAAGTTTGTTTGTGACTGTCTTTGTGCCATCAGCAGCCTTTTCGATAACGAGCATGCCCTGATGCTGTCCCTTCTCACCAGCCTGTACTATATAGGTATTATTAGCCTCATATGGGGTTTCAAGTTTCTGTTTGTGGTGACCGCCCACAATAACATCAACGCCGTTTATCTTTCTGGCAATGATCCAGTTGCGGCCCATGTGCTGATGTGTCAGGACAATAACAAAATCCACCTTGTCCCTGAGTTCAGCAACCTTTGCTGTTACGGTTTCTATTGGGTCAAGGACAGATAATGTAGACCCGACGATCTCCTCAAATGGTTTTACCACATCAGGTGTGGTTCCCATGATGCCGATTATACCGACCTTGATATTGTCTATGTTTTTGATCACATATGGCTTGAACACAAGCTCCTTTTTATCATTGACAATATTGGCTGAAACAAATGGCACATCATATTTTTTCTCAATATCCTTGATGTAATCCAGGCCAAGGGCCAGCTCAAGTTCACCTACATTGATTGCATCAATCCCAATATTTTTTTGGATCTTGGTAATCAATTCACCCTTAAGTTTTGCAGTGGCAATGAATGATTCTTTAATCTGGGTATGTTCATTAAGCAGGTCACCGGAATCCACAACAACAAGATTTTTTTCGGTTTTCCTGTATTCATTAAGGTATGTTGTTTTTTTATAGAGCCCACCGAGCATCTCACCGGTTTCAGCTCACCCGCATGGTTCAAGATACCCCTCAACATTATTGCTGTAAGCCAGTACTATCCTTTTGTTTCCTTCTGTGCTGGATGAACCCGAAACCATGAGGAACGAAAAGAGCGCGCAAATAATCAATGAGAAAAGTGCAGTCTTAATCTTCATATTATAACCTCGTTTAAAAAAATGTTCGTAAAACACCCATTTAACTATATTGATCAGTTTAACACCATATTTTGCCTTTTTCAGGCTGCCCGGACAATTTGTCCGGCAATACTGATCTTAGCAATAGGGCAATTTGCCTGTGCAATGCTACCAGAATAAATTAATATGTCAAGGCATGATAAAATTTGATGATGCCTTTATACCCTGCTTTAAAAAAGCCCTGACAAAAGCAGATATCAGGGCTCTTTTATAATCCAAAAATTCATACTGTTGATATAATTAATCTCTCTCTATTTTCTTTTCTTTTTTAAAAAATGTCTTTACTGCCACCCCTATCAGACCTGCTGACAGCAGTATCATCACTATATCGGCCAAAAGCAGGATATAATTCCCTTTGGAAAAATATCGCTCAGCAAGAAAGATCAGGGCAAAGATGGTTGTGATTATCATAAATGCTGCCGGCAACAGGAGAAACCCGTTCTTTTTCCGGTTTGCCGCAAGCCATGCAGCCAGGGTTATCAGGGTCAGGGCAGCCAGAAGCTGATTCGCTGTCCCGAAAATTGGCCAGATAGCGCTGAATGCATTGGTAAATGCCAGTATCAGCATGAGGGCTACTGATAATGAGGAATTAAAGATATATGACCTTAACCATTTCGGGGGGGGTTTAAATAAAATTGCCCACAATTCTTCAAACAGATAGCGGTTTATACGCACCGCTGTATCAAGGGTGGTTGCCACAAATCCCTCCACCATGAGTATGCCAAAGACCGTGCCGTAAACCATAGGGACATTAAGCCCCTTATGCATAAGCCCGCTCATGGCCAGTGCAAATGCCAGTATGGGGTTTGAACTGCCGGTTTCCGGGTGAACTATATGGATATATTCATCAAATGGGATTCCTACAGAAAGGGCGATAATCACACCAACTGCAAGCATGGTTTCAAGGAGCATGCCGCCATAGCCTATAACACGCGCATGGGGTTCGCATGTGACCTGTTTTGAAACAGTACCTCCGGCCACGAGCGCATGAAACCCGGAAATGGCCCCGCAGGCAACAGTAATAAACAGGAAGGGCCAGATAAGCCCCAGTGCGGGCGCTGATGCCCCTCCTGCAATATTGAAGGCGGGCGCCACAGCAGTAACACCCTGTATACCGGCGCCTATTGTACCTGCAACAAGCAGTATGAGCCCTGCATAGAGAATAAATACATTGCTGAAATCCCTTGGCTGAAGCAGTATCCAGACCGGCACACCGGCGGCAACAAGGGTGTAGAGGCTCAGCACAATCATCCAGAGATTGACATCAAGTGAAATGGGCACCCAGAGGCCTATCACGATTGAGATTATACAGACAAGAATGGCAAAGGGGACGGTAATGCCAAGAGATACATTCTTCTTATAATTCATAAAACCTATTATCGGTGCCAACAGGGTTATGACAATAACAGAGGTTGAGGCTATCCCCCCGATTCTTCCAAAGGCAGCGCCATCCTTTATAACCGTCTTCAGTATTGCCTGATCAGATGCCAGTTTCATCTGCTCAAGGGAGACAAGCGAGGTGAGGGAGGTTGCAGAGGCCACCAGAAATGCAGATGTGACAAGCAGTATCATTACGATGGTAAAGGCAATCATGAGCCCGAAGCCCAGGTCACCAAGGGATTTTCGAGCTATCTCAGCTATGGACCTGCCCCTCTCCCTTATGGATACAAAAAGTGTCACATAATCATGAACCGCACCGAAAAATATCCCGCCTATAACTACCCACAGCCAGACCGGAACAGTGCCATACATGATCGCCATGGTCGGGCCTATAATAGGCCCTGCACCGGCTATTGATGCAAAATGGTGGGCAAATACCACCTGCCCCTTGGTTGGGCAGTAGTCAATACCGTCATTAAATTCGCATGCAGGTGTGACCCTCTGTTTATCTTCACCGAGTATCCGTGCTATGCGACCCGAATAAAACCTGTATCCCAGCACTGTGAAAAGCAGTGCGCCAATAAGAAACCAGAGTACATTCATGGGAAAACCTCCTGTAGAATGAAAACCTCAGAGACTATATTACATGCTAAAGAATGATTCAATACCTTCTTTTTTCTACCTTTTTTTTGTAAAGGTTGAACCGTTACCCTGTTAGCTTTGCCCCTTTTTGATTTTTTTGTATACCCTTGCTGCCTTTTTTTCTTTTCTCTTTTGCCGCCATTCCCTTATCTTCCGGAAGAGCCATATAAAAACAAGATAAGTGGGGACAGCGGTTATTGTGCCGATTATAATCCCACCTATCAGCAGCGCGGTAACAATGGCAGCCCCTGAAGAAAAGAGTGTGTTCCAGATGACAGATATCTCATCATGGCGATTTATTGCAGCCATGACCTTCTTTATTATTTCATGCCCCCCCTCAAGGCCAAGCAGATAGGCCCCCAGCTTGTAGTCATACAGGTAAATAAAGTACCAGTTCAGGGGGTTGCTTGCCCAGGTTCCAATGGCGGCAGTTATTTTACTTGCCTTAAAACAGAGGGCAAGGGCCACTGCAAGGGCAATCTGAAAGGGGAGTATCGGCATCATACCTGAAAAAACACCGATAGCCATACCAAGCGCAAGCTCATGGGGTTCGCCCTTGAGGTGCAACAGCCTGAGATAAAAATATTTTAACTGCCTTTTTATATAGGCAATTCGGGAATTTTGTACCATGGTTTATGTCTTGTCATAATAAAATTTCAGTGGAAACTTAATGAATAAAAATATGCCCGTCAACAGATTTCGCTTAATAAAAATTGATATTGCATCAGTAATCATGTTTAACATTAATACCCGTTTCTGTATCACCATTTTCTCCCACACTGGTATCAACTGTTATGCTGGGTGAGAGCTCCCATCTAACCGAGACCTTTCCGCTTTCAGCGCTTATACCCTTTTCAATCTCCACATAAATACTATCCCCCAGATATTTTCCTGCACTTAAGGCTGATTCTCCGGGGCTTTCCTCTGACTGTTTTACCTGCAGCCAGTCCACTCCTATGAGATTTCGGGTATAGGCCAGAGGGTCAAAGCCCTTTTTCCCCATCATCTCGTTTACGGCCCCTGCAAGCTGCAGCGCCTGTATGGGTGTAATCTGTGATACCTCCCTGTCAAACAGTATTCTTGCCATGATCTCATCCTGCGGCAGGGCAGGTTCTGAATAGAGTGTGAAGACCGGTGATTTAATATTCCCTCTCAGGTTCACATAGGCAGAGATATTATTGTTAACGGCCCTGCCAGTCACCTCAAAATATGGCTCAGGGGGTGATTTCCCTGAAAAAACGACTGTCCCCCGGGTAAGTATAAAAGGCCTTGAAAGGAAGTTGTAATTCCCCCTTACAAGAGTAAGTTCACCGCTTAAAACAGGGGCACCTGCTGTTCCTTTTATATTAAGATCGCCCTTCCATTCCGATTCCAGCCCCCTGCCGTAAATATAGACCCTGCCGCTGCTCGATATTGATATATTAAAATTGACCCTGCTCTTCTCAGGTCTCTTAGCAGCCTTTTCAGTTACAGGCCTGTTCTTTATATTGATCTCCCTTATTTCAATATCAGTGATCGCATAGGGCAGCTTTTCAGGGATCTGTATATCCGCCTTTTCAACATTGAACCGGCCTGAAATATTGTGTTCACCTGATGACCCTGATATCTCTGCATCTCCTCCGGTGGTAAAGCTCAGCATATCATTCCCTGCATACTGCATCTCTTTAAGAGAGATGGAGAGGTTATACCTGAAACTCTGCAATGTATCAAAACTGATCTGGCCCTTTCCTATTACCTCTCCTTTTGATCCGTCATCAGCTGAAATATGATGAACAATAATTTCGCCCCTGTCCGCAGATAAATCAGCCCTGATATTGTTAAGGACAATACCCATGCCTGTGTTCTCATAGCCACCCTCTGAAAGGAGAGCCCTGCCTGTTATAAGCGGAGAGGTGTAGAGCCCGCTTATCTCAAAATCAGCAACAAGCCTCCCTTTGACCATCTGATCATGGATATCAAACAGGGATGTAATGGCTGCAAGGTCAAACTCCCCTTTAAGGCCTCCATTTAGCGGGGCGTCATCATCAGTATCAAACATGAAGGGATAGATTGAGAAACTGCATGGGACCCTCATCATGCCCCTAATAGAGGTGCCGGATAACCCCTGAAGGCTTAGCTCTCCTGACATGGACTCGCTATTTATAAGAAAAGATGTACTGATATCAACAGGCGGGACCCTGCTGTTTTTTATCTCCTTTATCCTGACACCGCTGATATCCATGCTGCCTGATATATCAGGCATGACAGGTGTACCGCCAATAGTGATTTTTCCATCCATCGCTCCTTCAAGGTCATTTACGCCTGCAAGGGAGAGGAGGGATAGAGGCATCTTTTCAATATGAATATCCCCATGCATCCCTCCAGTGGAATAATCCATAAAACCAGTGATCTTCCCTGTATCAACACCAATATTGATTTCCCTGATAAGCGCCTCATCATTTGAATAGTGCACCATTAAAGGTTCCATAAGTGTTATACGGGTTTCACCGTATGAGATCATAAGGGTGGTCAGCCCCGCTTCTTTTTCCCCGCCAGTATCAGCAAATGTCGCCTCTGCCTCAAAGAGTGTTTCAAGGGGGGCACGAACCTTGCCTTTAAAAAGAATCCGGGTCTCCTCTTTTCTGCCGCTGGCAGTTATATCTACTTTTTCAAGCTCAGCCCCCTTATAATTATATTCACTGAGAGATGTCTTAAGCATGAAATAGGGAGAGCCGAACATATCAGATACATGGCCTGTTATATCTATACCCTCTACAAGGTTCTCTTTATACTCTACATCCTCTGCAGAGAGGTGAAATTCCACTCTCTGGTCTTCATTTTCTTCAGTGAACAGAACCTCTCCTGACGCTGCACCTGTTGTTTTGTAGCCTGACAGAGAGGTTATTTCCGAGAGATCATCCGCTGAAACATAAATCATGCCGTTTAATATATGTTTCACCCTGCTGTAGTTTATGTTCCCATTAATCCTGGTCTCCATGCCGGATATAGCAAAATTCTCAAATGAGATATCACTCTCTGAAACAGCAAATTCTGACACAGCCTCAAGGCTGTATTCTCCCCTGTGCACCTGGGCTGATATTTTTCCATCGCCTTTAAGAATCAGATTATTATTGAGAAAATCCATGGCTCCTGATGCATGGATTATAAACTTTTCAGATTCAACCTTAACCATTTCCGCTTCCACTCTCCTGCCAGCCCTGTTCAGCAGATTAAATCCATAAGAGACCTTTTTATCATGGTTTTTTTTATCTCCTGAAACAATCAGGATCTCACCAATGGAACCGCTCCCGGATAAAGCTATGTTTGAGGCATGATCTTTTTCATCCGTGAACCTTATTCGCCCTGTCCCGCTTATATCAAGGAGCTTTACATCCTCATCCGCAAGCTCAGCTGCACGATAAGTCAGATCAATATCAGGTCTGAAGAGTTTACCTTTTAACCTGCCTTCAACTTTTAATCCGCGGGCTGTATATCCCCCCATATACTGTTCAAGACACTTTATATCTTTGATATCCAGATGGAGATCCCCTGCCACAGAAAGATCAGCAGGCTTAAATGAGCCTGTGTATACTGAGACCATCTCGCCTGTTCTTATTTCAACCATATTGAAGAATATTTCCTTTTTGCGGGTCAGACCGGCATCTATTCTGAACCCCACTATATTTGCAGGTATGCACCTGCCTATATCCTTCACAAGGGAGTCAGAAGGTTTAAACTCCCCTGAGATATTAAACAGGTAATCCTTTTTCAGTTCAACCTGTATATCAGAGGTTATTTCTCCTGCATCACTGCCTGATGCATTGAGCCTGCCATTAAAGTCTGAAAAGGTTCCCTTCCCCTCAAAATCAAGGGTGAAATCAATACCTGCGCCCGTAAGAGAGTAAAGCAGGCCCTTGCCAGGGTCTCTTACAACAAGCCTTGCCTCAAAATATTTACTATTACTGTTGATCAGGGAGGTAAATAAAAGTGACCCTGCATGGCCTTTTGTGCCGGTTAATTCAAGGCTGAAGGATGTGACATCTTTTACACCAGTGCCAATAATGCCGCCTGAAAGAGAGTACTCTGAAGGTTGGCCCATTATGGTTTTATCAAGGTTAATATTAAGGGCCTGAATATCTTCGATCAATATCCATGCAGGAAATGAAGGGATTGTAAAACCCTCTAAAACCTTTTTGCCGGGCTCTTCATCCCTGTGGGGCAACCTTTCTACAACAACCTTATCAACAATGATCTTTTTTATGTAAAGGCGGCCTGTAAGAAGCCTTGAAGGGAGTATATGCACGGAACACCCACTGAGGTGCATCCACCTGCCTTTCATGTCATGAATGCCAAGCTCGCTGATAACAAAATTAAAGGGTAATATCCCCTTTATACTGCCCGCTTCAAGCCTGATACCATGTTCTGAAAGGACATATCTGTTGAGAAGATTAACAGAAACCCCCTTGATATAGTTGGTCTGCATCATGGAAAAAAGGAGTATGCAGGCTAGGACAGGCACGGAAATAACCAGTGCTCCATACCCTGCAACCTTTCTGATTATTCTATATCTCCCTGATATCTTCATATTGACTATATCCTTTTAAAATGCCTGTCCTAAACTGATATAGACCTGAAAGGAGTTGTCAATCTCCTCTCTTTTATCAAGGGGGATGCCAATATCAAGCCTTAAGGGGCCGATAATCGTGAAGTATCTTAAACCCATGCCTGTTCCCCACCTGATCTCTTCACCATTGCCAAAGGGCCTTTCTGAGAAGGCGCTCCCTCCATCCAGAAACAGGACAAGCCCCAGATTTTTTGTGACTCTCCACCTTGATTCAAGCGACATCTCCAGCAAAGACTTTCCTCCAAGCGGTGTTGTGCCTGATAAAGGGCCTACAGACTGAAATGGATAACCCCTTACTGATCCGCCTCCCCCAGCATAAAACCTTTCAGTGGCAGGGATCTCATAATGACCAGCGCCCTTGATTATTCCAAATGTGATGCTCCCGGCCAGTATTGAAACAGGGTCATCCATTACCTTAAGATAATGCCTGTAATTAATGAGCCCTTTATTAAAGAACATGGATTCATGGGTGAGTTCATAAAAAGGTGTGATCTTGACTGAAAACCTGCTGCCTCTCACAGGGTCAAGCAGATCATCACTGGTATCAAGACCCAGGTGCAGTGGTAGAGATATCTGGGAGTAACTCTTAACAATATCAAGCTGATCTATTTCAGACCACTTGTATGTGAGACCCAGGCCTGTATCCAGTTTGGCTGTCACTTGCCTGTCAATAAAGAGAGACCCTGAAAAACTGTCGCTGGTGTATGCGTCAGGGTCTTCATAGGATTTTTGAATGGAAAACCGCAGCGACTGATCCCTCCTGAGAAATATCGGTTTTCTAAAGGTGCCTTCTGCTGCTATTGCATAGTCTGACAGATTCACATTCAGGCCCAGCTTTTCACCATGGCTGAACAGGTTTCGATTTTCCCATGAAAATTTGAGACCCGGCCCCTCATCCGTATGATAGCTTACTCCAGCGCTTACAGTGCTGTGTTTACGCTCGGTAACCTCTACCTGAACAAGAAGGTGCTCTTCTGAGTCGCCCTTTGTTTCTATGATCCTCACTATTGAAAAGAGGCCCAGGTTCATCAGTTCTGAATAATAGGCTTTAAGAAGTTCCGGGTCATATAGATCTCCCTCTTTCCATGGAATCAGTTTTATCAGAAATGCCGGATCAACATCTGTTAGCCCGCTGAATGAGGTTTTACCAAACTTTGCCCTTCTGCCTTGGTTGATTAAAAAATGGACCTTTACCTTCTCGGTGTCATGATCCGCAACGATCTCTCTTTTTTCCACAACCGCATAAGGAAATCCCAGTTTCTTTAAAAGAAGGAGGAGTCTATGTTCACCATCAAGGATATCCTTTGATCGGTATTGCTGCTTTAATACAATACCGCTCTGCGAAAGATCAGCCGTTTTGATCGCGTCTTTAATATCATCAGTAAAGATTGTATCAGCCGATTCGATGATAAACCTCCTGTTGAGGGTAAAATCAAAGATAACTAGCCAGGGGCTTTTATCTGTATCTATTTTTTCTTTGATCTCAGCCTTGAAGTAACCCTCTGACTTGAGGAACCTTTGGAATAGATCTATATCTTCCCTGACCCTTTTTCTGAGCATGCTCATTGAACCGAAGGGCCTTGATGCCAGCTCAAGAGTTCGGGAGAGGTCGCGCACAGGTTTCAGGATGTCATTATTTTTTATCCCTTCAAACTCAACCTTATAGATGGCTTCTTCTTTACAGAGGCAATAACTGCATTTAAAAACTATACTAAATAAAATTACAATAAAGATTACACGAAAGATGACCGAAGATGCGCCTGATATGATTGATATATTTTTAATGAAGAACCCCATAAATGATCAGGAATATGACTGGCACTGACCTGCCTGAACACTGACCTGATATACTTTTGCAGGTTCAGGCAGTCAGTCAGCCCCAAAATCTAAAAGAACTTTATATTTTACTGTTCACATCAAGCCCTGCATTTTTAAAAATGATCTCATAAAATTCAGGCCGTTTAAAATCCGGCTGCATCCACTTTTTCAAACCAGTGTAACCCTGTCCCATGCGCTCTACCTGCCTCAAGGCATCAATAAATTCATCAAGCCTCTTAACAGGCATTGAAAGTATGACCTTGTCTTCATCTGTGAGCGCCCTTTCATATTCACCCGGATCAGGGAAGGTGACCCTGTAATTTCCATTCAGAAATACAGGCACCACAGAATAGACACAGGAGTCAAAGGGCTCAAT
Source organism: Deltaproteobacteria bacterium (assembly GCA_016931115.1). Classification (GTDB taxonomy): domain Bacteria; phylum Desulfobacterota; class DSM-4660; order Desulfatiglandales; family HGW-15; genus JAAZBV01. Next base: position 48,310 of record JAFGFM010000149.1, on the reverse strand, counting down.
ATCAGACTCCACATGGTATTCACCCCGTGCGAATTTTAGAGCCATCAGCGCGCTTCTTAACTGGCCATTGTTAAAATAGATCAATATTACATCAGGGATAAACTGCGCTGTGGACAGCGGGGCAGATATGATGCCGATATATTCCCCGGTCGGTAGCGATGGAAGCGCATCAGCTAGTTCCCTTGTCCATTTCAGGATACCCTTCATGGAATCAGGGGCATCATCCATACTGGCATCAATAACATCAGGGGAGGCAAGCCCGTATGCAACAAGGGGGGCCCAGCAATACTGGTCTTCTTTGAGTATAGCCACTGTTTCACCCTCGCGCCTGGACATGGCAAATGCCTGGCACTGGGCAAGATGAATGCCTTTATCCCTTTTGGGCCGAATCGCATGTTCAGGGATCTCATCTTCGCTCTTTATGAATTTGACACCAATGGGAGGTGTTTTTAACCTTAAAAGGCCCTCTATCTCAAGACTGTATTTGTTGATCTTTTCAAGTTCACCCATATTTTGCCTCCATATTTTTAGTTAATGACGTTTAGTGTCGTTTCGATCAATTCCTCTGAATTTCCCCCTGCCATTATCTTAAACGTTCCCGGCTCCACAACCCTGTGCATATCACGATTCAGGAAGGAGAGCTCTTCAGACCCTATTACAAATTCAACGCTCTTTGTCTCACCCGGTTCAATTGAGATGCGCTTAAACCCTTTGAGCTCCTTAACAGGCCGTGTAACAGAGCTTACCTCATCTCTTATATACATCTGGACAACCTCATCACCTCTTAGGTTACCGGTGTTTGTAACGTTTACAGATGCCCTTGTGTTTCCCATTTGCCCTATCTTATCAGATGAGAGCTTAATCCCGTCATACCTGAATGTTGTATAGCTCTTTCCCCAGCCAAATGGATAGAGGGGTTTGGGTGTTGAATCTACATACCCGCGCCTTGCAGTGGGCTTATGGTTGTAATAGACAGGCAACTGTCCAACAGACCTGGGGACAGATAATGGCAGTTTACCACCAGGGTTATACTCACCGAAAATGACATCTGCCACTGCGTTTCCGCCCTCCTGACCCAGATACCACCCCTCAAGGATGGCAGGCACATTTTCAGCTATATAGTTTATGGAATTTGGTCTCCCGTGAATAAGGAATACAACAACAGGCTTATTGAGATTTAGCATCTCCTTTACCAGGTCATTCTGATTACCTGGAAGTTCAAGGCTGTCCCTGTCGCCAAGGTGGCCTATCCATGCCTCCCTTGATGTAAACTCGTTTCCGCCCAGTGCAAGTATTATCACATCCGCATTCCTGGCTGCCTTAACTGCCTCCTTTATGCGTTCTGCATTTTTTACAGGGTCAGCAGGTTTCGGGTCTTCAAAGGTAAAGGCGGTTGAATCGGTCTCTGTAATTTTGCAGCCCTCTGAATATATCACCTCCTGACCTGAAGATATCCTGTTCTTTATACCCTGAATGATATCAACACCACCCTCAGGAAACCCGCTGTAGTTCCCAAGGTAAACACCCTTTGCATTTGGCCCTATTACAGCAATCCTTTTATATTTATCCCTTGAAAGGGGGAGAAGATTATTGTCATTTTTCAAGAGGATTATTGCCTCCCTTGCTGCCTTTAATGCAATGGCCTTATGCGCAGGGTCTTTATAGACCTTTTCCGCATAATCAGGGTCAACAAAAGGGTCATCAAAAAGGCCTGTGATAAATTTTGACCTCAGCACCCTTCTCACACATTTATCTATTGCACCCTCTGATACCACTCCTTTTTTTACCAGCTCGATCAGCACATCATACATCTCTGTGTAGGGGAGTTCTATATCCACACCCGCCTCAATAGCCTGCCTTGCTGCCTCCTCCTTTGATGCCGCAACAAAATGTTTTTCTTTTAACTCCTTAATGCCGTAATAATCTGATACCGTGTGCCCCTTAAAACCCCATTCCTGACGTAATATACCATCAAGAAGCCCGATGTTCGCATGGGATGGAATGCCGTCCACTTCATTGTATGATGGCATGATGCTTTCAAGGTTTGCCTCTTTCACTGCCGCCTCAAAGGGTTTAAGAAAATATTCCCTGATAACCCTTTCAGAATAGTTAGCTGGCCCAACGTTTGTGCCATTTTCAGGCTGGCCGTGCACGGCAAAATGCTTTCCTGTTGCAATAACATTGGACTTGCCAATAAAGGCCGAGTTTCCCTGAAAGCCTGATACGGCTGCCACCCCTATCCTTGAGGCGAGATATGGGTCTTCACCATAGGTCTCCTCTGTCCTGCCCCATCTGGGGTCTCTAACTATATCAAGCACAGGTGCGAGCACCTGCTGTGCCCCCCTTGACCGCACCTCAAGGGCGGTTGCTGCAAATACTTTGTTGACCAGATCAGGATTCCATGTGGATGCAAGGGCAATGGCCTGTGGAAATGAGGTAGCCTTTGAGGTGGCAAGCCCGTGAAGGGCCTCCTCATGAAACATAACAGGTATACCAAGGCGTGTGTTTTCCATGATCCACTTCTGCACAGTATTTGTAAACTCGGCCATCTCCTTTGGCCCGAGCCTCATCCCTGGCCTTGATATCTGGCCGATACCATTTTTAAAATATTTAACAGCACGCTCTGGGACAATCTTGCCATCCTTATCTATAAATGATGTTGCAGCATCGGAACCAAATCCCAGCATTGGCATTGTACTAGTGAGTTGAGCCACCTTTTCTTCAAGGGTCATTCTTGGAACAAGGTCATTCACCCTGTCTTCAACAGGAAGGCTCTGGTTTTTATATGCAGGGATCTCCTGTGCTGTTACTGCTGTCTGTAATAATAATAGTAAGAGTAGTACTTTCATCTGGGCATATCTCCTCACTAATGAGTTATTCAGCAAACTATAACCTCTTGTTATTTCACACAAATGGACATGACCTATGTATATAGCACCTGAGGGGCTAAAAATAAAGTTAAATATCCCATGCCTTGATCTGCCAGACCCTTTCTATTAGCTCAACCATATGCCCTGAATTGACTCAGGTAAGTCTCCATGATAGTCTCTTTTCAGACCTTAATATACTCTGGAGTATATACAACAACGATTATTTTCCAAATGACACTGAATTAACGAGATGGATTACTAAGCCGTTCCCAAGGAGTTAAAATGAAACTTAAATGTATTTGCTGTGATGCCCTTGCAAGATATGCCTATTATTGTGCGGCCCAATCCCCTCACCTGATTGATATTGAGCTTGTATCAATGGGCCAGCACATAAAACCAAAGGAGCTGAACAAGACCCTTCAGGAAAAGATAGACAGCGTAAGCGATGGCAAATATAACGCAATCCTCATGTGTTACGGGCTTTGCGGGAAGGCTACAGCAGGGCTTGTTTGCCGTAATAGCCCGATCATTATACCACGTGCCCATGACTGCATAACCCTCTACCTGGGTTCAAAGCAGGAATACAAAGAGCAGCAGAGAAGCTGCCCCGGCACCATATGGTATACAAAAGACTATATGGATAGACTTCAAAATGTTACAGAATCACCCGGCATGGGGGCAGATACCGCAACACTCTATGATGAAGAGGCATATGAGGCCATGGTTAAACGCATGGGCAAAGAAAGGGCAGATAGAATAATTGCCTCTATGAGTGACATGACAAAACACTACGAGCGTATTGTCTTTATAGAACAGGGGATTATTGAAGATAAAAAGGCAGAAGAGTTTGCCCATAATGAGGCATTAAAAAAGGGGTGGCGTTTTGAAAAGATAAAAGGGGATGCCCGTTTGATAAAAGGGCTTATGGATGGGGAGTGGCCTGATGCGGATTATCTTTATCTTAAACCTGGGCAAAGGATAGCAGCAGGTTTTGGCGACATGATAGTAAAGGCAGATTAATTATAAGTTCTTTGGTTTTCGTGGGTCAGGATTTAATCCTGACCGGCAATTGTGTAGAGACAAGGCATACCTTTTCTCTACGAGCTGGGGTATAATTTGCTGTCACTAAAGCTTTGGCGGGACAAAAACCCCGCCCTTCGTCGGGGGAAAAACATCCTCTGTCTTATCTTCTAAAGTTTACTTCATATGTCAGCCAACTCTTTGTGGATACATTTTGCTGAACGCTGAATGGTAAAGGCTGACCGCTTTCAAACAAAAACAACAATTTATATTTGAACACTATTTGGAAAATCCTCTATACCATTTTTCCATCAGATCAAGTATCCTGTCACGGTTATTCATTTTCTGATTAAGGATGATCACAAAACTGTCAAGCTTCCCTTTGTTTTGAAAATACCCTGCATAGGTGTAAACGCCATTCAAGGTCCCTGATTTTATATACCTGCCTTTTTCCAGTGGGAGCAGTTCAGCATAAGGCCTTATCTTTTCCAGTATATCAACCATGGCCCGTGCGGTTATGAGGTTGTTTCTTGAAATACCTGACCCCTCATCAAAGATCATCTCCTTTGATGAAACAGGAAAATTCTTATCAAGATATTCCCTCATGAATCTATGGGATTTTTCCCATGAAGCCGGATAACCATATGCCGTCGCTCCAAGCGTAAGGTATATCTGGTTGGCAGTATAATTACTGGAATATAACAGCATTTCCCGAATAACCTCATAAAGTGCCTTTGAGGAGTAGTGCACATACAGAGGCGAAAGGTCTGCCGGCACTGTCATTTCTGTGGCAATCCCTTTTCCAGTAATCCCGTTTCTTTCCTGAATAGCCCTGAATAGTTCGCCTGTATACCTTGATATATTTTCAGGGGATTTGGATATGTTGATCCGGTGTTTACCACTCTTAAACCCCCTGCCCATCTCTTTCATGATCGAAAGTGTGGGGGTCTGTATCTCTGCTGAACTTATTGATCCATTTTTATCAACCTTAAAATAGACCGTATTAAAATTTACAGCAAGTGCGCTGTTTATTACATCATAGGGATTAAAGCTTTTACTCACCCCGGGTGTTACCTGTGGAATTTTAAACCGGCTGTTATCAAGATAGATATTGTTTATCTTCGACACACCTTTTTCTTTAAGTGCCTTAAAGATTATATCGATCTCCTCAGAGATAAGTGACGGGTCTCCATATCCCTTTATATAGAGGTTATGGCCTTTATCCTGATAAAATTCGGTTTTAAAATGGTAATCTCGCCCAAGGGTTTCAAGGGCTGCAAGGGTTGTTGCAAGCTTCCATATGCTTGCCGGTATAAAACTGGCATCAGTGTTATGGGAAAAAATATACAGACCATTTTTTGTGGCGGCATAACTGCCATTCTCTATCAGCCTGTTTATCTTTTCCTTATAGGACTCATCAGCAAAGGCAGGGAGGATAAGCCCGGGGAAAAGGAGGATAATAAATATCAAACCATAAATATTTATAAAAGATAACCGGGCCATACTAAATACCATCATTCACCTGAAAAGCACTAGAGGAACGGGTTGGTCATCTTTTCGCGCCCGATTGTGGATGAAGGGGAGATGCCATAGTCATGCCCGGGCCAGACGATTGTTTCATCCGGGAGTATCATCAGCCTGTTTTTTATTGAGTTCATAAAGGTATTATAATCACCCCCTGGAAAGTCGGTTCTGCCGATAGCGCCGACAAACAGCGTATCGCCAGTAAAAAGATTGCCATCCCCATATAAACACATGCCGCCCGGTGTATGGCCGGGGGTATTGATAACCTTTAGTTTAACATCGCCGACCTCTATAAAATCATTATCCTTCACACATATGTCAGCAGGAGGCGATGGGGCAAAACCCATCTGGAGTGCATGATCACGCCACTCTGGCAAACTGAAAAATTCATTATCCACTTCATGCATTATTATCTGTGCCCCGGTAAGCTCCTTGATCCGGCCATTGCCGCCTGTATGATCAGCGTGACCATGGGTGTTGACTATATACTTCAGGGTTAACCCCTTTTCTGTTATTCTCTGAAAAACAAAATCCTCATCCCCAGCAGGGTCTATTGCAAGGGCCTCTTTTGTCCTGGGGCATGATACCAGGTAGCAGAACACATCCATAAAACCTACTTTTATCTGTTCAATATCCATCTTGTCCTCCAATTCGATTTAAAGTAAAGAGGAAACAGGAGATAGAATATAGAAAAAGCTCTTTCTCTTTTCTCTTCCCTCTTTCCTATTTCCTATTTCCTAATCACTAATTACTATTTTCTCTGATTTTTCCAACTCATCTATAAAGGAAAAAATCTCCTTTTCTGATTCTTTAAACCCGGGTTGTATATCCTCCCGCCGGATTATAATAAATTCCCCTCTGGCCTTTGCAAGCATGGAATTATGATTATCCCTCAGTTCACCTGCAACCCTGACTATTTTTTCATCGTCACAGCATGCTGGCATGCTTCCACTTGCAATAAGAGGCACACCTGTCTTAACCGGTTTTATATACTTTATCTCAAGCTTTCTGGTAACAAAAAAACATCTTCTAAAATAGAGGATGGTCCATGACATCACCTCATCAAGGATTGTAGAGATGATGCCCCCGTGGACAATATCAAACCATCCTGCATGATACCTGTTTAATGTGATTTCTGTATTAACCTTATCATGTGAAACATAAAATTCCAGGTTCAGCCCTATGGGGTTTGCTGTCCCGCATGCAAAGCAAAAATAGCCTTTCGGTTTTTTGATTTTTAGTTTATTCGCCTTTGTTACTCTGTTTTCTGTATGCATTATCAGGTCTGTAAGGTTAGTTTATTAAACATACCCGGATCAAATAATCATCCGGGTACGTTTCTATAAGCTTTTGGCTGAAAGCTGAGCGCTGACAGCTGTCTGCTTTCAAACTATATGCTGAAATCCGAGTCCCTTCCATTTTTCTGTGATCTCATTACCATCACCTTGCAGAGGTCATACATGACCTTGAAAGGCTGAATGTCGGTAATACTGTAAACAAAACGCCCCTTGTCTATGGCGATTGACTCAGGATCATCGCCCCTTTCAAGACGGTCAAGGAGTTCATTATGATACTCCCTTGTTGCATCCATAGCACTCTTAAGATGCCCTTTTACATCACCCTCTATTATGTGGTTATGGCTTAGCACCGCCCTCTTGGCTGGCAGGGTTGCAAGCTTTCTTATGCTGTTGCAGTAATCCGGCAAAGATACAAAATAGTTCGGCCAGAAGGCATCTTTTTCAGGCACATAAAAACCTGTTGAATCTCCAACGATCAGTGTCCCCTCTTTTTTGTCGAAAAAGGAGAGATGGCAATGTGAATGGCCTGTGGTTTCATAGACATCCCATACAATACCCTTTCCTAAATCCAGTTTGTCGCCCTCCTTTACTGTCTGATCCACCTGAAAGGTGTAATCTTCAGGCACAGGGGGAAGCTCCTCTATCTCATTCTTTGCCTTCATAAGCTGTGCAATGCCGGTGTCAACAACCAGGAATTCATGGAACAGCTCTGTTTTACTGAACACCTTTTCAGCATTCGGGCTTGCTATCAGCTTTATATGGGGCCAGATTCTTTTAAAGTGAGGAATGCCGCCGATATGGTCAGCATGCGTATGGGTCAATACTATGTATTTAATGGTCTTTGGATCAATCCCCAGATAGTTGATCTGATCTACAATAATCTGGTATGTAGGGCCGGTTCCTCCCTCAATAAGCATACCGAAATCGCCTATTGAAAGGAAGCATGGGAAGGCAGGTGTCCCAAGTTTATAAAAATTTTTAGTCACCTCAATTGGGGGATGTTGCTTTATATTCATCTAATCTAAATCCTCCTTCTTATTTGTATTATACAAAAAGTATTTCTTTATAATTGGCATATAACAAAAAACGCCAGGGAGTGTGCCCGGCGTTTATTGACCTGTTTATTAACACACGTTTTTTTAACAGGCCTTCCCCTTAAAAAAGAAGACCTGAAAAATTATTTTAATACTTTGATTTTCCATCATTTTTATCATAATGGCGCAAATCTTACATTTCAGCATTTCTTTGTCAACAATAAAAAACCCCATGTGAAAATACAGGGGAATTTGCCGGCAGATTATCTAAACCATACAGGGTTAATCACATCTGTTTAAAAGCTGATTAGAGTGTCTGATATTGAGTGCACATTCAGAAGAATTTTTCATGGATAAAGGAAAGTATTGATCTTAAGAAAATAATGGACAGCTCTGATCGTGAGAAAGAAGAAAATTACCTTGAAGAAGTCTCTGAAAATCACTAGATTTGCAGAATGGTCCTGAATTATATACAAGGTGAATATACAGCATGAAACTTCATTTTTTACAACATGTGCCATTTGAGGGGCTTGGAATTATTTCCGAGTGGGTAAAAGATAAAAAGATACCTGTTTCAAGAACCGCCTTTTTTCTTGATGAAGAATTGCCTGACATAAACTCCTTTGATCTGCTGGTTGTAATGGGCGGGCCAATGGGGGTGTATGATGAGGATAAATACGATTGGCTTAAGCCTGAAAAAGAATTCATTAATGAATCAATCCTTGCAGGTAAAGCTGTACTTGGTATCTGCCTTGGGGCGCAGCTAGTAGCAGGGGTACTGGGAGCAAAGGTATACAAAAACAGCAATAAAGAGATAGGCTGGTTTCCTGTGAGGAAAAATACAAAATCAGATTCAAAAAGCGCAAGCGTTTTACCTGATGAATTTTTTGCCTTCCACTGGCATGGGGATACCTTTGATCTCCCTGAAGAAGCGATCTGCATAGGAGAAAGTGATATATGTAAAAACCAGGGATTTATGTATGGTGACAGGGTAATGGCCTTACAGTTTCATCTTGAGACTACACAAACAGGGATTGAAAACCTGATAAAAAACTGCGGCGATGAACTGGTACAGAGGCCTTTTATCCAGCAGACTGAAAAATAAGAGATGGGTATAAATTTATACCTGAATCAACCCTTTTAATGTATAATGCCCTTGATTTTTTAATATCGCTCTAATTTTATAACCTATCAATATCCATAAAGTATCAAGGAGGTGCTGTTATGCAAAAACGAGAAATAAAGGATGGTATTTTTAAACTTGGCTCCATTGACTGGGACAGGAGGCTGTTTGATTCACTCATACCTCTGCCGGATGGAACATCATATAACTCATATCTTATTTGCGGCAGTGAAAAGACTGTTCTGATTGATTCGGTTGACCCTGTAATGAGTGATGAACTGATGGATCAGCTTTCTGATGTAAAAAAGATCGATTATATAATCTCAAACCATGCAGAACAGGATCATTCAGGCTCTATACCGGTCGTATTGAAGAGATATCCTGATGCAAAGGTAGTGGCAACACCCAAGGCAAAGGGTATACTTATTGATCTTTTGCATATTGATGAAAATGCATTTGTAACAGTTGAAGATGGTGAGACCATTCCTATTGGCAACAAGACCCTGAAATTTATCCACACACCCTGGGTGCACTGGCCTGAGACAATGGTGACCTACCTTGTTGAGGATAATATCCTTTTCAGTTGTGATTTTTTTGGTTCTCATATCGCTACATCTGATATCTTTGTGACAGACCAGGGCAGGGTACATGAGGCCGCAAAAAGGTATTTTGCAGAGATCATGATGCCCTTCAGAAATGTGATAGAAAAAAATCTGGAAAAGCTCAAGGGTTATGAGATCAGGATGATTGCCCCGAGCCACGGCCAGGTTTATGACAAGCCGCAATGGATCATGGATGCATATAAAGAGTGGGTAACTGGAGGGCCGAAAAACCTGGTCTCTCTGCCCTTTATATCCATGCACGGCAGCACAAGGGTAATGGTTGAGAGGCTTTTATCAGGGCTTACAGCACATGGTGTAAGCGTTGATCTTTTTAACCTGGCAGTCACCGATATAGGTAAGCTAGCCATGTCTCTTGTGGATGCAGCTACAATAGTTGTGGGTGCGCCCACTGTACTGGCCGGGCCCCATCCGGTCGCCGCCTATGCAGCATTTCTTGCAAATGCCATAAGGCCAAGGACAAAATTCCTTTCCATTATCGGTTCATACGAATGGGGCGGTAAGACAGTAGAAACACTTGCAGGCATGATCCCAAACCTCAAGGTTGAGGTGATTGAGCCTGTACTGTGCAAGGGTCTGCCAAAAGAGGCCGATTTACTTGCCATTGATAAACTTGCCCAGGCTATCGCAGATAAACACAGGGGGATAGGGCTGATTTAGAGTTGTTCAACTGATGTCTCTATATAACAATTTTAAATGAAAGGAGTAAAGAAGATGAATTTTAAAAGAATTAAAAGAGAAGATTATGTTGAGGCAAACAAATCAAAAGGTAACTACAAAGAGATATTAAAGAGTAAGTGTGCTATCTGTAAAGAACGTGAATGGACATCAGAGATTAAATCTGAAGATGGCGCATCCTTTGACTGTCTTATCGGGTTCGGCTGTAAAGATGGTTCTGCATTTTTATGCAATGAGTGTTTTAAGAGCCATTTTGAAGATCATTCATGGACTTTTGGTTCATTATTTGTATAAAAAAAGTTCAGGTCATTAATCTTGTACCAGATATTTACCAGTCTGGCTTGGGCGAGTGGGTATAGGAGTTTTTATATTTTCCAACCACTCTACTGAGCAGGCTGGTTTTAACTGGCCACTTATAAAAATACCATGTATAAACACCTTAAAACCTCAAACATTATCCTTTACTGCAAAAACTGGGAAACCACGGTTTCCTTCTACAGGGATACTCTTTGCCTTCCGGTTAATTTTTCCAATGACTGGTTTTTTGAATTCATACTCTCCCCTTCTGCAAGATTAAGTGTCGCAGATGAAAATCGGGCAAAAATGAAAAGCTGCAAAGGTAAGGGGATAATTATTACACTTGAGGTTGACGATATAGAACTTGCATATGAATATGCCATGAATGCAGGGATTAAACCGACCAAAGTAAAAAATCACCCCTGGGGTGCAAGGCTTTTTTATCTTGAAGACCCTGAAGGTCACCATATTGAGATTTGGCAACCTTCAGAATAGAAAGAATTTTTCCAGCGATCCTTTAAATGGTTATCCTTTGATATATAACTCCTCATGCAGGCCTTTTCCGCAGCATGGTCAGTATCATTTTAAAACGTTTAGTTGCCCTTAGTGCATGGGGGATATTTGCAGGCATTAATATTAGCTCTCCATTCTTGACCCTGTTTGATGCCCCTCCAATAATGATCTCACTTTCACCATCTACAATCTGCACAAGGGCATCAAAGGGGGCAGTATGTTCACTCAGCCCCTGCCCCTCATCAAAGGCAAACAGGGTGACTGTGCCTGCATCGTTTTCAACCAGTGTACGGCTTACAACTGCATCTTCACCATATTCTATTAAACTATCAATATGGGCCGGTTCGCCTCCCTTTAACCCTGTTTTCTTCTGTGACTTCGTGTCATTACCTATCTTTGTAAGTGTCATACTTGCCTCCTATACTCTAACTCTTTCTCTTGCTCTTAATCTTAATCTTAATCTTGCTCTTTACTATAATCTTGTTTTTGATCCCACATCTATATTCCATGTGGATGATCAACTATAAAGTCATTTATATTACAGCCCTGGATTGCAGTCTTTGACTTAGATCAAAGGTATATAAAATAAAATTTCAAAATATTGCTATTTTCTAAGTAATTAATTATATTACCTTAACTTTTCAGCCGTAAAATCCTCTTATCTCTATATTTTCCCGCGCAATGGCTCAAAAGGGAATTAAAACCTAATCATCAAAAAATACCATATAAACATTAAACAGGTTTTCAAATGGGAAAAGAGCTGGATATTATTGAGTTGGAAAAGAGGCTAAAGGAGCTTGAAAATGTTATTCAGGCACAGAATCAAAAGGAAATCGATCTGCTTGATGAAATCAGCAGGCTTAATCAGAGCTGTAAACACTATGACACCCTGATGCAGTATACAGATGATTTTATTTTAATATGTGACCATGAGGGTAATCCCCTCGCATATAACAATAGTTACAGGGATGTAATGGAAAATCTTCTGAAACAGGATATCAAACCGGACATGCAGCCCTATAAGGCCGGCCCCACTGAACTGGTAAAGAGATGGGACATGCTTCGTGAAAAGGTATTGAAAGGTGAAAAACTCAAGGAAGAATCATCTGCTGTAACAGATACAGGAGAATCCTTTTTTGAGACCATATTCTGCCCGGTAAAAAATGGTGATGGGGTAACAGGTTTTATTGAGATCACAAGGAACATAACCGGGTATAAAAAGAGTGAAGCAGCGTTCAGGGAGAGTAATGAATTCAATACAAGCCTGCTTGATAATTCACCAAATGCAATAATGGTATTGGACCCTGATACATCAATCAGGTATGTAAATCCATATTTTGAAAAGATGACAGGCTATTCCTCTTCAGAAATAATAGGCCATAAAATCCCATACCCCTGGTGGGTAGATGACCCTGCATATGGTACACTTGAGGAAAAGAAAAAACAGTTTCCCATGGGGGTCAAAACCAGTGAAAGGCGTTTCAGGAAAAAGAGTGGGGAATATGCATGGTCAGAGATAAGCATAACCCCGATCTATAAAGATGGCGCCATGAGCTATTCGCTGGAGACCATGGTAGACATTACAGATCGTAAAAATGCAGAGGAGGATAAACAAAAATTAGAGGAAAAACTGCACAGATCACAGAAGATGGAATCGTTAGGCCTTCTGGCTGGCGGTGTGGCGCATGACCTTAACAATGTCCTTTCAGGCATAGTTAGTTATCCTGAACTGCTTCTTATGGACCTGCCCCAGGAGAGTAATCTCAGAAAACCTATTACTACCATGATGGAGTCCGGAAAGAGGGCGGTTGCAATTGTGCAGGACCTTTTAACCATTGCCCGCAGTGTAGCAACACCGAAAAAGACTGTAAACCTTAACAGCCTGATTAATGACTATATCAAATCACCTGAGTTCAGGAATGTTGAAGCGCATAACCCTGGTATCACATTCAAATATAAACTGGACAACTCCCTCTTGAACATAAACGGCTCATATATACACCTGAGAAAAATAGTGATGAACCTGGTTTCAAACGCCTCCGATGCGATCGAGGAGTCAGGGAGTGTCATAATATCCACCTCAAACAGGTATCTTGACCGTCCGCTTAAGGGGTATGACGATGTGAAGACAGGGGAATATGCTGTATTAACCATATCAGATAATGGCACAGGGATAGCGCCAACCGATCTTAGCAGGATATTTGAGCCCTTCTATTCCAAAAAGGTTATGGGCAGAAGCGGCACAGGTCTGGGTCTTGCTGTAGTGTGGAATGTGATGAGGGAGCATGAAGGGTATATCAATGTGACAAGTGATGATAGAGGCTCCTCCTTTGATATGTATTTTCCCATAACAAGAGAGGAGATGTCAGATGCGGATATTGAAATACCCATAGACACTCTGCTTGGAAAGGGTGAAAAGATACTTGTTGTTGATGACATAGAAAGTCAGAGGGAGATCACATGCAGGATGCTGGAAAAACTCAGCTACAGAGCGCATACCGTGTGCAGCGGTGAAGAGGCCGTGGAATACCTTAAAGAAAACTCAGTGGATCTAATTATCCTGGATATGATTATGGACCCCGGAATAAATGGCAGGGAGACCTATGAGAGGATAAAAAAGATCAACCCCTCACAGAAGGCTGTTATTGTAAGCGGATTTGCGGAGACAGAAGATGTAAAGCAAACCATGCGGCTTGGAGCAGGTCAATTTATTAAAAAACCCTTTATGCTCCAAACCCTGGGGATGGCTATAAAAGAGGAATTGAAAAAGCACTGATTTTATCTTTCTGTTTTTTATAAAGAGCCCTTTCCTTTTAACCGCTTGAAAAAATCCCTGCCATAGGTGTCTATTTCATCTACAACAACATCATTGATGCCCGGGGTAAGAGGTACGCCGTTCGGGATACAGGGTATGAAATGGCCAGCAGGGGTATAATCATCACAGGCCCTGCGCACCTCTTTGCGCACATTCGCCTCATTCCAGTCTTTAAAATCAAATACAGCGCCGTCTATACCACCCTGAAGGGCCATGCGGCCTTTTACCCTCTTCTGAACATCCTGGATATTATTCTGCGGGATTATCCCCTGCCACACATCGATTCCAAGCTCTACCATATCCTCTACTATGGGGGCGCATACACAGTCAGCATGGTGCTGTATGAGCACACCTCTCGACTTTATGTACCCGTAGATGCGCTCATAATGGGGCTTTAACATTTTGCGCCATGTCTCAGGCGACATGAAAAGGCTTCGTTTATTACCCCAGTCATCATGAAAATGGATCATGTCAGGGTTAAGGTTATCGATAAGCAGCCTCACATACTCTATCTTGTAATCAGCAATCACGGTGAGAAGTTCTGTCATGGCCTCAGGTTCTGCCAGGTAATTCATGAGGGCATCTTCAAACCCCATAAGGTGATGGGACATCTCAAAAAGACCGCCAAAACAGACGCACATGAGGAGCTGGTTCTTCCTGTCAAATGCATCTGCGCGGGCCTTTGACTCTTCCCAGTTCTTTGCTATTTTTGAGGGCCAGGGCACATCTACATACTTTTCCCACCTGGTAATATCCTTTATCACCTTGGTTTCATCTGTTATATATGGGTTGGCTGCAAAATGTCCCTTTAACCATTTCCAAGATACCCCCCAGCTGTCTTTTACAGTCTCACCTTCAACCCGCTGAGGTGATGAGAGCAGTATGGCATCAAAGAAAAAACCATTTGTATAGAGGTGTTCATTACAGAGATATTGAGGATCATCATTTTTCATGAGCCGCAGATAATTTTCTCTTGGTGTAATCGGGTAATCGTGAATATTCATGGCACTCTCCTTATCCTTTAATGGTTCCCTGCTCTCTTATAGCCCTACTTCATGATATAGATATTAATGCGGGTTTTCATGACATGTGTCGCATGACATATTGGCTGAAACATTCCCTTTATCCTTTTCTGGCCCGTGACATGCTAAGCATCCTTTTGAAAAATCATTCAGGGTCTCTGAATATTTTATCTTGCCTGCTGCGTAATCATTGAGCATGCTAACCACCTTCATTGCCACATCCGACACCATACGGTTGCATCGTTCAAAATGGGGCATTGTCATCAGCTTATGACCTGAGGCATTTGACCATTTTGTGCAGGAGATATGACAAAGATTTGACCCTGATACTGAGGTGACAATCGGGATATCCTGATTCGGTTTAACAGGCTTATAAATGGGCATTGCTGTTTTTTCATACCACAGGGAAAGTTCATTACAGAGAGCAAAGAGATCTTCCTGTTTTTCTACAAAGATGCCAAAAAGAAGGCCCCCGGCGTTTACTGTCCCGCAAAGGGAGCCAACTCCGCCTATGCCCCCACTGCCATAAACGGTTGAGGCAACCGGGAACGTATTGTATGGGGCGCCGTATTTGTCAGTCAGCGTTCCTATAATTGACTCTACAATACCGTACATACAGCCGATCTTAGCCCATGCTGACTGATATGCCCTTTCCTGGATAGATTCGGGTTTAATGGGTTTCCATACCCACTGAGCAGGTTTTGGAGCGTCTGCCCTGACAATCCGGTCTGCACTGCTCAGGATCACTCCTCCTACAGCAGCGCCACCTATCTGCAACATTCGTCTTCGCGTAATTTCAGTCTTCATACTCATCCCCCCTTAATTTTATTAATAAAATAATGGTCTTAATAACCGGATTCAATCAATTTATGATACGGCTGTCAATGAAATAGATGAATTCGTAAGTGAGATTTTATCAAAAGGAAAACTCATATATAAAGAGGGGAAAACATATATTTAGGAGCAATTACACTACTCTTTCATCTATAGTCTACCCTCCAAATGCCTCAAGAATATCATCCATGGCAAGATGGGGGTTGATGTTCGTCCCTTCTACCTCAGCTGTTAGATGTGAATTACAGCCGTGGCATTTAAAACTCACGCCATGAATTTCTCTCTCAATGATCTGCTACATCTTCATGCTCCATTTTCATAACCGGACATTTTTGAAGGCATCTACCGCATTTCATACATTCATTTTGCTTTACTCCGGTGGGAATAAATCCATCCAGATAACTCTTGCTGACCATGTATCCCTCCAGGTGATGAATTTAATTCAATCCGGTAGATGAATAACACATTGTTTATTTGGGGAAAAGATAAAATCCACACCTACACGTCAACATACAGTGTAATACTGCAATTTCGATGTAATTGAATATCTTTTGGCAGGGGTTTTTTACCACCTTGTAGAGGCATGCCTCTCTACTGGTGTTCTTGTTAGTGAACTACCCCTTCAAATTAATCCTTGTGAAGCATCTGTTATCATGATAAAGATTTCATCCTGGTTACAATTGAGGTAACCTATTGAAAACGGAGTATTTTTTAGAAGGAAAAGATGGATACAATAATAGAACAGGCAAAAGATGTGCTGAAAATAGAGGCGCAGGGTATACTTGATCTGATAGACAAGGTCGGTCCTGAGTTTGAAAAGGCTGTACAGTTAATGGTGAAGTCAAAGGGAAGGGTAATAATTACCGGTATTGGTAAGTCAGGGCTTGTTGGCAGAAAGATATCATCTACCCTGAGCAGCACCGGGACCCCCTCCATTTTTATGCACCCGGCAGAGGCACTTCATGGTGATCTGGGTATGGTAACAAGGGATGATGTTGTGCTTGCAATATCAAACAGTGGGCATACCCATGAGATAAACAAGATCCTGCCCATGATAAAAAAGGATATGGGCGCAAGAATAATATCCCTTACAGGCGATACTGAATCGCCAATGGCCCGTATGAGCGATGTTGTTATTGACGTAAAGGTTTCAAGGGAGGCATGCCCTGAGACAATGGCGCCTACAACAAGCACAACCGCCGCTGTTGCTATGGGGGACGCCATGGCCGTTGTCCTCATGAAAATGAGGAGGTTCGGGCAAAAGGATTTTAAAAGGTTTCATCCTGGAGGCACCCTTGGTGAAAGGCTGGGTACAAAGGTTAAAGAGGTCATGTTTACCGGGGATAGTGTGCCAACAGTAAAAACAGGGACATCAGTTTATGATGCCATTGTTGAGATAGATTCAAAGAATATCGGTGTTACAGTGGTTGTGGATGAAGAAATGCGTGTTGCAGGGATACTGACTGATGGTGATTTGAGAAGGGCCCTCATGAGGCAGGAAAACATCTATTCTCTTGTTGTAGATGAGGTCATGACCCCCTCGCCGAGGGCGATTGATGAAAACATATCAGCAGCAGAGGCTTTAAGCATAATGGAGCTTTATCAGATAACACACCTTGTAATAATCGATGATGAAAAGCGACTCAGGGGCATCCTGCACCTGCATGATATATTAGGTAAAGAGGAGTTTAGACTTAATGGAGGATTCACTCCTGCTTAACTGACTGATTGTTTTTCGGGCTCAAGGCGCAGGGCACAAGGTTCAAGGTCTTTCCCTGCGCCCTGAACCCTGCGCCCCCTGTCCTGCCGTAGCTTTTAGCGAAGGCGGATACGCCCTGCTTTTATTTCATCTTCCTTATCCTCACCTCTATACCCTTTTCATCCTTTAATAGATCAACGAGCTTTGAGGTGTCTGTTTCTCCATAATGATATGGATAGAGGATAGCGGGTTTTAACACCTTTGCAGCATCTGCCACCATTTCAGGGGTCATCGTATAGGGGAGGTTCATGGGCAGGAATGCAATATCAACCCCCTTTATTGTCTTCATTTCAGGCGTGTTTTCAGTATCCCCTGCCACATATACCCTTTTATCACCAAATATAATTATATAACCATTGCCTACCCCCTTTGGATGAAAGGGATTATTTGCATCCCTTTTATGCACTATATTATAGGCAGGTACCGCCTCTATCTTAAAACCAGCCAGGCTCTTTGTATCCCCGTTTTTCATAACAGTACCTTCACCGATCTGTTTAATGCCTGCCTCATTTGAAATGATCTCTGTCCCATCCTTTTTAAGGGTATCTATGGCCTTTTTATCAAGGTGGTCAAAGTGCTCATGTGTAACAAGGATTATATCGGCCTTGGGCATATCTTTGTAATCGGTGAAACTGGTCCAGGGGTCTACATGAATGATCTTGCCATTGAATGAAAACATGAGTGTGCCGTGACCGATAAATGTGATCTCCAGATTTCCCTGTGAAGTCTTTATTGTATCCATCTCAAATCCTCCCTGTGCAAAGGTGTTTACTGGTAACAAAAGAAACAATATAAGGGTTAATATTTTAATGGTATTTTTCATGATATGCCTCCATTTTATAGATTGTTTAATCGGGTCAAATGATAAGGATAATAGTTTATAAGCTTTATTTTGTCCATTTCTCATTTTTAAATTCAGACTAAAACTCTCTTCGTTATTGACACTTTTCAGTGTATCACATATACTCCTTCCCGGTATTTTGAGTTTTATTAATAATTTAGAGCTAATAACAGCCGATAAAGAATATCTTTTCTATAAAGGGTGTTCCCATATTAAGAGTTTTTGTTTTACATCTTTATTTTTATGCTAACCAGCTGTTAATGCATTATCAAAAAAATAAATACAGATACTCCGGCAGCACTTTTAACAACAGGTCGGTTTGTTTTTTTCGGAGTCAAATATGAGTAATGAATATATATCTATTAATCATAATAGGAATAATTCAAGACAGCTGAGTGTAGGGGTCATGATGGTGTTTGTCTCTATACTCACAGCCTTTCCCATGATGGCCACAGACATGTATATGCCTGCGCTTCCTTCAATAAAGGAACAGCTAAACACTACCATTGAGCTGGTTAACCTCACAATGTCCGGTTTCTTTTTTATCATCAGTATCAGCGGGCTGGTTTTTGGTTCTCTGTCAGACAAATTCGGGCGTAAACCTGTTATTATGGTATCTCTGACGCTTTATATTTTTGCAAGTATTTCCTGTGCAATCAGTATAAACATATATTTTCTAATTGTCTCAAGGCTGTTTCAGGCAATAGGCTGCGCAGGAGGCATGGCGGTCTCTTCAGCTATTATCAAGGATTTCTTTGAGCCTGAAAAAAAGGAAAAGGCATTTGCTATTATCGGTGCATTAACCGGTTTTGTGCCTGTGACAGCGCCTATATTAGGTGCATGGATACTCGCTTTTACCTCATGGAGAGGCGCCTTTTTCGTCCTTACCTTACTGGGGGTTATTACCCTGGTGTTTGCCTTCTTCTACAAAGAGACCAATCATGATCTTTCGAAAGACAGTATAGTTGGTTCAATGGGAAAACTCTTTGTTGTGCTTTTCAACCCCTCCTTTGCAAGACTTGTAGTACTATTTGCCCTTGCTCCCCTGGGTATGATGGCCTTTGTCGGCATTTCATCATTTATTTTTCAAAATACTTTTGGCCTTAGCGAGCAGGCATACAGCTATTATTTTGCAGCAAATGCCGCCTTAAGTGTCCTTGCTGCTATTGCATACATACGTATCTCGCAAATTATCAAACCAATTAAGCTTATAACATTAAGCTTTGTTCTAAGCATCGTAAGCGGTATCCTCACTATTTTTATTGGTGAATTACACCCTGCTCTTTTTCTTGCGTCCATAGCTGTAGGCAGTGCAGCATTCGCGCTGCAAAGGCCACCATCCATGAATATAATGATTGAACAGCAGGACAAAAACACTGGTTCGGCATCATCTCTGATGTTTTGTTTTATGGGGACATTCGGTAGCATTGGCCTTGTGATTATTTCAATGGACTGGAGTAACCGGATTGTAGTTCTTGGCGCCATTAACGTAATCTTAGGTATTTTAAGCAGCCTGTTCTGGCTGTATGCAAAAAAAAGGTGCAAGATTCCAAAGAACATGATTTAAAAAGGTAAGTTAAAAGCTGTTGACACAGGGGTGATACTTTTTGATAATGCGTAACTATTGTTTGCTTGTAAATGTATGTTAAATACTCACTAATAATAAAAGACCATTCATTATGAAGAACATCTTTGAACATCCCATAGTGCGGAAGATCATAAGTTTTTTAATCAGCATAATAATAGTGCTTATTATTTTTGTAGGTATTGTGGGGATACTATTCCCCATGATACTTGAGGCAAGGTTTGAACATGTAAAGGTCATATCCCTTGTTTCCACCCTTATAGGAGCCCTGATTATATTGATTTCAAGACGCTTTCGAATCATGCGTTTTATATCCTTTGTAAAAAAGCCGGGTGATTTTGATTTTAAGGTTTATGATTATATAGGGTCAGTGATTATAGGCGCTGCTTTTCTGATTGGCGGGATTGTCTATATGCGCACAAAAAACCCTGTCCTGTTCTTTATTCCCTTTATTGCGGGGTTTGCCCTCATAAGGATACTTATCTTTTATGTAAATAGAAAAGCAAAGGCCCGGAAATCTGCTCGTATGACTACCAATTCATAGCGTTAAAATATATATAATTGACAAAATCAACGCGTTGTTTTATTGTTATTTTCATAATAGATCGACATAGTTATTTTGCTGATATTAAATTAAGGTATATAAAATAAAGCATGGATCGTTTTGCATCAACTATACTTAATGCATGGCTTGGGAGTCACAACCGGAAACCCCTGGTTATTCGTGGAGCGCGTCAGACCGGAAAGACATGGCTTGTACGTGCTTTTGCAGAACATAATAACCTTCGCTTAATCGAATTGAATCTTGAAAAATTTCCAGGCAAAGCCGATCTTTTTTCACCTGATGACCCGCTGGAAACTCTTAAAAATATAGAGGCTGATCTTGGTATAAAGATTGATCCAGGGTCTTCCTGCCTTTTTCTCGATGAAATTCAGGCTGCCCCTGAGCTATTTGCAAAACTACGCTGGTTTAAGGAAGATAAGCCAGAGCTTCCAATTATTGCTGCCGGATCACTGCTTGAATTTGCGTTATCAAAATCCAGGTACAGTATGCCTGTGGGCCGTATTACATATCTGTATCTTGAACCAATGTCTTTTTTTGAATTTATTCTTGCTTCAGGAAATGAGCAGCTTTATCAGAGAATCATTGAATTTGAGGTTAAAAGCACGATACCTCAATCAATCCATGAAAAGTGTATGGGGCTGTATCATCAGTATTGCCTTACAGGAGGTATGCCTGAGGCTGTTAAAACCTGGATAGATACAAACGATTTGCAGGCATGTATCAAGGTACTGCACGATCTACTCTCTACATACAGGGATGATTTTTATAAATTTGGCGGGGACATTGACGCCAGGCTTCTAAATAAAATAATGCTTTCTGTGGCGCAGCAGCTTGGGACTAAGTTTATTTACAGCCGTGTTGATCCGGGTATACAGGCACATGCTATTAAAAAGTCTCTGACATTATTATTTCAGGCAAGGGTCTGTTCTCTGATTGCACACACTAGCGGGAACGGACTTCCTCTGGGCGCTCAATCCAATGAAAAATTTTTCAAGGCGCTCATGCTTGATGTCGGCCTAATTT
Source organism: Deltaproteobacteria bacterium (assembly GCA_016931115.1). GTDB lineage: Bacteria > Desulfobacterota > DSM-4660 > Desulfatiglandales > HGW-15 > JAAZBV01. The sequence goes on along the minus strand of JAFGFM010000149.1, from coordinate 26,889 downwards.
CTGCGCAACTTGGCTTATCATCGGTAAAACCGACAAAGACAAAGGAATTAATTTTCACCAATAAGGGCGGGATAGCTGAGCAGTTTGTCGGACAGCAATTGAGGTCTGTCCAGGCAGTTTCAACTGATCCTCAACTTTTTTACTGGCAGAGGACAGGGGGAAGACTCGGTGAAATAGATTATATTATTCAACATGCTGATAAAATCATTCCTGTAGAAGTCAAATCAGGAACAGCAGGAGGGATGAAATCACTTCATCAATTCATGGCGGAAAAAAAATTGGAGCTTGCTGTACGAATAGATTCTAATACTCCAAGGGTTGAAGATGTTGATCTGAAAACAACTTCAGGGCAACCTGTAAAATATCGCCTGCTTTCAATCCCTTTATATTTTACAGGTCGTGTCAGTGAACTGATTGATGAAATATTGTAGAAATATATCTTATGTTTAAGCAGGTTATCATCAACAATAGCAAAGGGAGGATTGAATAGAATGGCTGAATCAAAATACAGAAAATACATACTTGAGACACCAAAAGGTAAACTGCACACCGGGGAGATATTTGAGGGATTCCTTGCGAGCCCTGATAAACTCGGGGTTGACTGCCAGATTTTATACTCTGTCATAACAGAGGCAGACCCGGAAGGGGATGAAAGGGCGCCTCATGTACACGACTTCCCGCATGTGATGTGTTTTTTCGGTAGTAACCCAAAAGATAAATATGATTTTGATGCGGATATTGTTTTTTATATGGAAGGGGAACCCCAGATAATTAATAAACCTTCAATAGTAACTGTTCCGGCTGGATTATCACACTGCCCGCTTGTTTTCAAAAGGGTTGGTAAACCTGTTACATGGGTTGAGGTGATGCTCACTTCCCATTATGACAGGGAGGAGTGAAAGCTTAAAGCTCAAAGCTGAAAGCTCAAAGCTGAAAGCTCAAAGCTCAAAGCTCAAAGCTCAAAGCACCAAGAGTATTGAAAGGGGTGAAATTTTCGGATAGCTTTTGATTATGATAAAATCAGAATAGCAGAAAAACTAGAAGAGCTAAACGGGACGCCTTTCTTTGAAGGACATAATAACTAGAGTAAAAGGCAAAGTACTTTTGCTAGAACATTCAATACTAACCCAGATTTGACTTCCAGGCATTTAAATACTAGAGTACTTGAATGATATGGAGGTATTTTATACGAACAACAATTGAAATATCGGATAACCATCGGAGTTCACTGCTCTCTATTGCTGCCCAAAAAGGTCTGCGAGGGTATTCAAAAATTATTGAAGATGCACTGGAGCATTACATTAAAGAACAGGGAAAAAACATCGAACTTAAAAATAATATTCTTGCCATGAAAGGGAGTTGGAGAAACGAAGCAGAGGAAATAAAAGCAAATATTAAAGAGCTGAGAAAAAATTGGAAAAAATCGTAATTGCAGATACCGATGTAATTATTGATTACTTTTCAGATATCCTTATTGCAGGTATATGCATAACACATGATATCCCTATTATTACCAGGAATACTGCACATTTTTCAAGGATTGCCAGGCTTCAGATATTTTCTTATTAGAAGGGCGGGGTTCCAGCCTATTATTTCCTAATGAATTTCCCGTTTTGTAAAAAATAAATAACCTGTTTTATCACCTCATCATTTTTCATTAAAAAGGGGTGTGAAACAGGTAATGTTATGTGATCAGCCATACCAGCGAGTTTAGTATTTTCAACAGACACCTTGCCATCATCAGGATCCGGCAGCATTGATGATAAGATGGGGTTTATACTGCGAGTGCCTGCAATTATCCCGACCTCAAACTCTGCCGGCCCGAGCCTCGCAGGTATACCCATGCTGTCTGTACCCAGTTGTCTACCTGCAGGCCCGTTTATAAACTCAAACCCGGGTACATTTTTTAGCTTATCAACCACCTGACTGCCTTTATTAGGCGGCCCGAGCATAACAACCTTGCCCAGGTTTTTTATTTTCCCGGTACTTAAGTATTGCCTGACAAGGATGCCGCCCAGAGAATGGGTTACAAAATGAACCCTGCCATTGGCCGGGCATTGGGCAAGGGCATTATCAATGGAATCTTTTGCCAGCTTTTCAATGCTGTATTTTCTGGAAGGATAATTGTAATTCACTGTAAAATACCCATTATCCTTTAACACTGATTCCATCCTGTTAAATGAGCTGCTGCTCCTTGCAAGGCCGTGTAAAAGGATCACACATTCATCTGCCAAACTATTTGACTGTATACATAGCGTAAGAATAACTATCGTGATCAGTAATTTCATATCTAATAATAGCGGTTAAAGTTCATTCAGAGACAACCTTAATAGCTCCTACCCCGAGCAATGCCTCAAACATATTGGCAGCACCACCATGCTCCACTATCTTGCCATTTATAATCCTATCCACATTAACAGTAGTAATCTCAACCTGTTTACCGGTTGGTTTCATACCGAGCCATTCGCCGCCAAGGTGTGTTGCCCTGGCTGTGATGCATGATACAACCCACTCTCCTTCTGCTATCTGTTTTTCTATGGTCAGATGCAGGTCAGGAAAGGTCTTTCGCACTCCTGTAATATGCTGCCTGGCCCCCTCCACCCCGACCTTTTTCCTCTCAGGATCAAGGGTTTCAATATAGTCCGGTGAGATATATTCACCCAGGTTATCCACCTTTCCGGTGTTTGCCGCCTCAATGTATTGCTGTACAATCTTTTTGTTATCTTCAATAGTCATTGCCTGATTCTTCCTTCATTTATTTTACTGTATATAACATGCGTATCAGTTGCTTTTGTATGCAGACCCCCTGTCCCTTCTCCTTGCAAGTTCGCTTGTGTATTTTAATCCCAGTGTATCAGAATGTTTTTTAGCCCAGTCTGTAAGCCTTGTAGTGCCTGCTGGGGGAGAATCAACATACAGAAGATTTGCCATCAGGCCTTCTATCTCTTCTTTTGTGATCATAACATCGTTTACAATCTTGCCAATGATCCAGCCTGAAAGGTAACCAATTGCAGGCGGCACTGATATAACAGGCCTCTGCTTTCCTATAATTTCACCAATCCTCTTTACCAATTCTCGATACGTAAATGTTTCAGGTCCTATTGCATCAATTATAACACTCTGATCTCCCTTACCACACCTGATTGCCAGATCAGCAAGGTCTTCTACATAAATGGGTTGCATCTTATATTGGCCGTCTCCGAAAACCCCAAATACAGGGAGGTGACGCAACCCCCATGCTATATTATTGATCAATATATCCTCTTTGCCAAAAAGGACTGTTGGTCTCAGGATAGCATAACTGATCCCGCTTTCAATTAAAGAATTTTCCAGGCGGGCCTTGCCGCTAAAGTATTCGAGGGGAGAATCAAGTGACGGGTTTGTTATGCTTATGTGGACGATTCTTTTTACCCCTGCTTTTTTAGCAGCATTAAACATAATCTCGGTGTTACGCACAGCATCAGCATGGGTAAAGGTTTTGTGATTGAACCTGACCCAGTAGGTATTATAGAGAACAGAAACACCTTTAAGGGTTTCTTCCAGTTTTGCCGGTTCATCAAAATTAAATGGATAAACCTTTATCTTATCTCCAAAAGGATTATTACGACCCAGAGAATTTGTGAGAGTAATTACTTTCTGCCCTTCATTAATCAGTTTTTTAGCGATGTATTTCCCTGAATAGCCAAAGGCACCGGTAACAGCATGAATTTTATCATTCATATGTGCTCCTATTTTATTTACAACTCATTCCTTTTTACCATGAGAATGTTTTGTTTGATGCTCATGATTTGTGACCTTCCGAGCTTTTATTCATTAAAGAACATAATACGATATAATTTTTTTGACATATGTGTAAATACACACTAAAATTAAGAACAATAATAGAAAAAAAACCTTAATTGATGTCAAAAAAAGATAAATTAAATCAAAAGATCAGAAGAAATCCAGAAAATATTAAATTCCAGGAGCTTGTAACATGGATTAAAGACAATGGATTCTCTCTTGATCGTGTAAATGGGAGTCATCATATTTTTGTACATCCTGATATAGAGACACCTATTAATATCCAAAAAAAAAAAGATGGTACAGCAAAAACTTACCAGGTAAAACAAGCAATTAAAATTATTGATGGAGAATAATCATGGAGTATACAGTAAAAATTTTCCCCGATCCTGAAGGCGATGGTGACTATATAGCTGAAATAGAGGAGCTTAAAGGATGTTCCGCTTTCGGGGAAACTCCCGAAGAGGCACTTAAGGAGGTAGAGACAGCCATGAAGTTATGGATTGAAACCGCCAAAAAACATGGGAAACCTATTCCAAAACCGAAAAGCAAGAATATCATTGAACCTAAAATACGCTTTAATGTGATTTTTCCTGAATCACTTCTGAATGATGTAGATGTTTACAGGGGAAAACACGGGATGAAGCGATCCGAGCTCCTGGCTGCGGCTGCCGAACAATTTATCACCTCACAGCAATAAAAAGAAAATTTTATGCTCCATAAATAATGTGGTGTCTCATCCTGATATGTCATAATGGTAATTATTTATAATTCTGTATTTTATAATGATACCCATAGGCAATTTCGTAATCTAGCTTTTTATATAATCCAATAGCAGGGGTGTTTTCCGCTATTACCTGCAGATAAGATGAAGAAGCCCCATTTTCAAGAGCCCAGTGTAACATGCCGTTGATCAGCTTATATCCATACCCTTTATTTCTATGCTTAAGATGGGTCACGATATCGAATAGACCGAATAACCCATCAGATAGAACACCAAGCCCGCAGGATATGATCCTATTATTTTCAGATAGCGACGCCAGAATATGTCTCTCCTTAATTTTGTTTATTATCTTCATGTGAGTTGAATGTGCCTTAATTTCTTTGCCGGATAATTCACAATAATATTTCATCCATTCATTAACTGATATTATTCATAGTCTATTCATACCTAATGAAATTAGCCCCGGCTTTTAAAACCTATGCTTCGATTAACCAGCGTTCTGAGTTTTAACCAGTTCCACTCCCATTGAGATCAGTTCATACACCTGGCTGGACTGGCCGAGACTCATTGTGACCAGAAAAACTCCATTAGGCCCAAATAGCATCATTAGCTGACCGTTACATGAGCTTCTTTGTAATTGTTTCAACGGATAGCGCTCTGACCAACTAACAAGCTGTGCTGCGACTGTCGAATTCAGCAATTTGTTAGCCTCAGACGGGGAATTGGTGTAGGCCATGAAGTGGCGTTCGAGAGCTGGTTCAAGCGGGGCCAGGGTTTTAGCCTGTTGAAGGCCAGGTGTATCCTCCACCGAAAAACCATGGAGGGAGAGGGCCTGCCTGATAAACATACTACCCAGAGATGCAAGGAACCCTTGCGATGATTGGCCTTCGGCCTTTTGTGCTACAAATAGAAAAATGCCGGGGGTTTTAAAGTCAGGGGAATGCCAGCGTGCCCCTGTAGGGACAGAAGAGGTGGCTGTATACATCGGTTCAATTTGCCACTGAACACCGTTTGTCTCATGTGTTTCGTATAGCCGAGAAAAGTCTCTTGGCAGGATGCCGGAAGGTATGCGGTTTGTATATTTAATCCCTAAGAATTCGCGCAGTTGTTCTGCCTGTCGCTCCTTCCCTTTCCAGCCAGTGGTAGTGGTTGCCCGGAATGGAACAATCTCTCCATCCTTACGCAACAAGGTCAACCGGTATGTAAAGCCTCTCCTGTTGCTACTAACTCTGCGTTCCACATTTATTCCATCGATCTCGTTAAAAGGTAACTGCGTTAATGTGTGGCGAAAAGGAGAGCGGCAATTGATGTTAAATGTTTGTGTCATACGGTCTGCCGTGATGGTAATAATGCTGCTGAAAAGCAGGAAACACAAACCAATAGCCGCAAAGATGGCCCCAAAAATAAGAGGCCCTCCTGAATAGACTACCAGAGCGCCTACACCGACGAAAAGAATGCCAAATACCAACTGTAAAAGCGGGATATCCCTTACCACTAATTGAGAGTCGTTTTGTAGCATGAAAATATTATCTCCCAGTCCCAAAATGTAGCTTACAGAGGTCAACGATCAGCGTTCAGCCAAGTCTTTGTTTTAATTCTTAAAGCTGATAGCTTGAAGCTGATGGCTGAAAGCTTTTATCAAAAAAATAATGCTTATGTGTATACACTATTCAGTATGGTTTCTAATATTTCAGATGAACTATTAATTAATTTTGGGCATATTGTATAAAATAGATTTTCTTCTTTAGCTTTTTTCATGCCATCAGCAGTCCCGACATTACAGCCAAGCAGCTTCTCACAATCTGTGGAGCCATACCCCTGCTCAAAACTATTTATAAACTCAACCACAGCATCATATACCTTTTTACGGCCATCCGCAGTTACACAGTTTTGATCCCCAAATTTTAGACCAAGAACCATGTATGCCCCTGTAACAGCCCCGCATGTCCTACCATTACGCATTCCAGCAGCGAATCCGGTAGCAAGCTTCAGGGCTGTTTCATTATCAAGATCAAATAATTCACAATACTCAGTAAGGATAGCCTGTGAACAGGCATAACCCTGGTTAAATTTATCTACTGCATTTTCTGTTCTGTTCAATTATATCCCCCATAAAGTATGCACCTTAACATGATACTTCTATTTCTCACTGTTATTCTCAACTTATGATTGCAAGGCTTTAAAATGTTCAGTTATTTTAAAATACACCTTGAATTGCTGGCCATTACTATTTTTACACTCGAAGTAATCAAACATATCCCCATTGTTTTCGGTTAGTGCTTGCTTCGATGGGAATAATTGGAGAGATTTTAAGATATCATATTCTTCTTCAACCCTGAAGACATGAAAGGCAGTGTCAAATGTTTCTCCATCACCAGAAGATAATATTGAATTGATCAATCCTGAAGACATCCGAGAATTCAGTTCGGATTCTTTTCCAAGCATATGATAAGCATATGATTTTAATATATGAGCCCTGATCCTGGTAAAATTTTTATCTAATAATTTATCAGCAGCTTTTATAGTAGCCTCCCAGTCTTCGGTTGAAAAGGTATCCCCAAGTTTTTTCTCAAGGGTGTTATTTTCATTTAGAATATCTTTTTGAACAGTTAGAAAGTACCCATATCTGAACTTTGTAAAATCGATATCAATCGGCCCACCTTTATAGTTATTTTTAATGTCATTAACACAGTCATAATAGTATTTTTTCGCTTGATCTGTATTTTGTGTGGGGTATACATTAATTTTTTCTTTTTTACTGACACACCCTGAAAACAACATGGTGAAACAAAGAACAATTAATATTTTATAACTGTAAATTTTCATGGTTCTCCTTTTATTGGTACCGGTTTGATAAGCTGTTCTAAAAATTTAGTTCCATTAGTATATTAATCCCTACACAGAAATCATATTTTGTTAAAAGCTCTTTTAGCTGGCAGCATGGCTTTTAATATCATTGTGTTTGCCAGGTATTTATTCCCCTTTTTTACAAGCAGATTAAGATCAAAAAGTTCCTTCAGGTCCCTTAAAATAGTGGCTCTGTTAACAGTCGCGTAGTTTTTTGTAATATCAGGCGTCAATTTCAGTATTTCATCAGCACTCAACTCTTCCCCAATAGGAATCTGTAAAATTAGGGATCGTTTTCTTTTAAAGGCGGTTTTTTTTGTATAGTTTACACCAGCAAAAGTCTCATAAATATAATGCTGCCAGAAGATATAAAACTGGCTTTGCTGAATATATGATAAATTCTCTTTCAGGCCATCCCTGAATCCCTGGACAGCGTATGTAATAAATTCTATCAAATCTCTTTTCTTGCGGGCGTTATCTAATTGCCTGTAATACTCATGACGGGTTTCATTGTAAAAATTTGAAAGGATATGAGAAACAATATTTGGCAAGCCCCCACGAAGTAAAATGTAGAACTCAAGCAAACGCCCGGTCCTTCCATTGCCATCCCCAAATGGATGTATCCATTCAATGTACACATGGGTGACAATTGCCTGTATAACAGCAGTAGGAAAATCCTGCCCTTTATGGTAATGGAATTCAGTCATCAACCAGTCACAGTGCCTTCCGATAAGATTGTCAATCTCCCTGTAGTCAGGGGCGAGGTATCCGCCTACAGACCTGCTGTCTTTACGAAATCTGCCTGGTATGGCATCAAGATGTTCACCCAGATTTTTTTCGATCATCTGATGAAATTCCCTTATCAATTCCGGCGTGATTATTCGGATACTGGTTTCTTCAACGACCTCTTTTAACAAGAGATTGAATCATTTTGCCTCTGAAAAGGTATAATTTGCTAAATCACAGTACTCTCTGAATCCCATTTTCATATAAATAATTTTGATACAGGGCCTTTATTGTCCCACAGGTAAATATCTCCGCTATTAATCCGGTCACGAAAAAGCTGGCGTTGATGGCCAGTCAGTTTTTCACCCATGGCTTCCATGTAAAAATCGGTTGCCCACTGGATTACAATTCCTTCATCTTCCTGCACAGCCTTCCTTATAAAGCCATCAGTATATTCAGGTTCTATCAACTCTGTGAGCCGGTATAAGCGATGAGTCATCTCTCTTGTGACTTTGGTCTTGTATTGTGTGCACCATTCAGACACAAAAGGTATCACAATCTCTTTATCGCCAATAACACCCGGAAGGACAGAGACAAGTTCGTGTATTGATTTAACCATGAAGCAAAATATTTCCTCAATATCACCGCAAAAATATGAGAGTATAGGGCTATTGGGAGGTGTGCGTATGGCTGTTCCACAGAGTTGCCCCGCATCTTCTATAATAATAAACCACGGATCATCCTCACCAAAAGTATGGGGATTATTCATGACCCTTTCAGCAATACCAAAGGCAAGCCCATGTTTTGCCCCTCTTTCGGATTCTCTTTTGAGTTGCAGGTTCTTTTCTTGCCTCGTTCCTACGATCCCGTGTGAACGAGGCACAACCAGACACAATAACTGCTGCCTATTTTTTAATTTCCAAACTGATACCCCAGTGTAAACATCAGGGCCTTATCTGTTTTTTCTCTTCCTGGTGACGGGCTCTTTTCCCAATCAATATTGTATTGCAGGGTAGCATTGAAACTCTCATATAATGGGACACGGATACCTGTCCTGCTTTTTATAAACATATCGTCACTATCTTCCAGGCTTACAAAACCTTCATGGAAATGAAAAAGCTGAAAGGCCTTGTTGTAAAAGAACTTGTCATAATTGACTGCCCACCTGCCTGAAGAGTATGAATTATCCGGGGCAACAATATAATCATCGCTAACATAATTCAACCCTGATTCAAGTGAGAGATTTGTTTCCGGTGTTTCAAAAAACTGATGACCTATACCTACACCAAGTACAGACCTGAGACTTAGATCCTTGAATCTATCCTTCTCAAAAAGCGAATTGGCATAGGCAAACCATTTTTCTGACAGAAAATGATCATATTTTAAATAGCCAAGTGAATTGCTTTCTGATTTTATGCCATTATCTTCGCTTCTGTTCAGAGCGCCGCCGGCGGTATATCTGTTTTTTTCTGTTCTTGCAGAAAATTCGCCATCAAAATGTGTTGTATCTTTTTCGGTGTTTCCGCTTGTAAATGTCAGGCCCAGGTTTGCCCTGGCCATTATCTTTACAGGAGGTTCCTTTGGTGGATTTACAGAGACAATATCGACCATTGAAACAGAGACAGGTTCAGCAATCTTGCTGGTATTAAACTTTATTTTACCCTGTTCAATCCCCTGAGGATTTCCGTGAATAAGAGTCTCGTCACTTAAAAGAAGTGTTATCTCTTTATCTGTTTTCAGATTGGCAATCTCAGTCCATTTAACGCCTATGTCATCTGCATATGAGGTTTTAATAACAAGCTTGCCTCCATTCATATTCACGATCTCTCCGGTAATCCGGTCACCATTATTCAAGTAAACTTCGTCTGCTATTAGACTGTTAAAAGTCATAAAATTTACCACCAGCATAGATAGAACAATACATTTGCATAGGATTTTCATAATATGCTCCTTTCATTGCAGGGTTTATCAAACACAAAAAAATAAAATTGAACTGTTGTTAAAATAAGACTTCTTGAGAAACAGGTCTACTTATACAATAATATTGATTGGACTTACAGGATTTTCTTTCATTAGAAAAATTCAAAAAAAATATTATCCCATTTTATTTTCCAATTTGAATATTTCATATAATCCTCTTTCACCAGTGCAGAATCATTTCAAATCGTTATAATTCTTTATATTATGGTGAAGGATAAAAAGATATATCCAATTACTACATAAAAACAGGCCGAAGGTTTTTATACTGTTGCCTGTCAGCAATATCTGGATTCTCCGGTTAAGTCTTCGTTTGATATCAGGCCATTCCAGGCAAATTGGGGGCGACCCTTTGGCTCGATTAATTTATATTTTGCTACTTGCAAGGATTATGATAATATTCCTGCATGTTTATTTATATTTACTTTTTATGGAGATCCCAAAATGGCAACATTCACTGCCGTCATAGAAAAATGTAGCGAAACAGGTCTTTATATCGGTTTTGTCCCAGGGTTTCCTGGCGCTCATTCACAAGGTGTAACTCTGGATGAACTGAATAATAATTTAAAAGAAGTTATTGAAATGCTTCTGGAGGATGGACCTCCAAAGATGGAAGGTGAATTTATCGGAACTCAAAATGTTATGGTAGCCTGATTATGGGGAACATCCCTGTATTAAAACCTAAAGAAGTTGTTGCAATACTTGAGAGACTGGGATTTGAATTAATCAGACAAAAAGGATCACATCAGCAATACCGAAATCCTGATGGCCGTGGAACTACCGTGCCCTTCCATACTGGAAGAGACATCTCACCAATTCTGCTTAAACAGATCATTAAAGATGTCGAGCTTACTATCGAAGAATTTTTACAATACCGGTGAAGGATGTATTACTCCTCATCTACCCCCATCTCTTCTTTTAGCTCTTCCATGCGGGTCTGGGCCTTTTCCCACTCTGAAATGGATTCTTCAAGGGTATGTTTCAACTTTTTAAATTCATTTAAAAGCGGCACACTCTTGCTGCTGTCCTTGAAGAGTTCAGGGTCTGTAAGCATGCCTGATATCTCCTTTTCCCTTGCCTCAAGGGCAGCAATCTTTTCCTCAAGTTTTGTGCACTTTTCTTCAATGGGTTTAAGTGCGGCGTTTATTTCCTTGCGCCTTTCCGCCTTTTTCTTTCTTATATCCTTTTTGTTTTCCGATAACCTCTGCTCCTGAATAACCGGTGCAGCAACAAGCTCCTTCTCCCTGCCATTTGGATTAACAGTAAGGGGAGGTGCACCCTCTTCCATCTCCTTAAGGTGCAGAAAATATTCCTTAAGGGTGCCGTGGTATTCGAATATATGTCCATCCTTAATATCCCATATCTTTGTAGCAAGCCGGTTTATGAATGACTGATTGTGGGATACAAAAAGGAGTGTGCCGCTGTATTTTTCAAGTGCATCTATGAGTATCTCAGATGAGACAAGGTCAAGATGGTTTGTGGGCTCATCCATTACAAGCAGGTTACCGGGCTTTATAAGTATCTTTGCCAGGGCTACACGCGCCTTTTCACCTCCTGAAAGCACCTTGACCGGCTTATCCACATCCTCGCCTGAAAAGAGAAACGCACCGCACACACCCCTTACAAAGCTTGTGCTCTCGTGTGGCACCACCTGATATACCTCTTCAAGGATGCTCTTCCTGGGATCAAGCATCTCAGAGTGGTGCTGGGCATAGTAGCTCATCTCTACATTATGGCCCTGCACTATGGTGCCGGTATCAGCAGGTATTTCATTTGCTATCATGCGCAGGAGTGTTGTCTTGCCATACCCGTTAGGCCCTATGAGCCCTATCCTTTCACCCTTGAACACGTTAAGGTCTATATCCTTATAAAGCCTCTTTTCACCGAATGCCTTTGAGAGTGTCCTTATTGTAAGCACCTGCCTCCCGCTCTGGGCCACCTCCGGGAAAGAAAACCTGATCGTCTTCTGGTTCTTGTGGGTGCTCACTATCTCTATCTTTTTCAAAAGCTTTATCTTGCTCTGGGCCTGCCTCGCCTTGGTGGCCTTTGTCTTGAACCTTTCTATGAATTTTTTTGCATCCTTAACCTTCTGCTCCTGGTTCCTCGACATTGCCTCAAGCCGGCTGTTCTCATCCTCCCTTAATACAAGATACTGCTCATAATTTCCCCTGTAACTCCTTATGCCTTCCGGTTCAAAGCTTATAATGCGGTCTATCTGCCTATTTAAAAATTCCCTGTCATGGCATACAAGTATTATAGCCCCTTTAAATTCACGTAGAAACTGCTCAAGCCACATGACCGAAGGCAGATCAAGGTGATTTGTAGGCTCATCAAGGAGGAGCAGGTCAGGGGCCTGAAAAAGAAGGCTTGCAAGAGATGCCCTCATGCGCCAGCCACCGCTCAAATGTGAGACCGGGTCGTTAAAGCCCTGTTTTGAAAAACCTAAGCCTGAAAGTATCTTTTCTGCTTTGTGAGATGGGTACATGGATTCAATCAGGGTCATCTCGTTATGCAGCTCGGTCAATCGGCTGGCAAGTGTCACCTGTTCAGGGCTGCCCTGGTTACTGTTTATAAGACCTTCTATACTTCTGATCTCTTCTCTTATGGTTTTTCTTCCGGGGATAGAGTCTATTATGGATTGCAGTAAGGGGCCTGAAAGCCTCTCGTCCACATCCTGTGAAAGATAACCGAACCTTGAACCGCCTGTGAGCACCACCTCACCGCTGTCAGGGTGCATCTCTCCTGATATGACCCTGAGCAAAGAGGTCTTCCCCGAGCCATTAGGGCCAATAAGACCGATGCGGTCGCCCTTTTCTACCTGAAGGCTTAAATCCTTGAGTATCTCTTTTTTAGAGAGGGTCAGATTAATGTTAATTATATTTAGAAGGCTCATAAATCTATAAAAAGAGGGCCATGTGAAGTTTGTACTAAAGTAAAGTTTCCTGCATACCGATAAATATCCTGAACCTCTAATGGTTCAACTTAAGCCCCCAGCTCTCCTCAACCCTCTTAGCATGGGGGCTTTCCTTTTTTATGGGTTCACAGCCTGAATCAGCGCGAAAAAATGCCGTCAAGTATTTCCTGTATTTGTGCGGGGTTAATATATCCTTTATCAAGAAGGATCTCGCCTATAAGCCGGTGAGTCTTGTATTGAATCTCTTCTTCTACCTGTATTTTCAGGGTCTCAATGAGATTATCCGCTGTTATAAACCCCTTTTCTATGGCTATTATGCCAAACTGTTTTTCATAATGCTCTATCTTGCCCGGTTTGTCAGACATGCTTCCTCTCTTCGTTTATAGTTTATCCGAGCTGTATTTTTTCTTAAGTATTAAGCCATACACAAAAACCATAGCGATTATCCATATGGCAACAAGCAACCAGTTGTGGCTCAGGTGCCATACTGCGCCACTCCCTACAAAGGAGGGGATTATCATAACTATCCCGATACCTATATCCCTGCTCTCCATGCCTGTCCTCTCACAAAAATTGTTTAACCGAGTACCATAAAAAAAACAATATTGCTATTTATTTTTTACTTAAGGTATTCAATCAGTTACCATTTTCCTGGGGATCAATTGAAACGGGTTTGAAGTAGGTTATAATCTCTTTGTCAAGGAGTTCCATGCCCTTTTCTCTTGCCTGCACCTCGCTCCTGAAATCGCCTATGTACACCCTGTACCATGTAACAGAGGGTTCTTTTTCAGGAACTAGGAACGCCTTGTAACCAGACCCCTTGAGGCTGGCTACAGCCCTCTGGGCATTTACCTCTTCTTTAAAACTCCCTGTATGTAAAAAAAAGATCCTGCCATCTTTTTCATTTTCAGCAACACCAGCGTTTTCAAGGGGAATATCAGCAGAAGTAAATTTACTACTGGTGCGTGCATAGTCTGTAATTACACCCGATTCCACAAGTGTTTTCGCATCCTTTACCGCCTCACCAAGGGTTTTGTATCCGGTGATATAGATCCGGTATAAATCACCCTTACCCTCTACTGTTTCAGGCCGGTAAAATGCTGTCCTCCCCAGGGATGTAAGCTGTTTTTTAAGGATAGCTGCATTTGCCTCCTCTTTATATGCGCCTACCTGTAAAGTAGCCCCCTTTGGCTGATCAATGCTCTCATTTTTTATTGATTCTTTTTTTTCTGTCACTTTTTCAGTTACTGGTTCGTTTGCAGCAGCACTTTGATCGGTTGAAGACACCTGTCCTTCCGGTTTTTCAGGCGCAGCGTCCTGTTTAACCGTTTTTTTCTGCGAAGGTATTGTCCCTCGAATGACCTGCCCTGCTCTATTCTCCTGTTCAGTCGCAGGTGTTTTTAGCACCTGCTCATGGGTCACTGTTTCAGGGATTTTTGCCTCAGTATCCTTTTTAGCTGTGGGAGGTGCCTGACCTTCAACTATCTTTGATTCCGTCTCAGGGGCCTTGTTTTCAGGAACCCCGGGGTTTTCCTCTGAAACCTGTTTTATATCATTTACCGGTTGAGCCTCCTCTGTTGATTCAGCTTTGGTTTCAGGCGGAAGCTCTTCTATAACCGGTGTGTCAACCACCTTCTTTACAAGGTAATCAGGTATTAGTTCAAGGTCCTTTAACACCTTGGCCTCCTTAGTGGCCTCCTCCATTGAACTGTATCTTTCTATATATACCTGGTACTCAATTTTACCGCTCTCCGGGTTCTTTTCTTTCCTGTAAAAGGCATTGTTTCCTGAATTTTTAAGACTTGCCTCCTCCTTTTTGGCGGCCTCTTCACTGCTGAATCTTGACAGGGCAATTGAGTAAAAGGGGGCATCTCCGCTTGAGGGTACAGGGGTGAAAAGTATAAAAACCAATATTATAATAACTGATATCGCGATGGGTATCATCCTGGCAGGCAGGCCTTTAGAGTTTATAGAATCCATGTTTTTTACCCGGTATTATCTGATCATAATAGTGAACAACCCAGTAAATGCCTCTTTAAATGATTATTTTCCTATTATTAATCCTTTGTCGTGTGATACATAAAAATGGTAGCAACAGGAAAGAGTATATGGAATAGAAGGGAATGTGTCAATGAATTGGTATTTTATGAATACACCATCCTTGATTATGATTTCTGTTTTCTATATACTCCTTCGGCGGGTTGCTAAAAAAAAGTTAAAGGCCTTAGAATTTTCACCACAGAGTACACAGAGGGCACTGAGATTATTTTAGTTTTTTCTCCGTGTTCTCCCTGCTCTCCGTGGTAAAATATATATAGAGGTTTTCTAAGTCTCTTAAAAATAGGGCACATATATAACACAGGGATACGGAGTATAAAAATTGTTTATCACCTTTGAAGGTATTGAGGGTTGCGGTAAGACTACACAGGTTGATCTTTTTGTAAGATATCTTGAGAAGAGGGGTGTTGAGTTAATAAAGACATTTGAGCCGGGCGGAACAGAGATAGGCAAAGACATAAGAAAGATACTGCTTGATTCAAAGAACACCCATCTTTCCCCCCTTGCGGAACTGATACTTTATGCGGCAGACAGGGCACAGCATACGAATGAAAAATTGATCCCTGCCCTTGATAGAGGTAAATGGGTCATCTGTGACAGATTTTTTGATGCGACAGTCGCATATCAGGGATATGGCAGGGGGATGGACATGGAGCTTATCGGGCTTCTAAACAGTAAGGCTGCCTGCGGGCTTTGCCCTGACCTGACAATACTCCTGGATTGTCCTGAAGATATCGGCCTTAAACGGGCACTTGCGCGCAACAAGGAGCTGGATCTTGAGGCACAGGGGCGGTTTGAAAAGGAAAAACTGGAATTTCACAGGAAGGTAAGAAATGGCTATCTTGCCCTTGCTGACAGATACAAAGAGCGCTTCAGGGTTATTGATGCCTCAAGGCCTGTTGAAATGATAAGCCAGGATATACATAATCTTATTACCCCCTATATAGATGCAATAAGGTAAAAAGGTGAAGGCTTTCTCAGAGATAATCGGCCAGGAAAAGGCTATCGATTTTTTAAAAAGGGTCATAGGTGGTGACAGAATACCCCACGCATATCTCTTTACCGGGATAAACGGGGTTGGTAAGAGTACGACTGCCCTTGCCCTTGCAAGGACAGTGAACTGCACCTCAGATACAACAGGTGATGGTTGCGGCAGATGCATCACATGCAGGCAGCTAACGAGCGGCAACTTTCCTGATATCATCTCTATTGCCCCGGATGGGCAGAACATAAAGATAGAGCAAATAAGAGAGCTTAACAGGGCGCTTAACTATAAACCTGTTTCAGGTAAATACAGGATTACCATAATAGACCGGGCTGAAATGATGACAGAAGAGGCTGCAAACTCATTTCTTAAAACCCTTGAGGAGCCGCCTCCCGGTAACATAATTGTTCTAAAAGTAGTTGACCTCCGTGATCTCCTGCCTACAATTGTCTCAAGGTGCCAGAGGGTACCCTTTAATCCACTGAATCGTGATACCATTAAAGAATATCTTGTCGCACATCATAATCAGGATGATAATACCGCATACCTTGCAGCAGGGATCGCTGATGGAAGCCTGGGCAAGGCTATTGAGATATGTGAAGAGGGTTTTCTTGATGCGCGCAGGGAGTTGATAGAACTCATTCTCGGCCTGAAGGATATGCCCGGAAAGCAGGCGGTGGAGCTGGCCTTTGAATATGGGAAAAAATATTCAAAGAAGACCCAGGATGATCAGTCTGATATAGATCTACACGGGGTTATAGGTATCTGGAAGACTTGTCTGAGGGATATACTCCTTGCCTCGGTCAGGGGCAATTATGATATGATGGAAAACAGGGATTACAGGGATAGGATTGCAGCGCTCGCAGCAAAATATGATGCGGATAAACTGATAGAAAGTTTTTTTCTGTTAGAGGATTGCCAGAGGGATCTTATCAGAAATCCCAACTCAGGACTTCTTATGGAAAAAATGCTGCTTGAGCTTAAAACTCTTAACAATTGAAATCTATGCACAGGGGCATCAGGATCATATGAGAAAAATTACAGGTATAAGGCTTAGGCCAAATGGCAAGATATATGACTTTGACTCGGGTCACTTTGTCCTGAAAAAAGGTGACAGGGTAATCGTTAATACAGAACAGGGAAATGCCCTTGGTGTTGTGGCAACAGAACAAAGGCAGCAGGAAGATGGGGAACGCGCCCGTGATTTCAAGTCTGTCCAGAGAGTTGCATCAGATGATGACATAAAGACAGATGAAAAAAACAGGGAAATGGAGAAAGAGGTCTACTTGTTCTGCTACGAGAAGATACAGGAGAGGGCACTTCCCATGTCCCTTGTCACTGCGGAGCAGTTGTTTGATGGGAGCAAGGTGGTTGTTTACTTTTCTGCGGAAGGGAGGGTGGACTTCAGGGACCTGGTAAAGGACCTTGTCCAGAAATTTCATACCAGGATAGAGATGCGCCAGATAGGGGTGCGCCACCAGGCTAAAATGGTCGGGGGGCTTGGTGCGTGCGGAAGGGAATTATGCTGCTCTGCCTTTTTAAACAAATTTGACCCTGTTTCCATAAAAATGGCAAAGAAACAGAGCCTTTCACTTAATCCAACAAAAATCTCCGGCATGTGCGGAAGACTGATGTGCTGCCTCTCCTATGAGTATGATTTTTACAATAAGGCATCAAAGAATGTCCCCAAGATCGGTAAGAATATCCAGACAGAAAAGGGGAGCGGAAAGGTCATACGTAATAATATACTCAAGGAATCTGTTACCATCCTTCTTGATTCAGAGGAAGAGATTGATGTATTGTATGGTGAAATCATCATTGATAATAAACGTGTTGAAGAGGAAGAGGAGCCTGATACAGAGATTATTGAATAAACCTCTCTCCTGTATACAGAACCATTACTTTATATTAAGTTTAGTATAATTTTATTACTTCAGTATATGTTTACCGAAAATGGCATATATCCCTGCACATTATTTTTACTTGACAAACTATTAACTCTATGAACTATAATATTGCCATGTTTGTGGCCCGGCTCTTATCGCGGGTCGGATTTATTCGGTAAAACTCTTTTGCCGAGTTTGCGACCTGAAGATTTTGAGCAAAAAATGTAACAATTTTTTAAATGGAGGTCTAAGCTTTGGCAGAAGGGACAGTAAAATGGTTTAGTGACAAAAAAGGGTACGGTTTTATTGCACAGGAAAAGACCGGACAGGACATTTTCGTCCATTATTCATCAATTGAAATGGACGGTTTCAAGACCCTTGAAGAGGGTCAGCAAGTCATCTTCGAGGTGGAAGCTGGCGAAAGAGGTCCTGTAGCAAAGAATGTAAAGAAGATGTAACCCGATCTCCTTTAAAAAGGGCATCTTGCAAAATCCAGGCAAGGTGCCCTTTTTTTTACCTTTACACCTGACCACACCTTCCTTGGTTCGGAGATTGACCTATCCCTGTGATTATTCCTTTGCTGACGGGCAGAGATCAGCAACCGCGCATTTATCATGCTCAGGTTTTCTCGCGCTGCATACTGCCCTGCCGTGGTAAATAAGGATATCCGAAAAGCGTCTCCACCTCTCTTCAGGCAGTATCTTCTGTATATCCTCCTCGATTTTATCGGGATTGCTGCTTTCAGTAAAACCCATCCTCATGGCAAGCCTTTTAACATGGGTGTCAACCACCACACCGGGCACACCATAGGCCGCACCCAGTACGCAGTTTGCAGTTTTTCTTCCAACCCCGGGGAGCTTAATCATCTCGTCAATCGTGTGCGGAATATTGCCCCCATACATGTTAATAAGTCCTTCGCAGCACCCCTTTATGGACTTTGCCTTGTTCCTGTAAAAACCTGTGGATTTTATGGCCTCTTCAATATCTTCTATGGGCGCCTTTATAAAATCCTGCGGCGACTTAAATTTCTTGAAAAGGAGAGGCGTTACCTTGTTTACCTGTTTATCAGTACACTGCGCTGAAAGGATGGTGGCTATAAGAAGCTGGAATGGTGTCCGGTAATTGAGTGCGGTCTTTTCCATTGTATAGATGGGGTCAAGCTTTGTATAGATCTTTTCTGCCCTCAGTTTTTTCTTCTTCATGCTTTCCATTTTAGCTCCTTATATTCGCAAGAATCCTTCACAAGAGGTTAATAATTTTGACAACTATATTATAATAATATAATTTTACTTAAGGACGCCTTCATATGAAGATATATAGAAAAATTAAAAAAATAATACAAGTTCTGCCCGCCATCTGCCTTTTTATATTTTTCATTCCCGGGCCAGCCCTTTTCCGGACAGGCTCAGGCTGTCTTGCAATGGGGCATTCAGAGGGCAAGGGCAAGGTCAGTCCGAATATAAAACAGGAGGTACTAAACATGGAAGAAAAGAGCAAACTCACAAAAGAAGAGGGTGAATACCTTCTGTCAGTTGCACGAAAGACCATTGAGGCAAGGCTCTTTAACCGCGATATTCCGCCTGAAAAAAAGATTGATAATGAAAAGTTCCTTGAAAGACGTGGTACATTTGTAACTCTCACCAAAAACAACAATCTCCGCGGTTGTATAGGCCATATTATTCCACATGAATCACTTATAGAGGGCATCAGGGTTAATGCAATAAATGCCGCCTATGAAGACCCACGGTTCCCGCCCATTTCAAAGGGGGAGTGGGACAGGGTAAAGGTGGAGATCAGCATACTCACAGAACCTGCACAATTAAAATACAGTAATGCAGAAGATCTGTTAAGCAAGCTCAAGCCGGGTATAGATGGCCTTATCATTGAGAAGGGATATCAGAGTGCCACATTCCTCCCGCAGGTATGGGATCAACTGCCTGAAAAGGAGGAGTTTTTAGGGCACCTCTGCGCGAAGGCCGGTTTAAGCGTAAACGAATGGAAAAAGGGTACGCTTACTGTTTATACATATCAGGTCCAGGCCTTTGAGGAGGAGCACTAGTTTTTATTATAAACATAAAACCTGCAACTGGCATAAAAGGCTGATGAGAGTAAACAAAAATCTGATAGTGTGGGCAATAATCGGGACAGGGATATCCTCTGTAACTACCCAGCTTGTTACTATCCGTGAATTTATCACACAATTTCACGGTAATGAGATTACCATATCCCTTGTGCTCTTTGCCTGGCTTTTATTTAACGGGGCAGGCAGTCTTTTATGCAGGCAATTCAAGGTAACAGGCATATCCCTCTATTCACTGCTTATTCTCTTTATAGCAATCTGGCCATTTCCTCAGCTTATAATCATAAGATATCTCAGGGATATCCTCATTCTCCACGGGGCATCTGCCGGGTTTTACCAGATCCTTCTGTATGTGGGAATAACCACAGCGCCATATGCCTTACTTACCGGGTACATACTGCCCTGCTCACTTGAGCTCATTAAGGCAAACTATCATGATTTCACATCAGGTGAACTTTATATTACAGATAACATTGGTGACATACTCGGGGGTGTAATATTCAGTTTTATACTGGTCTACTGGTTTAACCCTTTTACGACCATTGCACTCACATCGAGTATCCTTATACTCATATCCCTCGCTATGTTCATCAGGTATAAGAAAAACCATCTGGCGGTTGTCTCTCTGATGATAATCGCCACATTCTATATCTATGCACTTAATCAGGGGTTTGAAAGGTCGACCCTTGCAGGGCAGTACGGGGAGATCCTGAAATACAAAGAGACCCCTATAGGAAGGCTTGTTATTACAAAGGAGGCCAACCAGCACACCTTCTGGGAATCGGGCACACCCCTCTATTCAACCGGGGATATACAGGGGAGTGAAGAGAAGATACATTACCCCATGAGCCAGCTTGAAGGCAAAATAGAGGATGTCCTGCTTGTATCAGGGGGTATAGGTGAAACACTCTCTGAACTGTCAAAATACCAACCGAAAAACATCGACTATGTAGAACTGGACCCAGCGCTCATAGATATGGCCAAGGCTGAAGGGCTGATAAACAACCGGCCAGGGCTTAATATAATAAGCATGGATGGCAGGGCCTGGCTCAAGCAAACCCGAAAGAGTTACGATGCCATAATCATTGACCTGCCTGACCCTGACACCTTTCAACTGAACCGATTTTACACCTCTGAATTCTTCAGACTTACAAGGGAAAAGCTCAGGCAAAACGGCATACTTTCATTCAGTGTAAATTCCTATGAAAACTATATAAGCGAAATAATAAAGAAAAAGTTGTCATCAATACATAACACGTTAAACCAGTACTATAAAAATGTAATAATTATACCGGGTGGTGCGGCATTCTTTATTTGCAGTGACCGTGCCCTGAATTATGACATCCCTTCATTGCTTGCAAAAAGGTCAATAGCGACTGGATACATACAAAATTATTACTATGGAAATGTGACGAATGACCGCATAAACCAGATCAGGGGCGCGATTGACTCAAAGGAGTATATGAATACGGATTTTGAACCGAGGCTTCTGAATATCGCATATAAGGAGTGGTTTTCAAAACATGGTTCATCCCCGGGCATCTTTCTTTTTGCGGCAGGGATAATTGGCATTATATATATCATATTCATGAAAAAGGAGGAATTTATCCTCTTTTCATCAGGCATTGCAGCCATGTCAGCTGAGATGCTCGTCATTTACTGTTTCCAGATCATTTACGGGTATGTATATCTCAAGGTAGGTGTAATTGTGACCGCCTTTCTGTTCGGGCTACTGCCCGGGGCTATTGCAGGGACTATATTTACACAGAAAAAACGTTCCGAGCTTGTCATATCTGAATTTTTTATTCTTGCCCTGCTGATATGCCTTTTTGTCTGGGTAAATTTTATAAAAACAGACCTGCACCAGGCATGGTTCATATTGTACTCCATCCTCTTTTCATTCTTCTGCGGGTTTCAGTTTCCTGTTGCCACAGGTATAATAGGCGAAAAAACGAGCCCTGTTGCAGGGTGTATAGCGGCAGACCTTGCCGGTGCGGCGCTGGGGACGCTCTTTGCAGGGGCCTTTCTTGTGCCCCTTGCAGGGATACATGCCACAATAATTATAGTAATATCTATAAAGATAATTAGCAGCATGACGCTGTTGTTCAGTAAAAGGGTATAACAAAAAAAAGGGCTGCCATG
This sequence comes from Deltaproteobacteria bacterium, assembly GCA_016931115.1. GTDB lineage: Bacteria > Desulfobacterota > DSM-4660 > Desulfatiglandales > HGW-15 > JAAZBV01. The sequence continues at coordinate 4,767 of JAFGFM010000149.1, read as the reverse complement.
ACAAGACTATATACCAGAAAGGAATTTATCAGGACAGCCTGTGCCTGCACAGGTGCCTCCCTCTTCTTTTTTGACAGCACCTTCTCCAATACAGCCGCACAAGGCAGCAAGAAAGGTAAAGGCATCAGGGGTACTGTATTCAGAGGCGATGCCCCTGATAAACCGTGGAAATGGTCGATTGAGGCAAGGTACTATGAAAAAAAAGGCAAGGATACAATCTGCCTCCTGTGCCCCAACCGCTGTTATCTTAAACCAGGTGACAGGAGTGTATGCAGATCAAGGGTAAATATTGATGGTAAATTGTATTCGCTTACATATGGCAACCCATGCTCCATCCATGTGGACCCCATAGAAAAAAAGCCCCTTAACCATTTTCACCCCGGCTCTTCAGTCTTCTCTATTGCCGCTACAGGATGCAATTTAAGGTGCCTCAACTGTCAGAACTGGGAGATATCCCAGAAGAGACCCGAGGATGTCGCTCACGGTGAACTTTTTCCGGCTGATGTTGTTGCATCAGCTATAAAGAACCATACCCCCTCTATAGCGTATACCTATTCTGAGGCAATCACCTATTATGAATACATGTTTGATACCTCAAGGTTTGCAAGGGAGGCAGGGATAAACAGCATCCTTGTATCAAACGGGTATATAAATGATAAACCGCTTATCGAACTCGCCCCTTTTATTGACGGGGCAAATATAAATTTAAAATCCTTTGATAATGATATCTATATGGTCTTAAACGGCGGCACCCTTGACCCTGTCTTAAATACCCTTAAGAGGCTCAAGGAGGCTGGCACCTGGTTTGAGATCACAACGCTTGTGGTGCCTACCTATATTGATGACCCTGATATGATAAAAAGAATGTGCGGATGGATATTAAAGGAGCTGGGGCCTGATTACCCGCTCCATTTTTCAAGGTTCTTTCCCAATTACAGGCTTAACAGGTTGCCACCCACACCAGTTTCACAGCTTGAGGGGTTCAGAAATTTAGCAAGGAAAGAGGGACTCCACTATGTTTATCTCGGTAATGTGCCGGCCCATGAAGGCAACAACACCTACTGCCATAACTGCTCTAAATTATTGATTGAACGGACAGGCTACACGATTGCCAAAAATAATATCGCAAAGGGTAAATGCATTTACTGCGGGACACAGATACCGGGGCGTTGGGCTGCATAGATAAAAGGCTCTGAAACTCTTAAAGAATTATTCACCACAGAGACACAGAGAGCACAGAGGTTTTAATAAAAATTTTCTCCATGTCCTCCGTGCACTCCGTGGTAAAAATTCTTCCTTTATGTAGGGGCGGACCTGCGTGTCCGCCCGGTATTTGAGGATGTAAACCGCCACTTACCTTAATCAAAAAAAGAGATTCTGAATACATCTCATATGTGGTGAATAATAATTATTTCTGCTATATTGGCCCCTCCTGATTACAGGAAGAGGTTTTTTTCATTTCAAAATAATGGACAACTAATAATGATATACCTGTTAAAGCTATTTAAATACCTTAAAAATTATACCCGCCACATGGTGGCCTCCATGCTGTTTCTTGTCCTCTCTGTTATCTTCAGCATGATCCAGCCCAAGCTAATAGAGTGGGTTATTGACCAGGGTATCACCGCAGGCATCTTAAGCAATATCCTCTATGGTGCCCTTGGCATTCTTCTGCTTGGCATCTTTGGCAATGTGGCAAACCTGTTCAGCGGATTCTCCCTGATTAAGGCAGGTCAGGGGTTAAGTCATGAGGTGAGAAGCGACCTTTTTAAAAAGATACTTTCATTCTCATTCCTGAATTTTGACAAATGGCGCACAGGTGAACTCCTTGTAAGGCTCAATTCTGATGTGAATACAGTGCGCATGTTCGTCAGGATGGGGCTCTTTATGATTGTCCAGTCAATGGTTACCATAATAGGCAGCATCATCTTTATGTTTTTAACTGATGTGCGACTTGCCACCATTATGTCCATCATCATGGGAGGTACATTTATCCTCTCCCTCGCCTTTGTGAGTATAATGCGCCCGCTGTTCATGAAGATGAGAAAAAGGCTGGATGAGCTTAATAACACACTGCAGGAGAACCTAGCCGGCGCAAAGGTGGTAAGGGCATTTAACCGCCAGATTTTTGAAAAGGATAAATTTCATGGTAAAAACATGGAGATATACAAGGTATCCCTCAAGGTGGGGTACCTTTTCGGGGTCTTCATGCCCTTCATGCTTTTTTTGGGCAACATGTCTGTTACACTGGTGCTCTGGCTTGGTGGCACAGAGATCATCTCAAACTATAATGCCCACACCACAGGCTTTACACTGGGCCAGCTCACCGCCTTCAACAACTACGCAATGATGTCTATATTTCCCCTTGTGATGCTCGGAATGGTGCTCAATTTTGTATCCATGGCTAGCGCCTCAGCAGAGAGGATTTGCGGCCTTTTAAAAGAGGAGCCTGATATTGTTACACCTGCATCACCGGTATCAGCACATAATATCAAAGGGCGTATCGAGTTTAGGGCAGTTTCATTCGGTTACGGTGATGGTGAGGATGCCATATCTGATATCAATCTTGTAATAGAGCCGGGCGAGAAGATCGGGATAATAGGGGGCACAGGGAGCGGCAAGTCCAGCCTTGTCAACCTGATACCGAGACTCTATGAGCCGCGCCAGGGTAAGATAATTATTGATGGTGTGGATATCAAAGATTATGACCCATCTGAACTCAGAAAAAAGGCAGGCATTGTTCTTCAGGACCCCATACTCTTTTCCGGTGGCATCAGGGAGAATATCCTGTATGGAAATCCGGATGCCGGTGATGAGAGGGCAGAACATGCGGCAGAGATTGCACAGGCCATTCCATTTATAACGGAAAAGGGGTGGGATACAGCCATTGGCGAAAGGGGTACAGGGCTTTCAGGCGGTCAACGCCAGAGGGTTGCCATTGCACGAACCATTGCAGCAGGGCCTGAAATAATCATACTTGATGATGTTACCTCCTCCCTTGATCTTGAGACAGAAAAAAAGGTGACAAGGGGCATATATGATGAACTCACAAATGCCACGGTCATTATCATAAGCCAGAAGATAAAGAGTATAAAGGAGAGTGACCGGATAATAGTAATGGACAAGGGCAGGATCACTGGTATTGGCAGACATGAAGAGCTTGTAAGCACGAATGATATCTACAGGCAGATAGCCAGGACACAGAATGAATATATCTGACCGGTATTGAGGAATAATTAAATGGAAAGCAGACTTAAGAAAAGAGCTCCGGCAGGCGGGCCTCCTGGCCCCCATTCACATATGATAGAGTCAGCAAAGGATGTTAAGGGTTCATTCAAAAGACTCTTTGCCTATTTTGGCACACAGAAGATCCTCCTTGCCATCTCTTCCATTATTATTTTTGTGGGTGTATTCCTGGGTGTTACTGGCCCCATGGTCCTGGGCAGGGCAATAACCAACTATCTTGAAAGAACTCCGGACCTCTCTCTGTTTTTAAAGGAGGTGGTTCTGCTTGCTGTTATATATGTGGGTGCATGGCTCACAGAGGCATTCACAAGGGTTATGCTTATCAAGGCATCTAACAATATACTTTTCAGGATGAGGCAGGATGCATTCAACCATATCCAGGGGCTATCCATGTCATATTTTGACAGGATGGATATCGGCGAGATCATGTCGCGCCTTACCAATGATATTGAGGCGGTTGAGCAGGGGGTAAACAATGTCTTCAGTGAAGGGTTGAGGGGGCTTTTAAGTGTAATCATGACGCTCGCGGCAATGCTGATGCTGAATGTCAGGTTTACCATTATTGTCGTGGCAACAGTGCCTTTAATGGGCTTTGTGGCAGCTGTAATAGGTGTAAAGGTAAGAAAGGCATTCAGGGTTAACCAGCAGAAAATCGCAGACCTGAGTATCAAGATAGAGGAATCGATTTCCGGTGTAAAGGTCATTAAGACATTCGGCATGGAGAAGGCGGAGATCAATGATTTTAAAAGGGTAAGCATAGAGGCAAGGGATGCTGGCACTGTGGCTGAGATGATCTCTCATATCTTTTTCCCTGTGATGCAGCTTATTACCTCCATTATACTTGCCCTTCTGACCGGTATTGGCGGGTATCTTGTGTTGAAAAACAGTGACGTGTTTTCAATAGGGCTGCTCACCAGCTTTATCATGTATTCAAGGAATTTCCTCTGGCCCATACAGCAGATCACAGGCATCTATAATGTTATACAGTCTGCACTTGCAGGTGCTGAAAGGGTCTTTGAGATACTGGATACAAAGCCTGCTATAACTGAAAATCTTAAGCCTCTCCCATTCAGTGAGGGGGATATAGTTTTTAAGGATGTGTCTTTCGCCTACGAGGAGGGTAAGCCTGTGCTTGAGGATATAAACCTTACTGTGCCGCATGGAAGCGCCATTGCAATAGTAGGGCCTACAGGCGCGGGAAAGACCACTCTTATTAATCTTCTTGGCAGGTTCTATGATGTAAAGAGCGGTGCAATAACCATAAATGGTACAGACATTCGCGACATGGATATAGGCTCTTTGAGGGCATCCATTGGGGTTGTGCTTCAGGAGCCCTTCTTTTTTGCTACCACAATAAGGGAAAACCTGCTCTATGGAAGGCCAGATGCCACTGATGGAGATATGTTTGAGGCGGCTAGGCTTGCCAATGCGGCCCATTTTATAAGCAGGCTGCCAAAGGGTTATGATACTGTGCTTACAGAAAGGGGGTTAAACATCTCACAGGGTGAAAGGCAGCTACTT
>JAFGFM010000148.1 GCA_016931115.1 Deltaproteobacteria bacterium | reverse complement strand
TTATCAACAGCAGTGTATGCTGCGCAGTTTATAACAATGTCAGGACACCTTGAATCCATACACAGATTAACATCATGGGACTTTATTATGTCCAGTTCATCAATATCGATCCCGGTCACATTATAACCTGCACTTAAAAGCCTGGGCTCCAGATCCCTGGCAAGCATTCCATTATTTCCGACTAATAAAATATTCATATTTTAACCCCATAATTCAAGATTCAAAATTCAAGATTCAAGATTATGAATCAGCAATAATCTTTAAGGCTTCAAGTTCTTTATCCCTCTGCACATAAAGTGAAATCCCGACAAAAGGGCCGAAAAAATAATAAAGACTCCTTAAATGGTAACCTTCCAAAAAGCATGGAATGCTGTTCTGATCAAGAAGATTCTTTATGAACCCGGCTTCATAGGGCTTTTGAAATTCATCTATCTTTACAAATTTACCATATTTTTTCCTGGCCTTCACATCATTGATAATATCAAGAGAAATAGAAACAAACTCGATAACAGTTATCCCACTGAATACTATCCAGGTAGTAATTCCCCGGTTTAATAATACTGAATAAACAAATAAGTATGCTGCACCCCATCTGGTGAGGGTGATGAGTTTTTTATCCAGCATTTTTTCAAAGGAAACATCATTTGAGAGGATCGGCTCAGAGTTTTTTGCCCTTAAAAAATTAAGGATCTTATCCGGGTTATAATACATGGCTGTAATCCAGAAATAAATTACAGCCATAAGAATTGTAACGGTTATAAAATAGGTCCAGGTGCCATACTGAAAGTATTTTACAAAATCAGGGTAACTCCTGGTAAAATAGGTGACACTGGCTGGAATCATGAAAATGGTACCTGCCAGGGAAGCAGGGGTAATACCTGAGATATTATATTTAAAAGGCATAACAGCATTGCTGTTATTTTTAAGCTTTACTTCCAGATCGTATTTACGTCGCTCCATATACACGCTTAACGCCCCTGAACCAAAAAGTATCAGAAGCATAATAAAAATCTTTACCAGACCATCCATTCGATTCATAACAAACATTGTGTTATTAAATGAAAAAGAAAGATCTGAAAACAGGCTGGCTATAACCCCTGTAAAGATTAACATGCTTATGCCGTGACCTATCCCCCTGGAGGTGATCAGGTCAGCAATCCACAGATTAATAAAAACACAGGCAGTTAACGTAATAACTATGATAAGACTGGATTCCAGCCCTGTACTGGCAAGTACCGGTGATCCATCCGGACGAGACATTTTTGAAAGGGTTATAGCTATTCCTAACCCCTGGACAACGCTCAAAACAAGCGTCAGCCACCTTGCTGTAACAGTAAGCTTTCTGCGACCTTCATGTTTTTCTCTCCGCCACCTGTTTAAAGGAGGGAGTACCAGAGATAAGATCTCCACCAAAAAATAGGCACTAAAATAAGGCATGATTCCCAGTGCGCCTATTGAGAGCCTGGCAGAATTTAAATATCTCGAAACCAGGTTGCCGGAAACTCCGGAAAGATCCACTCCGGGTAAAGGAATGATGCACAGCAGGCGAAAAACTAACAGGAGGCCAATAGTAATAAGGATTTTATTAACCAGATCAATATCAATTTTCAGGCCTGTAGAATTAACTATTTTGCTGACAAGATCATTATAAACTTTTTTAACATTACGATTAGCTTCAAAAGGGTTGTCTGTGAGGGGGCTGTTGCATACGGGGCACTTTGTAATACCATCCCTGTATTCTGCGAAACGGCCGTTTTTTAATTTGTCGGGACAATTCAGATTAGTACAAAATGGCATTTTTAATTTTGCAGGTCCAGATCAAGAATGGACCTTCCTCCTTTCATCATATATTTAAAAGGTGATCCATTATTTTTTTTGACATATAAATTTTGGACCACACACATAAAAACAGACTCCTTTTCATCTATTTTATTCTCGGTAAATAAGGATCAAAGAAGCATCATTTGCTGACTCGCTTGACAGTAAATTGCTTAACTTCATCACCTTTTTTCTGGGTCATTTTGATTACATCACCTGAAAGGATACCTGCCGTTTCGATTGTTGTGGCTTGATCCACTCTTACTATAAATGATATCTTGTTTCCGTCAATCTTTCCTTCTGAAAATGGTCCGCCACCCATACTGGTATTCATGGTTCCGAGCAGCGCCTTACCGATACCCTCAAATACATATGTCACCTCAATCGGTTTTCCGTCAGGGCCATCAACTGTTCCAGTCCATGTACCGTCAACAGGGCCAGGTTCTTTTACATATCCAGACCTGCGTGCAACCAGCTCATTTCCATTCTGATACAGTATCAAATGGCTTACAGTACCCTTTTTATCCCTGAAGAACTCAATAGATGCCTCTACTACTTTAACGAAGAATTTGGTCTCTGACTCAGCAAATACCGGGATCTTACCCTGCCCTGTTGCCTGGGTAATCAGCTGGTTGCCTTCGAGTGTAATCACAAGATCAAAACGGGGCTGCAATGTATAAGTACCAGCATATTGTGATAGTATTTCTACGGGAATAGTTATTTCTTTTTTTTCAGCGGGTAATACAGCATCCTCACCAAGTGCGATTGCTGCAAGTTTATCTGTAAGTTGATCAGGGGTAGTACCGTTTACATTTGAAAGAACGACAACTGTAAGTTTATCATCAGGGTAACAGGCAAGCTGGGTATTAAACCCCTCAATACCTCCTCCATGCATGATAGCCTTGTGTCCTTTAATGTTTCTGATACCGACACCCAGAGCATAATTATTTTTATATGGCGTTACCATTTTTGAAAGGGATTCCTTTGAAAGCAGCTTGCCGCTAAACAACCCCTGTTCCCAGCGAAGGAGATCCTCTGTAGTAGAATATAATGCACCGGCTGAAAACGGAATGGTCATATCAGTATATTCTGAGTTTAAGAGGCCTGCAGGCCCGGGACTGTATCCGGATGCCCTTCGTGGTATGACAGCAGAGTTGGAATCATAGCCCGAATCCTTCATCCCGAGTGTATCAAAGATATTTTTCTGGAGGAAACTCTTATAGGTTTCACCACTCACCTTTTCCAGCAGATACCCAAGGAGGATATACCCTGAATTGCTGTAACTCATTTTTTCTCCCGGAGCAAAATCAAGTGGCCTGTCACGGAATATATCAACAATCTGTTTCGGGGTATGGGCAGTAAACTTCTCCTTCTGGTATTCAGGAAAACCTGTGAAATTGGGAATCCCAGATGTGTGTGTAAGGAGATTGAAAATAGTTATATTATCCCAGGCTGCAGGTACGTCCAGTAGATACTTTTTAATCGGATCATCAATTTTTAACTTACCCCTTTCTTCAAGGAGCAGGATCGATGCAGCCGTGAACTGTTTTGTAATGGAACCCAGGCGGAATTTGGTATTTGGCGTGTTAGGAATATTCCATTCAAGGTTGGCTGAGCCAAAACCTTTGCTGTACAAGATATCGTTATCCCGCGCAACAATTACAGTTCCCATAAAATTTTGAGTCGTAACATAGTGCTGCACAAATTTGTCATAGCGGGTTTTATCCTGAGCGTTTACATCGAAAGTAATAATCAGTGCTGCAAGCAGATAAAAGAAACAAATCTTTTCACCTGTACATGATAGCTTTTTCATTTAGGTTCTCCTGCTGTTTCAGGGATAAGTTATTTATGACCTATAATCAGCTCTTTCTATTACCTGAAACTTCTGGGCTTATAGTTCGGCCAGTCACCTGTCGATAAACCGCTTTCAGCCGTAATGTATCGTTTCTTGATAAACCATTGGCCCTTAACCTTGATAAGCTCATCAAATTCTGTGCCCTGCTCAAGTATTTTCGGGGCACCTTTAATGTCTTCATTTATGAAACCGGTCCAGACTACCCATATTGTTGCATTGTTTCCATCTACATTTACAATGGCATTATTAAGCAGCATATGCATTATTCCTTTAGAAGCAGTGGCCTCACCACCGCCTAAATCTAAACCTGCATATAATTTTTCAATAGCATCTCTGCCCGTGGATATTAAACCATTGACATCAAGAACAGCATCTTCGGTATAGTACAGTGTAAGATCATGATTCTTGCCCGCGGACATATCCACATAGTATTTTACAATCATGTCTTCTATCTGTACCCGGTCAAGCAATGTCTCCTGTGTTACAACCTTGTCTGCGGCATTTGCCCCCATTGCAGTAAAGACAAAAAACATTGTTACTGCGAAAACTATTGCGCGTGAAAAAAAACCTGATTTTAATCCTTGTGTTTTATTAATTCCCATAATTATTTCTCCTCTTTTTATATTTTTTATAAATAACAACCCTATAAGGAAAACATAAGCCTGGTCTCTAAAAACATTTAAAATTAAAAACAAATGGATTCCCGTCTGCACGGGAATGACGCTTGGTGTGTGGATTCACATCTGCACCCATAGGTGTCAAGCCAGGGGTAACAGGTTTTTTTGAGTGCATTATTTGGTACCTATTTTAAAACGTGGGGTGGCATTTTATATGCCACCTCTTTTTTGTTGGGGTATAATCCGCCGTTGCTTATAGGCTATGGCTGGATAAGAACCCCACTCTACAGAAAAATCGTATTATTTTTATTGCGAAATATGTTGCATTCCGTACATTAACCCCCTTACCTTGACGCCAATGGTCTGCTCGGGAATCACGTTTAGTGTATGGAAAAATAATTTTAAGAAAACCGCTTGCCTGCATCCGGACCTACTCCAATGGAATATATCTCTTCCACCTTGAGGATAACAGCCCCCTTGGATTTCAGTGGAAAACCCCTTTTTTTGCCCATATCTTCGATCCATCTTGCGGTCTCTTCATACCTGCTGCCAGTTGTCTCAATGGTTACAGAGCCCTTTATCTGGTATCCCCCATGATCCTTCCAAAAGGTAAGGGAGACCCTGGGATTTGCCTTCATGTTCGCCAGAGTCTTGTTAAAAAACTGATCTGACACAAGGATAGTCTCATTATCCAGTATCTTCTTTGCGCCAATAGGCACGGCATTTGGATCGCCGTCAGGGCTAGCGGTAGCAAGGATTGCAAAAGTAACTGTTTCAAGCATATCAATCATCTCTTTGGTCATCTGGGCCATAATGTGTTCTCCTTTTTGGTTATAAAATTATTGTAAAATATCCGGGGCGGCCTCAATAATAAGGCTCGCCCTGCCTTAGTCTATCAGGAATTTTCCAGTATTATATCGGCGGCTATGTGGGCAGCCTTTTTCATTACTTCAAGGCATTTCCCCTTGTTCTCCGGTTTTGATAACAATTTCAGGTCTTCCTGGTTGCTGTAATCAATATATTTACCATATTGATGCTTCATAATTTCCTTGCATCTTATTGAGCCAAATTCCTTTGTAAATCGATCAAAAAACATGCCTCCACACATCATGGAAGCGCCCTGCTTTACAGTACCTTTGTTTTTTACATCAAAGTTATAACCTATAGCAAGTAATGATCCTGTAACAGCGCCGCAGGTCTCACCTTTTCCGGCGATACCTCCTGCAAAAAGATTTATAGCGTTGACTGTTTGATCGGCATTTAAACCAAACACATCATTCAGGGCAGCAAGCGTGGGCTGAGAGCAGCTATGAAAAACCGGATAAAACTTTTCAATCTTCTCATCCAGCTCCCTGTATATCTCCTCTCTTGATTTACCCAAGTCAGCAGCAGATGCCCTGGTAAGCATATTGGGAAAGGAGATCAACGATAATCCTGTGGCAGTAAAAAGAATGCTTCTTGATAAAAATGCCCGGCGATTGATCTTTCCCTCATCGTTAGTTTGATTTTCAATTTGCGTTGAATTCATCTTTCCCTCCAATTTTTTGTTTTATCGGTTTGAATAGAACTCACATAATTTATAATCTTTTATACCTCATACATCCCTTAAGAGGTGTAAATTCAATATTTTTGCTGAATTCGGTTTGATGCTGTTGGTTTACTTCCAGTTGTCTTAAAAAGCAAGGAAATTACAATGAAGATTTCCGGGCGCGACAAGATTCAAAATTCAAGGTTTTAAATCAGAAATATAGGCTTTAGGCATTAGGCATTTAGGAGAACTCAAGTATCAATGAACAATATCAATAAGAAAGGGTTTTAGGTGCCGAGGTTTCAAGGTTCAGAATATAAGATTGAAAATTCAAAACGCAGGGTTTCTATTGACACACAGTGCTTAGCTCCATATACTCCTTCCTTCAAAAATTTTTTTTTATCAACCAGCTTCTTGTTTTCTATTTTTTGTTGAACTTTATTGTTAAGGAGGAATTAGAAATGAAAAGGACAGCAGTATTTTTTATGACAGTGTGCCTTGTCGCATTCGTATGTGCTGCGTGCGCAAAGGTACAAACAGGTGAAGAGAGTTGTACCCGTGAAAATCTTAATAAAATAACAGACAAGTACTTTGAAGCTATTCAGGCGCACAAAACAACGGATCTGCCTCTTGCCCCTACAGTGAAATTCACTGAAAACGGCATCGTAAAAGAGGTGGGAACAGGTTTCTGGGAAACCGCGGGCAAGACCCTGCTCAGACGCACCCTGGTTGATACCCAGAAATGCACTACGGCCACAATTGCGGTAATAGAAGAACCCTTCGATTCTAAAACAGTTGGAAGCGGTATGATGGCGGGAGGTGGAGCCCCATCTGGTGGCGCCCCTGCTCCTGCTAAAACCCCTGCCGGCCCACCCGCAGGCGCATCTGGCGCTCCTGATGGAGGTGGGGCTTTTGACATGTTTAGTGGGCCCAAAGAGTTGCCCAAAGAGGGAACCATCCGACCGATACTGTTTGCCAGCAGATTAAAAATTGAAAATGGCAAAATTTCAGAGATTGAGACTATAATAGCCAGGGAAAAAGAATTTGCCTTTAATGCTGATGGCGTTCTTAAAACAAAGGAGCAAGACTGGGAGACGATCCTGCCACCCGAAAAACAAACACCTCGCCAGATGCTGGCAGATGCGGCCAATAACTATTTTGCCCTTTTTGCAGAGGACTCAACAGAAAGCGTGCCCTTTGCCAAGGTATGCGACCGCTGGGAAAACGGCGTTCAGACGACGGCTTCTGACCATGATTGTTCACCGGTGACCTTCATTAAACGACTCGGCATGGGTATGAATCATGGGCCAAGACGTGTCTGGGTTGACACTGAAAAAGGTATCTCCATTGCATTTATGGTATTTATGGGCGGAGCAACAGCGAATGAGCAAAATCCCACAGGAAGCGGTCTTGTTGACTGCCACATGTTCAGGATGAGGGACGGTGAGGTGGATCTGATCCAGTCAATAGTAGGCCCAACTGCGCCATCAATGGGCTGGCCCCTTGAACCGATCGAATAGCTTGTGAACAGTAGAAAAACGATTTGAAAACCTAGTCTGCTCCTGATTAAACATTAAATAACAGGGGCAGACCTTAGTGTCCATCGAGGAAGGGACAATTCCCGGATATAACCAGCCGGACACCATGCCTTAAAAAAATCTTTTCAGCTTTTATACAACTTACAGGAGGAGAATTGTAAATGGATAATAATTCTGTTTTAAACCCTCTAGCCAATATTGAACGTATCCACTATCTTGACCAGTTAAGGGCATATGCATTGCTGGCCGGTATTTTAATGCATGCCAGTTATACCTATGGATATATTATTCAAGATATATGGTATTTAACAGATCAGACATGCTCTAAGGTTATTACCCAGGGTTTCCTTTTTTTGCACCTGTTTCGGATGCCTGTGTTCTATCTTATCGCCGGGTTCTTCGCTAACTATATATACCAAAAAAGAGGCGTAAAGGGATTTTTAAAACACCGATTAAAACGCATTGGACTGCCCTTTATAATATTTACACCTCTGGTTCTGATAGCATTCAACCTTTTAATCGTTTTGATACTCTTTTATTTGCCTGTAGAAAAAATGAGTGCCTCCTTAAAACCAATAGCCCCGGCAGTAAAAGCACAAATAGAATCTTACTTCGGGAAAAAATCCGGCTCTTTAAATAATGTTAAGGATGCTAATACACCAAATATACCTGAAAATAAAAGTCTAAATCCGGACAAATCAGCTGAATCAAATGTTGCCTCAAAAGTATCTGCCCCAAATCCGGACGGTATACAGAAAACTAATACAGCAGATAGTTCCAAAGTTCAACAGAGTGGTCCACAGATAACCCAGCATTTATGGTTTTTATATTATCTGCTTTTATTCTGCCTTTGTGCTGCATTATTTCAAATGTTCAGTCATCCATTTATAACCGGGATATTTACAAAGCTATTTACTTCACCTGTCTATCTCTGGTTGATTCCTCTGTTCATGATCCCATCTCTTTACTATATAGACATACCATGGGGCGCCCCAATGCATATTATACCGCGCCTGTGGCCTTTTGGTTATTTCGGCATTTTTTTCCTTCTTGGCTGGCATTTTTTCTATCATCAGGATTATCCGGACAAATTTAAAAAGCATTTCCGGGTAATGATAGTATTCAGTATTATTGCTTCGGCATATTTTATTTATTTTAGCCCTGAATATATAATTTCACGGTCAAATGAGCCGGCAAAGGAAACCATGGCGTCAATCCTTTTTTCTCAGAAGATGGTGCTGGTTATACTTGAAGCCTATTTATCTCTCTTTCTGACGATAATATCTTTAATCCTGGGAAAACGTTATTTAAACTTCAGTAATAAATACGTACGCTTTATTTCCGACTCATCCTACTGGATATTCATAATCCATTTTCCCCTTGTGACATATATCCAGGTATTCTTAGTGACAGCGCCATTTTCAGGTTATTTAAAGCTGATAATAAGTTCAGCAATTTTATTTTTTATAGGTCTTATTACCTATAGATACATTGTTCGTTATACTTTTATAGGAACAATGTTAAATGGAAAAAGAATCAGGGGAATGGAATAGAATACCCTGATGATCTAACAATGCCCCCTATTTCCTTTATTATCAACGAAGGCGTCTACCATTTCGATCAATGCGCTTGTTGCCTTTGTCCGGTATTTGTCTTTATGAAATACCATAAAAAAGGTTCGGGTAATCCCGCCTTCATCCAGAGGGATTGCACACATCTGACCGGAAGCCACTTCATTCCTGATTACAGCCTCAGAGAGTATAGAAATCCCAATACCTGCTACAACCGCCTTTTTCACCGTTTCAGTATTACCGAACTCAATAACTTTCTGCAATTTAACACCGGCATTGTTTAATTTTTCCTGGATAACTGTTCTGGTTCCAGAGCCTTTTATGGAATAGACGAATGGCTGATCAGTCAGTTCAGCCAAGCGGATAGCTTTCCTGTTCTGCCAGGGATGCCCTTTAGGGAGGATCACCACCAGGGTGTCATCATAGAACCTCCTGTTAATCAATCTTTCATCTTCGTACGGTGCACCGATAAACCCGATATCAAGATCATTTGAGATCACCTTTTCCGCAATCCGGTCACTCAATGAAATATCAAGAAGCAATTCAACACCCTTATATTGCTGATTAAATTGACCTATTATTTCAGGAAGCAGATAGGTACCGGCAGTAAAACTGGCACCAATGGTGATTCTCCCGGCAGTCATTTCCCCCAGATCATATATTTTAACTTTTGCATTATCCAGCAAACGAAAAACCTCTGTTGTTGCTTCAAGCAAAAGCTCTCCGGCCTGGGTTGGGAGCACCTTTTTCCCCAGCCTGTCAAAGAGTTGAACCCCATAATATTCTTCCAGTTGTTTGATGTGCTTACTAATACCAGGCTGGGTTAGACACAGGTCTGATGCGGCCCGGGTAAATCCCCTAGATTTGGCCACAGCATGAAAGACCCAGAGCTGATTCAGATTTATATTCATATTATAACCTATAGTTATCGTTTTTATAATTTCTAATCATTTTACTCATACCTCATTCCACACTAGATTACAAAAAATAAAACGACTGACCCATTCATAGGAAGGAACATCTTATTTGAGAAAGGAGAAATTATGTTATCCAGGCGAAAATTTTTAGGATTCAGCGTAGCTTTAGGGGGGATGGCAGCGCAGACACTTGTTTGGGGTCTCATGGCAAATGGTGAAACAAATACAATCCCAACTTCTCAGACACAGGGATTGTGGACCTATCACCCGGTCGATCCAATAACAGCAGCAAAGTTGGCCTATGAAGGGCATTCAAAAAACGGATGCAGTTATGGGGTTTTTTATGGAATAGTGGGGCAGTTGGCTGAAGCCTATGGTGAACCATACAGGTCTTTTCCATTTAAAATGATGAAATTCGGGAACTCAGGTATCGGTGACTCTGGCAATATCTGCGGAGGTCTTGTTGGTGGGTCTGCCGCAATTGGTCTTTTTCTTGATGGAATAACAAGGATTGAAACAATAAAGAGCCTGCTTCAATGGTATGAAAATACAGAACTTCCGGTATATCAGCCTTCTAAGTCACTTAAAATTGACGGGAAGATTCCTGCTGTTAAAGCACAAACGACACTTTGCAGCAATTCCAAGGCAGCATGGTGTAAAAAATCAGGTTTTGGTCCTGATTCAAAAGAACGTATTGAAAGATGTTTCCGCCTTTCCGCAGATACATGCAAGAAAACTGCGGAATTATTGAATGCGGCTATAGGAGAATAATAGGTGTAGAGACGGGTTTTAAACCCGTCTCTACGTAATACATATGTGATGCAAAATTCAGGTAATAGACAGACCAAATTATATCTCTGCCTTACATAGATTGAAGATCAGGCAGGTTACTCCATAGTTCGTCTTTAGTTTTATATTTTCTTAAAACTTCAATGATAACTGGCAGCGGATCAAACAATATCTGGGGAAAATCAATTTCCCCATCAATATTAACCGCAAATGCCAGTTGCTCTCTGGGTGGAGTGAACTGTGCGTTTACACCCTCTTTATTGCCTCTTGCATCTACCCTATACCAGCCGGTTTCAGGTAAGTAAACAGCATTAAGTCCGTGTAATACATATGGTGCTCCATTATCATCCTTACTGAGTCTTTGATAACAAATTCCGGATGGGATTGTGTGGAGCTATGCTTCTATATAAGAAATATCATATTTCATAATATTTTTATCCCTTGTTATCAGTGTGAAACGCTCCACCATAGCTTGAGCGATAAGCATCCTGTCAAATGGGTCTCTGTGATATTTGGCGAGTGATATAATTTTGTGGGCATGTTCGGATGTAATATCCAGGGTCTCAAATGGTTGAGTTTCAACCACTGCCTGAAAGTTTTTTGGAATTTTAAGCTTTCCAAGAGACTGTTTGATCCGAATTTCCCATATAACAGCAGCACTGATAAATACAACATTCGTTGATTCCAAAATTGCAGTTCGTGCTTTCACAGAGAGGGTTGGATTATCATCCAGCCACCATAAAAGTGCATGTGTGTCCAATAGAAGATTCATCACTCTTCCATCCCAAATGCTTTAGCAATATCAGATGGCAGATCATCAAAATCTTCCCCTATTTCAATCTTTCCTTTTAGTGCGCCTGGTTTTCGCTGGGCCTCTTTTATCTCAAATTTCACCAATCTGGCTACAGGCTTTCCTGCTTTTCCAATTATTACATCTTCACCTGCTTTTACCTTTTCAATAAGCGATGATAATTGGGCTTTTGCCTCTGAAATATTGGTTATCAGCATATAACCACCTCCTAATGCCATATAGTCTGACCAGACCAGATCAGAATGTCAATATTTTTCATATAAAAGGAAGCACCCTTTAAATGTAATCAATTAATCAGGGTGAAAGCAGGTCCAGCATTATTTCCTATAACAGGTCACAGGCTTTTACTCTACTCTCCCTCAACAATCAGGTTTTTGAGTTCGTCTTTATCGTCAGCCCTTCTGGGAAAATATTCTTTAAGTATCCTGCCTGCTTCACCTATAGCCTTGCATATGGCCTCTGCCTGGTTTTTATTTTTAATGCCTTCTGTGATCATCTTAACTATGGCATCCCACTCGCCCTCTTTTACCTTTGCATTTATGCCCCTGTCTGCAAGCACCTGCACCCTGTGTTCAAAGACCGATATAAATATCAGTACACCCGTCTCATCCCTGGTGCGGTAAAGGCCTTCACGGAAAAAGGCGGTAATGGCTGCCTCTTCTATCTCTTCATCTATCTCTTTATCCGAGATAAAAAACCTTTTGAGGTTAGGGGTATGCTTTACCATCTGATAAAACAGTATAAAGAGCAGAATGATGATACCAAGGAAAAGCCACAGGTTATAATGTCCTATCCACAGCCACCCTCCCAAAAAATAGGTCAATACCAGTGACAGGGGAAATGCGAATACAATGCCCCCCAGCACATTCGACATGGGGTAATGGTAACTCCCGGACACAACCATAGGGATAATCTCGCCCGATGTATCTCTTTCTGCCTCTTTTACGGCATTATCTATCTTTTCTCTATCCTGCTCGTTTAAAAATTTTTCTGCGGTATATGCCATTATAAGTACCTTATCTTTAAAATTTACCATCTTCCTGATGCACCGCCGCCGCCAAAGCCACCACCGCCGCC
>JAFGFM010000147.1 GCA_016931115.1 Deltaproteobacteria bacterium | reverse complement strand
CTGCGCAGCGCCGGGCACAACAAAAAGGTCTGTTTTATCCAGTTTATCAAGGGATCATGGCAATATGGAGAATTGGAGTCTGTTAAAATGTTTGAGGACACAATCGATTTTCATGTAATGGGTAATGGTTTTACATGGAAATCCGAAAATCTTGAAGAGGACAGAAAAAAGGCTGTTGATGCCTGGGATTTTGCCAGGGAGATGATGGCGAGCGGTAAATACAGTATGATTGTGCTTGATGAATTTACCTACCTGCTCAACTATAATATCCTTGATCTTGAATCTGTAATCGATACATTAATGAATAAACCTTCTGACCTGCACATTGCCATTACAGGGCGTGGAGCCCCTAAAGCGCTCATAGATGCGGCTGATCTGGTAACTGAAATGCGTGTTATCAAACATCCTTATCAATCCGGCATATACGGGCAAAAGGGTGTAGAATTTTAGACGATATGTTCCTGTGGTTTCTAAAGAAAAGGGTTTCAAAATTGTTTGCCATAATTCATGTTATCAAAAAATACAAGTTTGTTTCAGTATCTCTCCTTATACTTTTAGCGGTCTATTCTTTTTTACCTGCCTGCAATAAAGAAAAACCTCTTAATGCGTCATCAGTTAAGGTCGCATTAATCCACTTTGCGCCGGTGTATAAAGAGCCTGACAGCAACCTGAGTGAGCTGCTCAGATTAAATCGTCTCGCGGCAGAACAGGGCGCATCGATTATACTTAATACTGAAATGGCCGTATCAGGCTATTCATTTAAATCGCGTGAAGATATTTCAGGTTATACAGAAACAGAAGATGGCAAAACCATAACCGCCATGATAAGGCTCGCCCTTGAAAAGGGGGTTTATATAGGTATAGCCCTTGCCGAACGTGACCCATTAACAGAGATATATTACAACTCGGCCTTTATAATTGGACCCGGAGGAAAGGTGTTATCTAAATACAGAAAGATAATCAGCGCTGAAAAAAGATGGGCCAATACGGGTAGCCCATATCAGGATGGCTTTGCCGATACACCCTGGGGACGAATCGGAGCTGCAATCTGCGCGGATTCCTACAGTGGCCTGCTTGTAAGAAGCATGGCATTAAAGGATGTGGATCTTTTATGGGTTCCGACTAACTGGCCCGAATCAGGGGGGCTTAATCCTGTGCCCATATGGCGTGCAAGGGCGCTTGAGAATGGATTCTATGTTGCAGCATGCAACAGAACAGGTATTGATTTATCGATGGATTGCACCAAGACTACTTCTGCTGTTTTCGACCCTGATGGGAAGACCTTATTAAGCGGGTCATCTGAAACATCACAGGTATTTTATGCAGATATTCTACTAAACAAGGAGGGAAAATTCGCAGGGATAAAACGAAAAGAAAAAATGGCACAGAGAAATATCGAGTACTACAGGAATGTCTATCTCAGGCCATGGGTTGAAGACCTTACAGGGTTTTATAAGCTGCCTGAAACAGGGATAGTGCATGTTTTCTGTTATGTCCCGGAGATGGGCGATAATTACCTTAAGGATATTGAGGCACAGGTTGAAAAATATACTAATACACATCCCGCACTCTGGATTCTTCCCCGGATAAACAACCTGCATATGGATGAGAACTGGTTCAAGGAAATCTCAATAAAATACAATATTGGTCTTGCTCTAACAGTTGACTATCCGGACCTATCGACCAGGGCATTGCTGATAACTCCGGATGGTGTTTTTCAATTTAATAAAGATATGGGGGAAAAATCAGAAACTCACGAATTCCCATATAATATCCTTTATTTCGGACCTGCTGCCATTGCAATAGTGCCAGCCGAAGAGCTTGCACATCCTGAACTGGCTGTCAATCTGTCAAAGCTTGGGGCTGATCTTGTGATAGTATCTGAACAAAATATGACTGAAGAAGATTATCTTGTCACAAGAGTAAAGGCCCTTGACTGCATGGCCGTTGCTGCCTGTGCGGCTAACGGGGCGCAGATAACTGATATTCAGGATATGCACTTCAACTGGGAGAAGAGGGATCTGAATCACTCAGGAGTCCTTGAATACATATTGGATACTTCAAAGACTCGAAAAAAGACATTCTATGATGCTGTTGATTTTGATCTTTTATTATCGATGTAACGAACTTTTCAACCGATATTGTCTCCGATCTCTTTCCATGCCAATCATCAAATCTTTCTGACAGCCTTTGCCAGCGCCCTGATATGCTCAGAGTTGGTTCCGCAGCAACCACCTATAATGTTTGCCCCTGCATTTATAAGGTCAGCCGCCTTTCCAGCCATCTGCTCAGGTGTTTCCCTGAAAATGGTTTCTCCATCCTTGAAAATTGGAAGGCCTGCGTTGGCCTGAACCAGGATTGGGGTAGAATTATCTTGTTTTCTGATCAGTCCAACAATTTCAACCATGCCATCTATGCCGTTACCGCAGTTGGAGCCTATAATATCTGCTCCTGCCCCCCTGGCAATATTCATGGCATCATCAACAGAAAGCCCCATCATTGTGTGAAAATCCCCTGATAGCGATTTATTAAAAACAAATGTACAGGCAACTTCACAACTTGTTGATGCCTTTGCAGCCTTGATTGCAAGGCTTGCCTCTACAGGATCAGACATCGTTTCTATGCAGAGTGCATCAACGCCCCCTTCTGCCAGCGCCTTTGCCTGTATGCAGTAACCTTCATATACCTCATCTTCAGAACCATCGCCAGTACACAGCATTAAACCGGTGGGCCCCATTGATCCAAAGACAAAATGGGTGTCACCAGCTGCCTCCCTTGATATCATTGCAGCAGCCCTGTTTAACTCTACGACCTTTTCTTCAAGATTATAATTTTTAAGCTTAATCGGATTGGCCCCGAAGCTGTTGGTTAAAATGATGTCAGAGCCTGCATCTATATAGCCCTTTGCAATTGCATACACATCATCATGGTGTGTCAGATTCCAGTTTTCAGGGCATTCCCCCGGCTTCAGCCCCCGTTTATGAAGCTCTGTGCCCCATGCCCCGTCTGAAATCAGGATATGGCCCTTCTTTATCTCGGAAAAAGGTGATTTCATATGATTGTCTCCATCTATTTAAGGTTGGAATGACTTTAGTCAAAAGAGACTTCTCTGTATTGTTTAAGCTTCTCAGCAAAGGCATCTGTCGCGGCCCAGCCGCAGGAATTAAGTTCCGGGCAGAAACCGCGGTATATGCATTCAGGCACACAAACATTATATAGTTCGGGCAACTCCTTTTTAACGGCATCCAGTAACAGTTTCCACGCCTTGTTTGTTTCACGTGATGCCTGGGCGCACAATCTTTTTCTTGAGATATTTATTATTGCCTGTGCATTGGCTATGCACTCATGCGTTACCATCTGAGACTGAGGTAATTCATCCCTGTTAACACCTGTCCGGTCGCTTCGCTGTGTGCTTACAAAGTGCTCTATGCCTATCTTATGCCTGACAAAGTGAACGCTTACCCAGTACTGCAGATCAACCCATTTCCACTTTATAATCAGCTGGCGTATTGGGGAATGTTCACAAAGAAGCATCTTGTGTCGCCATTTTACACCAGGTTCTCCACGGCCCTTTTCCATACCCACAGTTGTCCTGGCAGCATCAGCAACCTCACGCCATGTCGCTTTTATCTCGATATAATCAATACGCATTACAAAAACTCCTCTATAATGGAAAAGATAAAAAAATAATGGTGGAAACAGGGTGCAAGTATTAATTTCTCATGGAAATTTGTCAAGAAATTTGCAATAGTGTGTTGATATGTTCTAACGATTATTAATCTTTAAAATTTCCGGGGATCAGCCATGTATAAAAACAAGATTATACTGACAATGCTTTTTCTTTTCATCTCAATAAACACAATTGCCCAGATGCCAAAGGTAGACTGGGAGGCCATACAAAAGGAAAATGCCAGGGATCATGCCCTGATGATGAAGATGCTTGGTATATCAGAAATCAGGCCCGGCCCTTCGGGTGACCCAAAGGCCCCGAATGCGGCAAACAGTGATGAATCAAAGGCAACCTCCTATACAACCCTGCCAGACCCGCTGCTTTTTAACGATGGCACAAAGGTGACAACCCCTGGAGAGTGGGAAAAACGCAAAAAAGAGCTGTTTGAGCTTTTTGACAGGGAGGTATACGGCAGGATGCCTGTAAATATCCCCCCTGTAAAATGGGAGATAGTCGAAGAAAAGGCAAATACAGTTGAAGGTATCCCAGTAATAGAAAGAGAGCTGAAAGGCCATGTGGATAATTCGAGCTATCCATCCATCACTGTTGATATTCAGATGAAACTTACCACCCCTGTGAACGCAAAAAATATACCTGTAGTAATAGAATTCGGCTGGATTGGCCCGATGTTTTTCAACATGCCTGATTCTCCAAAACCCACCTGGCAGGAACAGCTTTTAAAAAAGGGATGGGGTTATGCCATCCTTGTGCCAACAAGTATACAGGATGATTCAGGCGCCGGGCTCACTAAAGGTATTATTGGTCTTGTCAATAAGGGTAACGTAAGAAAACCTGATGACTGGGGTGCGCTCCGTGCCTGGGCATGGGGGGCTGGCCGCGCAATAGACTATTTTGCGACCATAGATGAGGTGGATGAAACCAGAGTTGTTATTGAAGGTCTTTCGAGATATGGAAAGGCCGCCCTTGTATCAATGGCCTATGAACCACGCATTGCAATAGGTTTTATAGGTTCATCAGGGGCTGGCGGGGCCAAGATATTAAGGAGAAATTTCGGTGAACAGGTTGAAAACCTTGCCGCATCAGGTGAATATCACTGGTTTGCCCCCAATTTTATTAAATATGCAGGCCCACTCACAGCCAATGACCTGCCGGTTGATGCCCATGAACTTGTAGCCCTCTGCGCGCCAAGAGCTATTTTTATAAGCGCCGGCTCTGCTACTGAGGAAGGGACATGGGTTGATGCAAAGGGTATGTTTCTCTCGGGTGTTCATGCAAGTCCGGTATATGAACTCCTCGGAAGAAACGGCCTTGAAACAGACCAGTTTCCCCCGGAAAAAACATCACTAATTAAGGGTGACATTGCATTCAGGCAGCATGAAGGCGGCCATACAGTCATCCCTAACTGGCCCTATTTTATAGAATTTGCTGAAAGGTATTTTTCAGGAAAAAGATAATGCGCAGTATAAAAATCCTGGTAATAGATGATGACCCTGTACTGGTTAAGCTTATAAGTGAGATGCTTGATATCCTGGGTTATAAATCCGTAACAAGCACCAGCAGTTCTGAAGGGTTTAAACTGTTCTGTGATACCCCTGATGATTTTGATCTGGTTATTACAGATATGTCAATGCCCGAAATGAATGGAGACATACTGGCAGGCAGGATCATCTCTATACGTAAGAACATCCCCATTATTCTCTGTACAGGATTCAATGAAAATGTCTCAGAGAAAAAGGCAAAATCCATAGGCATATGTGATATTGTCCTTAAACCTGTAAACATGAAGACCCTTTCCGATGCAGTCATCAATGCCATTACGAACAGGTAGGTTTTAGCTATTGCTATCCCTTTTTTCTAAATCAGAGATACGGGTAAAAGAGCCAGGCAATAGCATCCCGGGTACGGACAGCAAGGGGGCGGGAGTCCATCTCGGCAAGGGTTGCCTCTCTTGATACCTTAATCCTGTCAATTATGTGCCCTGAAATCTTACCTGTGAACGCCATGTCATATACCTCAACAGCCAGTTCAAAATTGAGCCTGAGGCTTCTTGCGTCCATATTTGCGGTACCGATCATGGCATAAGAGTCATCAACAACAAAGAGCTTTGTATGGACAAAAGGGGGTGGCTCGTAATAGACCTTTACACCCCTTATAAGAAGTTCCCAGAGCATATTCCTTGTTGCCCAGTGCACATATGGAAGATTATTTTTTTCAGGAAGCAGGATAGAGACCTCTACACCCTTAAGAGATGCCGTCTGGAGCGCAGAGATCATCTCACGATTTGGCAGGAAATAGGGCGTCATTATCATAATGCGTTTTTTTGCTGAGGATATTGCCCCGGTTATAATTGTTGCAAGCTTGTTAAAATCTTCATCAGGGCCTTCAGAGATAACACGACATCTGGCGCCTTCTTTATATGCATCTTCATAAGGTTCTGCCTCTATATCTTGTCCTGTTATAAATTTCCAGTCTTCTATAAAGACCTTTTCTATCTGCAACACAACAGGCCCATCTATCCTGAAATGTACATCTATTACCTTTTTTCTGTTATCGTGGTCATTCACAAGATTATATGAACCTATGTTTATACCGCCTGTAAAGGCGATCTTACTATCTGCAACAAGAATCTTACGGTGATTTCTCAGATTAATATGTATGGATGGAGGAAAAAGCGCAGGGGGAATATACCTGGCATATTCTATCCTCCTTTTTTTTAGCAGCCTCCCTGCAAATGGAAATGAATAGTATTCACCGATTCCGTCAATGATTACCTTTACATCGACACCTCTTTCTTTTGCCTTTGAGAGCCTCTCAATAAATTCTCTTCCTGTTGAATCGGTCTTGAAAATATATGTGGATAAAAACAGTGATCTTTCCGCATTTTCTATTGCATCAAGCATTAAAGGATAGGCATTATCCCCATTATGAAGGATATCTATCCGGTTACCTGATGTAAGGGGTATGCCGGTTATTGAATCTGCTATGGTGGCAATCTCAGCGCACCCCTGCGGCAGGATAGCCAGGGAATGAGGCAATCTGACTGTCTCAGATACAGGTTCAAGGCGCAGAAAGCCGGTTATAGGGATTTTACCGGTAAGTATCCTCGCGCGTGTGCGAATGCGGTTTATTCCGAAAAGAAAATAGAGTATATACCCGAAAACAGGAAACATGAATATGACTGCAAGCCATCCCAGTGAGGCCCTCGGGTCACGCTTGTACAGAAGGGCATGCCATGCAGACAAAAGGGTAATAATCAAATTTGCTGTAATAAGAATATAATAGAATATGGCTGTGCTTAGAATAAATTCCATCTGACCATGGTGATTAATTATGGTTAATGATTTGATGTTTCCATTTACCCGGTGTATATAATAGATTATCAATTTACAATCAATATTAACTTTTTCCTATGATATTTATATGGGATCACAATGAGTCTTAAAAAAGAAAACAGCATGATCGAGGTGAATGCCGAGAACACTGCACAGGCATTTCTTGATCTACTTGCGCTTAGAGGGATAGAATACTTTTTTGGAAATGCAGGGACTGATTTTGCAAGTATTGTAGATGCCTTTTCAAGAAGAAAGGCAGAGGGTAAAACATTGCCAGTCCCTGTGACTGTGCCCCATGAGATACCGCTTGTGAGTATGGCCCAGGGATATTATCTTTACACAGGCAAAATTCAGGCGGCAATGGTGCATGTGGGTGTGGGCACGGCAAATGCCCTTGGTTCAATAATGACCGGGAAGAGATCAAGAATCCCGCTGCTCTTTTTTGCAGGAAGGACCCCTGTTACAGAGGATGGACACCCTGCATCCCGTTCATCATTTGTTCACTGGGCACAGGAATGTTATGACCAGGCGGGCATGATAAGGGAATTTGTAAACTGGGATTATGAACTCAGGTTCCCTTCACAGCTTGAGGAGGTCATTGACAGGGCGCTTGTTATGGCGCTTTCCGAACCTTGTGGGCCAGTCTACCTGACACTTCCAAGAGAGGCGCTTTATTCCTCCTTTGATAAAAAGAGTTTCAACAGCAGGCTCAAATATGATTTGCCTACCTTTTACCCTGACCCTGATAAGATAAAAAAGGTGGCTGAACTTATTCACAATTCGGAAAACCCCATTATCATCACCTCCTCATACGGAAAAAGGGCTGAACATGTGGAAACACTTATTGAACTTGCAGAGGCAGGCGGTATAGGTGTTATCTCATTTAACCCTGAATATATGAACTTCCCGGCTGTTCATTACTGTCACCAGGGATTTACCCCTGACCCGCTGCTATCAGACGTAGACCTCGTAATATGCCTTGAAAGTGATGTGCCCTGGTATCCGGCTTCAATAAAGCCGAATGATTCAGCCTTTATCGTTAATATCGGTATTGACCCTTTATACAGTAAATACCCTGTAAGGAGTTATCCATCTGATATTACGCTGAACGGAGATCCGTGTATCACTTTAAAAGGAATTATTAAGGAATTATCGGGCATTAATAAAATTAAAGAGACTATACTTGAGGATAGAAGAAACAGACTTAGAAAAAGTCATGATGCCCTATTCCATGATCTTTATTCAAAAGCAGAAAACTTATCGGGCGACACCCCTCTGAATCAGGGTTTTGTCTCATCCCGTGTAAATAGTATTATTGACAACAACACAATAGTTGTGAATGAATATGATAATCAGATGATCTGGCAGAAAAACATCTCTCCTGGTCACTATTTTGGTGTTTCTCATGCAGGGTATCTTGGCTGGGCAGTCGGGGCTGCACTTGGCATGAAAATGGCTGCACCAGAAAAAACCGTGATAACCACAGTAGGTGACGGGTCATATATGTTTTCTGTACCCTCTGCCTGTCATTATGTTTCAAAGGCATATGACCTTCCGATACTGGTAATTATTTATAACAACCAGTCATGGGAGGCGGTAAGGCAGGCAACAAAGGGCATACACCCGGATGGGTGGGCAGCAAAGGACTCTGGCATGCCGCTGACTGAATTAAGGCCTTCACCTGACTATGAACTGATATGCACGGCATTCGGGGGGTATGGCGAAAAGGTGGAGAGGCCTGAAGATCTTGAAGGTGCTTTAAAACGTGCCCTGGCAGCAGTAAACAAAGAAAAGCGTCAGGCATGTCTTAATGTAGTGTGCGGATAATAGAGGAAACAACATGGCAGAATTCAGTAATTCAAAATGGTCAGAACCCGATTTTACACAGGCATATAGAAACAATGCAGACATAATTATTGTGGAGAGAAAAAGACTTTTATCTATTCTGCAATCCTTTTATATGCATTTTATATTCGGTAAACCTGAAAGACAGGTGCTTGATCTCGGGTGTGGTGATGGCATTGCTGTATATGAACTCTTAAGGGTTGACAGCGCGCTAAAGGCAACCCTTTTAGATGGCTCTAATGATATGCTGATCAGGGCAAAGGAAAGACTGAAGCGATATGATAAATGCCATTTTTTATGTGCAAGCTTCCAGGATATCTTAAATAAGCGAGTCATCCTGAGTAATTTTGATCTCATCATATCCTCCATGGCAACCCATCACCTCACAATGGAAGAAAAAACATCGCTGTTTAAAATCGTATATTCACACCTGAATCCCGATGGCTATTTCCTGAATATGGATGTAATCCTCTCTCCGTCAGAGACACTTGAAAAATGGTATCTGCAACTCTGGAGAGAGTGGATTACTGAAAGGGAGGCGACATTAAAGATTGATAGCCATGAGTATGATGGTATTATAAACAGGTACAAGGACAATACTGATAACAATCCCGATCGGTTAAACACACAGATCGAATCTCTTCAGGAGATCGGATTCAAAGATGTAGACTGCTATTATAAATATGGAATCTTTACGATATTTGGCGGGAAAAAATAAGGAGGAAAAACTTACATGAAAAAAACCCTATCCCTGATTATTCTATTTTCTATTTTTTTTACCCTGACAGCATTCCCCTCTGACAACTGTAAAGAGGATATAAAAGACCCCCGTGGCCCTATGCAGCCATGGGAAAAAGGGGCATGGGAGACCGGCAAGTACCGTAATCTTTTTTTTGAGGCGGGTTATAAACAGGAGGATATAGATGCCAAACTTGAAAAGGCATACCACGATCTGTTTAAAGGACCGAACAGGGTCTATTTTGAGATTGGTGATGATATGGCCTATATCTCTGATATCAAAAACAAGGATGCCCGTACAGAGGGGCTTTCATATGGCATGATGATAGCTGTCCAGCTCAATAAAAAGGCAGTATTTGACCGTTTATGGAGATGGTCAAAAAAATATATGCAGCACCAGGGCGGGCCGCGTGACGGTTACTTTGCATGGTCAGTGGAACCAAAGACAGGCAAACAAAATTCAGAAGGGACAGCGTCAGATGGAGAACTCTACTTTGTAACAGCCCTGCTCTTTGCCTCAAACAGATGGGGAAATGATGCAGGTATCAATTATTATGGCGAGGCAAGAAGGATACTTGACGCCATGTGGGCAAAAGATGGTTCAGATGGTATAAACAACATAATCAATCTTGAACACAAACAGATAAGCTTTGTACCGGAATCAGAAAGGTATGACCTCACTGATCCATCCTACTACCTGCCTGCATTCTTTGAGATATGGGCAGAGTATGCAAAGGATGGTCATGAGAAGTTTTACAGGGAATGCGCGGAAAAGGCCCGTTCATTTTTACACAAGGTGTGTCACCCTGAAACAGGACTTAATCCTGATGTTACCCTTTACAGTGGAGAATTACCAAAACAGAACTTTTTTCCACCTGCCTTCAGGTATGATTCCTGGCGTGTTCCAATGAACATCGTAATGGACTACTCATGGTATGGAAAGGATAAGGAATGGCAGAAAGATTATGCAAAACGCATACAGAACTTCCTCTATTGCAGGGGTATGGATACCTTTGAAGATCAATTCAACATGGATGGTACCCTGCCAGAATGGATACTGCCTGCCGGGGGTTTTCAGAAACTGAGGCATTCACTGGGGCTTGTGGCGACCTCTGCCGCCGCATCATTAATGGGTACTCAGGCAAAAAGCTGGAAATTTGTGGATGCTGTCTGGAATGGGAGGCTGGAGCCCTATGAAGACGGATATTTTGACCCCTATTATGACGGGTTGCTCTACCTCTTCAGCCTTATGCACCTGAGCGGTAACTACAGGATTATAACACCTGAGAATCCTTGATATACCTGCAAAGGTTTTTAGATCAAAAAGGGGCTAATAAATTTTTCAAGCTGAAATCATTTATTTCAGTTTAAAGCAATCAGTGCCGATATAATCTGGGTATTAGATTCATTTAAGAACAGGTCTGTCCATAGTAAAGATACAACCTTTCCTTAATGGAATTTATGCCTGTTTATAATAGGTTACCCAGAGGTTATTAAGTCTGATGCTTTACGTAATCAGAAAATATTTATTTATTATTATATTACTGTCTTTTGCTGTTATCCCGGCATCAGACCTCTATTCTACACCGTCAGAAAAGCTAAAATTCACCCATATCGCAACAGATGAAGGGCTATCACTCACAACAGTTACCTCGATTCTTCAGGACAAAAAGGGGTTTATGTGGTTTGGAACATATGACGGATTAAACAAGTATGACGGTTATGATTTTACTGTTTACCGGCATGACCCCAATGACCCCTCTTCTCTGATATCAAACCAGATTAAATCCATCTATGAAGATGATGAAGGCAATCTATGGATCACCACCTTTTCAGGGATTTCACGATACGACAGTGATACAGACAGGTTCATAAATTATAACACCCAGAACGGGTATAAACTTGAAAAACTTGATACATGGAGCATCTTTAAAGACAAAAGGGGGAATTTCTGGCTAAGCACAAATGATAATGGGCTTATCAGGTATGAAGAATCATTAAACAGGGCAACAATATACAGCGCTGACCCGGAGAAAAAGGGCGCCCTGAAAAGCAATATCATAAGGCAGGTATATGAAGACAGCAGGGGTAATTTATGGGTTGCTACTGAAAATGGCGGGCTTTACCTGTATGACTACAAGACCGACACATTTATTCATTACGGCCATGACAAAAATAATCCCGGCAGTATCATAGGAAATTCGATCTATTCCATAATAGAGGATTCAAAGGGATATTTATGGTTTGCCTGTTATGGCAGCGGCCTGTCCTATATACATGTTGATCAAATAGAAAAGGGGATTTTTACCAGTTTCACACATGAACCGAAAAGCATCAATACCCTGTCAAACAATAATATCCTCGCACTCTGTGAAGGTAATAATGGCGGTATCTGGATTGGCACTGAAAACAGTGGCCTTGACTTCCTTCATAATGATAGAAAGAGGTTTGATAATTACAGAAATAACCAGAACAATCCATTCAGCATCAACAACAATTCAATCTACTCAATTTTCAGGGACCGTACAGGGGATATCTGGATCGGAACATTCTCAGGCGGGATAAATACTCTTCATTACAGTAAACAGGGTTTTATCCATTACAAAAACATGCCAAATGGCCTGAGCAATAACTCCGTATGGGAATTCAGTGAAGACAAGGATGGTTTGATCTGGATTGCCACAGACGGTGGTGGATTGAACAGGTTCAACCCTGACACAGAGGAATTTGAATATTTCTATTCAGGAAATTCCGACATTAAATCCGATGCGGTACTTACAGTATATGTGGACTCGGAAAATAGTGTCTGGACAGGCACCTGGAACGGTGGTGTAAATCTGTTTGACAGGGTAAAGAATTCATTTGAAAGCTTCACAACAGAAAACAGCGGGTTACCAAACAATAATGTTTTTGATATCACAGAGGACAGGCACGGAAACCTGTGGTTTGCGAGCCAGGGTGGGTTAAGCAGGTTCAATAAAAAGGATAGATCCTTTAAAAATTACAATATTCAAAACAGCAAACTCATTGATAATTTTGTAGAGGTTATACAGCCTTCCAGAGATGGCGACCTGCTTCTCGGCACAACCAAAGGCTTTGTCATATTTAACCCTGTAACCGAGGTGTTTAAGGGCTATGAAAAAGATGAGAAAGATATTAAAAGCCTGTCCCACAATTACATAACCGATATTTTTGAGGATGATGGAAGCATCATATGGATAGCAACAAGATATGGCCTGAATAGATTTAATAAAAAAACAGAGACCTTTGAGGTATTTACAAAGGAAAGCGGCCTTCCCAATGACCTGGTTTACGGCATTATTAAAGATGCGGAGGGTTTTTTATGGATCAGCACCAACGGAGGGCTTTCCAGGCTGAATCCTGAAACAAAGGAATTTAAAAACTATACGAAGGTAGATGGAATACAGAGTAATATTTTCATAAAAAAGTCCCGTTTCCGGTCAAAAACAGGAAAGCTGTATTTCGGTGGCGTTAACGGGTTCAATGAGTTTGACCAACTAAATATCATAGATAATAAACATATACCGCCTGTAGTAATCACCGATTTCCAGGTATTTAATGTAAAAATGAGACCGGGTGGAAAGGGCTCACCGTTATCAAAACACATCAGTCAGATCGAAAGCATAGTCTTATCCTATAAAAACTCGGTTATTTCATTCGGATTTTCCGCATTAAACTATGTCTCACCCGATAATAACCAGTATGCCTACATGATGGAAGGCTTTGACAGGGACTGGAATAATATTGGTACCAGGCGCTCTGCAACATATACCAACCTGAATCCTGGCAAGTATATCTTCAGGGTTAAGGGATCAAATAACAATAACCTCTGGAATGATCAAGGGGCAAGGATTGAAATCATCATAACACCGCCAGTCTGGAAGACCATCTGGTTCAGGATATTAGCCGGTTTATTTTTACTGCTTGTAATTATCAGCATTTACTTTATGAGAACAAGTACCATGCGCGAGCGTAATCGATATCTTGAAGCAGCGGTACAGAACAGAACCAGGGAACTTGCCGATGAAAGAAACCTTTTAAGAACTTTGATCGACATAATCCCTGACCAGATATATATAAAAGACAGGCTCTCCAGATTTATCCTCAACAATAAGGCTCATCTCCATGCCCTTGGTGCCAGAAGACAGGAAGATGTCCTGGGTAAAACAGACCTTAACATATTCCCTATCAAACACTCAAAGGGGTATTATGAGGATGAGCAAAGGATAATAAAGACCAGTATACCTCAAAAAGACAAGGAAGAGTTGCTTGTCAATCAGTCAGATGGCAATGAATACTGGGTAACTTCAACAAAGGTGCGTTTTGAGGACAGTGACGGAGAGGTAAAAGGTATTGTTGGCATAAGTCACGATATTACCGAGCGAAAAAAGTTTGAGGAAGAGCTGAAGGCTGCAAAACTTGCCGCGGAAGAGGCAAGCAAGGCCAAAAGCGAGTTTCTTGCCAATATGAGCCATGAGATACGCACACCTATGAACGGCATTATAGGAATGACAGAACTTGCACTCGGTACTGACCTTAACAGTCAGCAGAGTGAATACCTGAACATAGTAAAGCAGTCCGCAGTATCCCTCCTTGACCTGCTAAATGATATCCTTGATTTTTCCAAGATAGAGGCAGGAAAGCTTGAACTTGAGACCATCAACTTCGATCTCAGGAACATACTTGAGACAGTTACATCCACAATGGCATTGCAGGCCTCTTCAAAGAAGATGGAGTTGATCTGCAACCTTGATAACAGCCTGCCCACTTCGCTTAAGGGCGACCCCAACAGGCTCAGGCAGATCATAGTAAACCTGGTGGGTAATGCCATCAAATTTACTGAAAATGGTGAGGTTATTATCGGCGCTGAAGCGGATAAAACCATATGCAGCAGTGATCATATCCGCATACATTTTTCTGTAAAGGATACAGGTATTGGTATACCCCGTGAAAAACTTGTAAAGATCTTTGAAAGCTTTTCACAGGTTGACACCTCCACTACCAGAAAATATGGCGGAACCGGCCTTGGGCTTGCGATCTCAAGAAAACTTACCGAGTTAATGAATGGCACTATCTGGGTTGAAAGCACCCAGGGGAAAGGGAGCACATTCCATTTTACTGCTGAATTTGAAACTGGAAACCCTGTAAATCATGACCTTTACAGCAATCTTCCTGATGAGCTTGGAGTTAAGCATGTACTGATCATTGATGACAACAGCACCAACTCTCTTATTCTTAAAAACACACTGGAACCTTTGGGGTTTACATGCATGATCTCCAGCAGTGGTAAGGATGGGCTTGAAAGGCTTTACGAGTCATTGAATGATTGTGATATGTATCCTTTGATATTGCTTGATTACCATATGCCTGAGATGGATGGTTTTGAATTTGTTGAAAGGGTCCGCTCTGACAACCGTTACGACGGTGTAAAGATTATCATGATGAGCTCAATTACAGAAAAGGATGATCTCAATAAAAGAAACCGCAGGGGTATAAACAGATATCTCAAAAAACCTGTGCTTCAGAGGGATTTATTAGAGACCATACTCTATACCTTTAAAGAGATACCCGTTGAAAAAAACAGCCGGGGGCAGAATGAAGCAGCGATAATCACTGGACGCAAACTCAGGATACTGCTGGCAGAGGATAACATAGTAAATCAGAAGGTTGCAGCCAGCCTTTTAATAAAGAAATGGGGTCATGAGGTTACCATCGCAAATAATGGTTTAGAGGCAGTAAAGGCACTTGATAAAAATGAATATGATATTGTACTTATGGATATACAGATGCCTGATATGGATGGGATGGAGGCAACCAGGCTTATCCGTGAATCTGATACGCGGCAGAATAATAAGACGATACCAATAATAGCCATGACTGCGCATGCGATGAAGGGGGATAAAGAGAAATTCCTGGATGCAGGGATGAATGATTATATCTCCAAACCCATCAATGTTGACGAATTCATGTCCATTATAAAAAAATACTCATTATAAAAAAACCCTGTCAGAATTCACTGACAGGGTTTTAATTATTTTAACAGGCTAAGCGGGTTATTACATCATACCGCCCATTCCGCCCATGCCACCCATACCGCCCATGCCGCCGCCCGGCATAGCAGGCATATCATCCTTTTCAGAGGGTTTTTCTGCTATCATTGCCTCTGTTGTAAGGAGCAGCGATGCTACTGAGGCTGCATTCTGAAGCGCAAACCTGGTAACCTTTTTGGGATCAATGATACCTGCCTTGATAAGGTCTTCATATTCGCCTGTCGCAGCATTAAGGCCCATGGCGCCCTTTTCATTCTTTACCTTCTCAACAACAACCGAACCCTCAAGACCTGCATTATTTGCGATCTGACGGATAGGTTCTTCAAGCGCCCTCATGACGATATTTACACCGTTCTGCTGTTCGCCGGGGAGCTCAAGTTTTGAAATAGCCTTTACGCATCTTAAAAGAGCAACACCACCGCCGGGGACTATGCCCTCTTCTACAGCAGCCCTTGTTGCATTAAGTGCATCCTCAACCCTTGCCTTTTTCTCCTTCATTTCGGTCTCTGTAGCAGCGCCGACATTAATAACTGCAACGCCTCCTATGAGTTTGGCAAGTCTTTCCTGGAGCTTTTCCCTGTCATAATCAGATGTGGTCTCTTCAATCTGGGCCCTGAGCATCTTTACCCTGCCCTCAAGGTCTTTTCTTGATCCGCCGCCATCCACTATAACAGTATTATCCTTATCTATTGTTATGGTTTTTGCTGTTCCAAGATCATTTAATGTAATATTTTCAAGTTTGAGGCCAAGGTCTTCTGCAATAACCTTTCCGCCTGTAAGAATGGCTATATCCTCAAGCATTGCCTTTCTTCTGTCGCCAAAGCCCGGTGCCTTTACTGCTGCCACCTGTAATGTGCCCCTTAGCTTGTTGACTACGAGTGTTGCAAGTGCCTCACCCTCAACATCTTCAGCGAGTATAAGAAGAGGCCTGCCCATCTTTGCAATCTGCTCAAGTATGGGAACAAGGTCTTTCATACCGCTTACCTTTTTCTCATTCAAAAGGATATAGGGGTTATTAAGGGTTACAGTCATCTTTTCTGCATCGGTTACGAAATAGGGAGAGAGGTAACCGCGGTCAAACTGCATACCTTCAACGATCTCAAGGGTGGTCTCCATGCTCTTTGCCTCTTCAACAGTAATAACACCCTCTTTTCCTACCTTGTTCATTGCCTCGGCAATGATATTTCCTATTGTGGAGTCATTATTGGCTGATATTGTGCCAACCTGTGAAATCTCTTCCTGATCTTTTGTCTGTTTTGACATCTTTTTGAGCTCTTCTATTGCTACTTCAACAGCCTTTTCAATACCCCTCTTTATGGCCATGGGGTTGATGCCTGCAGCAACCAGTTTTGAACCCTCACGGTATATTGCCTGGGCCAGAACAGTGGCGGTTGTTGTACCATCACCGGCAACATCAGATGTCTTTGAGGCCACTTCCTTCACCATCTGGGCGCCCATATTTTCAAACTTATCTTCAAGCTCTATCTCTTTGGCTACTGTAACACCGTCTTTGGTGATATTTGGCGAGCCAAAAGACTTATCAAGAACTACATTGCGCCCCTTTGGGCCTAAAGTAACCTTAACCGCATTAGCAAGGGTGTCAACGCCTCTCAGAATTGATTCACGGGCCTTTCCACCGTACTTAATCTCTTTTGCCATAACTTATTCTCCTTATATTATTTTATACCTATTCTACAATGGCGATAATGTCATCTTCACGCATAATAAGGTGCTCTTCACCCTCTATCTTGATCTCAGTACCGGCATATTTACCAAAAAGTACCTTGTCACCCTTTTTGACTTCAAGTGGCTTTACAGTGCCATTCTCAAGGATCTTGCCATTTCCTACGGCAATAACCTTACCCTCAGAGGGTTTTTCCTTTGCGGTATCAGGTATTATGATGCCACCCTTTGTTGTCTCTTCCTCTTTGATCCTTTTTACTATTACTCGATCGTGTAATGGTCTGATTTTCATTTAAATTTTTCCTCCTTAAAGATTAGTTGATTAAAATAAAATTAAAGGAAACCATACTCCTTTTTAATTTTCTTTTTTAAAAACGGGAATCTGTTTATCTATCTGTTCCTGTTTTATATATATTGAAAATGTTCAAGAAATTTCATCTGTTTACGATGAGATTAAAAAACTGCACCAACATAATTCCAAATAAAAATTTGTCAAGTAATCTTGGTAAAAAAAATTACCTGTTGAAATGAAAGGATTATTTTAATAGTATCCAAAAACTGTTTAATATATATCTTTTCACCTTTATTTAAGCGAATTCAGCATGGATATAAAAAATAAGATACCGACCAGCATACTTGACCTGATAGGGAATACACCACTGATACAGATTACCAGGCTTAACCCTAATAAAAATGTAAAGATCCTGGCAAAACTGGAATCCTTTAACCCTGGAGGATCAATAAAAGACCGCCCTGCCCTTCAGATGATCGAAGATGCAGAAAAAAGCGGAGAGCTGACAAAAAACAAGACTATCCTTGAGGCCACAAGCGGTAATACCGGGATAGGCCTTGCCCTTGTAGCGGCAGTGAAGGGTTACAGGATAATGCTGGTTATGTCCGAATCGGTAAGTGAAGAGAGAAAAAAGATCCTTCGTGCAATGGGCGCTGAATTAAAATTTACACCCTCGCATCTTTCAACAGATGGGGCCATAGAATTTGTCTATGACCTTATGAGAAAAGAGCCTCAAAATTACTGGCTCGCTGACCAATATAATAATGAATCAAACTGGAAGGCCCATTATAACACCACAGCCCCTGAGATATGGGAGCAGACCAACCATGAGATAAATGCAGTGGTCGCAGCCCTTGGCACAAGCGGCACATTGATGGGCCTATCCAAAAGATTAAAGGAATTTGACAGTCATATAGAGATAATAGGCATGGAACCCTACCTGGGGCACAAGATTCAGGGCCTGAAAAACATGAAGGAATCCTATACCCCTGGAATATATAACAAAACCAGGGTAGACCGCATCATAAGAATAGATGATGAAGAGGCATACCACACTGCCAGGATGTTAGCCAGGAAAGAGGGTATCTTCTGCGGTATGAGTTCAGGAGCCGCAATGGCGGCTGCTATTAACGTAGCAAAGGAAATGGATTGCGGAACCATAGTGGTAATTATCCCTGATGGCGGCGAAAGATACCTGAGCACTGCCCTGTTTGAAGATAAGACAAAGACAGGTCAGATATTCTATAATACGCTAACCAGAAAAAAAGAGGAGTTTACCCCCCTTGAAAAGAACAGGGTCAGCATATACTCCTGCGGCCCTACCCTTTCGCAGCCCATAAACATAGGCGAGTGCAGGAGGTTTGTCTTTTCGGACCTTCTAAGGCGCTACCTTGAATCAAGGGGTTATGAAGTAACCCACATAATGAATGTGACTGATATTGATGACAGGACCATTCAGGGGGCAGAAAAGGCAGGGAGACCTCTCAGGGAATTCACAGATAAATTCTATGATGAGTTCATGGAAGAGCTAGACATACTGAGGATAAAAAAAGCAAAGGCATATCCAAAGGCATCAGCGCATGTTAATGATATGATTGAACTCGCTGGTACACTGCTTGAAAAGGGGTATGCATATGAAAAATTCAGATCCCTGTACTTTAATATTGCCCGTTTCAGGGAGTATGGCAAACTCAGTCGTATAGACCTTAACAAGATGAAACTGGGGAAGACTGTAGACCTTGAACAGTATGAAAAGGAGAACCCCAGGGATTTTACACTTTTAAAAAGATCAACACTGAATGAGCTTAAAAAAGGGATATTTTACCAGACAAAATGGGGTAACATCAGGCCTAGCTGGCACCTTGAATGCCCTGCCATGACCCTGAAATACCTAGGCGAAACCTATGATATACATACAAGCGGCATAGATCTTATATTTCCGCATCATGAAAACTCTATTGCCATTGGCAAGGCCATAACCGGGAAATCCCCTGCCAGATACTGGCTTCATAACGAACTGGTCATGATAGATGGTAAAAAACCGTCACAGGTGAATGACCCTGCCTATTCCATAAAGAGCATCCTTGAAAAGGGATACAGCGGAAGGGAGTTACGCTACTGGCTTTTGTGCAGCCATTACAGGAAGCCTGTGAGCTTTTCATGGGAAAAGCTGGATATGGCAAAAAAGACGCTTTCCAATATGGATAAATTTGTTGCAAGACTCCATAACTGCCGCGAGGTTTCATCAAACCCTGAGATAGATCAGGTATGCTATGATCTAAGGAACAGTTTTAACAATTCCATGGATGATGACCTCAATATTGCCCCTGCCCTGGCCTCAATATTCATATTCATGAACAGGGTGAATATTATTATTGATAAAAGCGGCCTTTCACAGGAGGATAGGCTTAAGATCATTGCATCTCTTAAAGATATTGATTCGGTGATTGCTGTTTTTAACCTTGATGAAAATATAATCGACCCTGAAGTAACAAAGATGCTGAAAAAAAGAGAAGAGGCGAGAAGGTCAAAGGACTGGGAGAGATCAGACCGTATCCGTCAGGAACTCCTTAGTCTAAAAGGGATCGAGATAACAGATACAGCCGATGGCCCCATCCTGAGAAAGATCACTCAGTAAAACCTGGTGCAATATCGTACTCAGCATCCTCATGCACGGTCTCCTCTTTGCTCTCAAGGCTGTCAGTAGCTGTTTCAAACCCTGGGGCATTCGCTTCAAAGCCAGGGGCATCCCCATCAAAACCGGGGGCATCTCCTTCGTTAGAAGGATAGGACTCCCCTGGGTAGCCTTCTGAAACTGCCTGCTCCTTTTTGCCCTTATGTTCAAGGGAGATATTCAGCCCCTGTGATTTTCCATACTCCATGAATGAGCCTTTGTTTAACCTTACAGCGCCCATTGGTGTAACATAAATGGCAGACTGGTTCTGCACCGGGCAGTGATGCTCACAGAAACCGCAACCTGAGCACCTTTCTTCAATGACCTCCGGCACAGGCACAGGGTTACCGGGCTCAGACCTGAACTTTATGGCGCTGTAGGGGCACACCTCATCGCATACCATGCACCTCTTCTGATGCTCCCATGCAAGGCACATATCACGCATGATCCTTGCAGTGCCTGTCTTTGCCCATCTCCTGTCCAGCACATCAAGAGGCCTTATGGCCTCTGTCGGGCATGCAACACCGCAGTTATTGCAGTCAGGATTGCATGCACCCCTTTTAGGCACAAGTGACGGGCTGAAAAGCCCTTCAGTACCACGGGCAAACCAGACGGGCTGGAGTGCATTATTGGGGCATGCTGCCATGCATTCTCCGCAGCGTACACACAGGGCCAGAAAATCATCTTCAGGTCTTGATCCCGGTGGTCTTACAAGATCCTTTGGAGAAACCTGTCCAACCCCAGGTTTACCATACAC
This sequence comes from Deltaproteobacteria bacterium, assembly GCA_016931115.1. Classification (GTDB taxonomy): domain Bacteria; phylum Desulfobacterota; class DSM-4660; order Desulfatiglandales; family HGW-15; genus JAAZBV01. The sequence continues at coordinate 15,911 of JAFGFM010000147.1, read as the reverse complement.
AGAATAGAGTCCTGTAAGATTTGCTGTGGCAAAAACCGCACCTGCAACGCCAGAGTATAAAAGGGCGCGCCTTTCAGGAATAAAATCTGGGTAATCCTTTCTTTTTACCCCTTTTACATTGAAATCAACTGCATTAACCGGACATACATCCCTGCATATCAGGCACCCTATACACTCCTTAAAGGATGTGTTTTCAGGTGAATTTTTATCAATAGCCCCCATGGGGCATAACCTGGCGCACTTTCCGCATTTTGTGCAATCATCCGATACCCTTCTTTTCACAATGGAAAATCTGGAAAACAGGGCAAGAATGGCCCCTGCCGGGCATAAATACCTGCACCAGAACCTGGTATTGATTTTACCTGCTGCAAATATCCCTGTAAAAAAGAGAAGCACATAGAAAAGGGTCGCATACCTGGGAGAAGCGATATCTGCATATAAAAGCCCATATATCTCAAAATGGTCAGCAACCGGGTGTATCAGATCCAGCCCCATCTTCACCAGAAATGTAATAACAGGATAGATAAGGAGGCCATATAACCTTGTGATAAGAGAGAGCGGGGAGCCGATAAAGACCGCAGAAACACCAAAAATGGCAGAGACTGTAATAAAAAACAATATAAAATATTTTAATTTGTACAGGCCGGGCCTACCTTCGCCCCTTTTCTTTTTGAGCTTAAGCAGCCTGTCGCTGCAGTCAACAGTTATACCCATTGGACAGATATATCCGCAAAATAGCCTGCCGAAAAATATGGTAACCAGAACAACAATAATGGCTGGAATAAATGAAACAAGAAAGAGCCTTCCGCTTATGGCTGACCCAAAGACAATCAATGGGTCCATACGTAGATAAAGGTCAGGAGAAACAAGCCCTACCCCTGTTGTTGCAGCGGTTACCAGTAAGAATAAAAATGCGGCCAGACTTATAAACTGTATTATGGTTCGAAATTTCATATGTATCCCTGAATATAGGTTGAAATATCAGCGCCCATTACCATATGGGGCACTGACATGATTGAATAACCTGAAGGGAAAATCAGACCTGGATCTCCTTTACGGCAAGATTTTCTATATCCATTCTACCCAGGCCCCTTTCATGGGCCTCAAGGATATATTTTACCTGGCTAGGTTTATACCTTTTCCCATACCAAGGGAACCTGGCCACGGCAAATGCATCAGCAGCCACCATGTCTTTTGAAGCGATAATGGTATCTTCCTTGAGCACCTTTCCCGGCCCCCTGGGGCCGTTAGTGGAAAGCACCCTGATAGCGTCGATCACGGTCAGATCAGCCTTTAGCACAGTGCACAAATCTACTATGGATGATGATAATTCCTTTGTATGCATACCGGAGCGGTCCCAGCAAAGTCCCATCATACCTTTCATGGCAAGGCTCACACCGGTGGCCGTATGTGATTTTGCAACAGGCACTGAAATAAGGGTATCAACCTTAAATGCCTCCTGAAAAATACCGTTTCGGCTCATCTTTTTGGCATCTTTAATTTCAGTATCCTTGTAAAACCTGTCGCTTGAAGCGCCAACAACCCTTGTGTTCTCAAGTTTTCCGCATGCATCAGCTATTCCGGAACGTTTCAGGCATGTATCTGTATCAAAAAGAGGGTAATCAGCGATAAGGATATTTGATGCTCCAGCTTCATTGCACATCCTGACGAGTTCACACACAACATCGGGGTGTGTTGTTGTGGCCATGGCAGGAGGATTGGGGAAGCTCATATTGGGTTTTATAAGTACCTTGCCCCCCTTTTTGACAAAATTTTTCATACCGCCCAGGAGTTCTACAGCAGCCCTTACTGCCTTTACAGCCTCGCCCTTTGCTACAGCTATATCTGGCAGAGGCTCTGCCATGATCTTTTTTGGCAAAATAAGCCCGGAACTGCCTGCAGCAAGAAAAAGAAGACCTTTCATCTGGTATTTCAGGAATGTCCTTCTACTCAGCCGGTTTTCTATAATTTTTTCCATTTTTTCAAAATATTCTCTGTTCATCCAATTCTCCATATGCAAAAAACCTGTATGAAGCACAGTTTAACAACCAATATAGATTTTTCAACCACTTTCTGGAGGCTAAAATATTATTTTGCTGAATGCTGCTTTAATCCCCTCAAGTGCCTTTAAAAGAATTTTTCCGGGACATGCCAGATTAATCCTCTGAAACCCCTCCCCTCCTGCCCCGAACTGTGGCCCGTTATCAAGCCATAACTTTGCCTTTTTAAAGAGGATTTCATCTATGGTTGAATCAGATAACCCGTACTCTTTAAAATCAAGCCATGAAAGATAGGTGCCTTCCATTTCAGCTATTTTTATCAGCGGGAGATTATCCTCTATATAACTTTTCATATCTGTATAATTTCTGTGTATATAGTGAATCAGCTCATCAAGCCACCCTTCACAGAGGTTATATGCAGTTTCAGTGGCAGTTAGCCCGAATATATTGGGTGTTGAGACAGATAAACTCTGCACCCGCTTTTGAAAAGATGCCCTCAGTTTATAATCACTGATAATTATATTTGAGCAGCAAAGCCCTGCCAGGTTGAAGCTCTTACTGGCAGCGGTGCAGGTTATTATTTTTGTGTTTTCCCCTGAAGATATCTCTGCCATCACACTGTGTTTGTAACCCGGCATGATCAGGTCTGAATGAATCTCATCTGATAAAATCAAGGTATCATATTTTATGCACAGTTCGTTAAGTGTTTGAAGCTCATCAATTGTCCATACCCTGCCAACAGGGTTATGGGGGCTGCAGAGCGCCATCATTGAAGCGCCATCTTTCAGGAGTTTTTCAAGCCCCTCAAAATCCATGGTGTATCGATTATCTTTTATGATGAGCCTGTTTTCCGCAACTCTGCGGTTACTCGCCTCAATGACCTTCTTAAAGGGGTGATATACGGGCGGCTGGATGATTATTTTATCGCCCTCATCAGTAAAGGCACTTATTGCAGCACTGAATGCAGCAACAACCCCGGGAGTTGTGACAATCCATTCTTTGTTAATGAGCCAGTTATGCCTTTTTTTCATCCATGCACAAACAGCCTCCCTGTAGGAATCTGAAGGGTATGTGTAACCGAATATGCCATGCCCTGCCCTTTTTACAAGGGCATTAATAACCTCATCAGGGGCCTTAAAATCCATATCAGCAACCCACATGGGAATAATATCATTACCGCCATGTGATTCCCGAAGGTCCCATTTGACAGACCCGCTCTGTTCACGTATTATCTCTTTGTCAAAATTATATGCCATAATGGCGCTATGACCTGTAATAACTGGTTAATCATAAAATCTTACTTATAATGTCTCGGGTCAATTTCGTATTTTTTCACCTTGTACCCGAATATCCTTTCAGTTGTCTTAAGGGCCAGGGCAGCCTTTCTCATGTTTCCCCGGCTGCTTTTCAGGGAATCTATGATCATATCCCTTTCAAAATTGGCAATTGAGTCTTCAAGCGACATGGACTGCTGTGTGCCTGTATCCTCAGCGGTCTGGAGCGTCATCGGGAGGTGATAACTGTGTATGACCTGCCCGTCACATAACAGCACTGCCCTTTCCAGGCAGTTCTCAAGCTCCCTGACATTTCCGGGCCAGTGATAGCGGGTCAGGGCATCTATCGCTGGAGTGGATATCCTTTTTATATCCTTCCCATACTCCTTTGAGTATTTATCAAGAAAAAAATCAGCGAGCATAAGCACATCTGCCTCCCTCTCTTTCAGTGAAGGCAGATAAATAGGATATACATTTAACCTGTAAAAGAGGTCCTCCCTGAAGGTGCCCTTTTCAACGGCATCTGAAAGATCAATATTGGTAGCCGCAATGATGCGGACATTTACCTTTATTACCTTTGTTCCGCCCAGCCTTTCAAGCTCCCTCTCCTGTATAACCCTTAGAAGTTTTGCCTGGCTTTCAAGAAGAAGAGCCCCTATCTCATCAAGAAAGATAGTTCCATTATGGGCAAGCTCAAACTTGCCTGCCTTTTGCATGCTTGCGCCTGTAAAGGCTCCCTTATTGTAGCCAAAAAGCTCTGCCTCCACAAGATTGCCTGGCAGGGCTGCGCAGTTGACCTTGATAAAGGGGTTTGAGGTGCGGAGGCTGTTATAATGTATTGCATTGGCTACAAGCTCTTTACCTGTTCCGCTTTCACCCAGTAGCAGGACATTGGCATTGCTCTTTGCTACCTGGCTTATAAGATGGAACACCTCCTGCATCTTATGGCTGTTGCCAATAATATTGCTGAAGCTGTATTTCTTTCCGAGCTCCTTTTTAAGCCTTATATTTTCCGTGTTAAGCTGATCCTTTTCCTTGTTGATCTGCTCAAGCATAGCCACCTTCTGGGCTATCAGGATGCTTATTATGGATAAAAGCCTCACATCCTCATCAGGGGATTCGGTTCCCTCAAACAGGCGGTCAACACTTAAAGATCCTATAACATGGTTGCTGTCTTTTATGGGGACACAGAAAAATGCAATCTTTGATTTGTCTATATTGCTTCTGGAGCCTGTGCGGTCAAGAAAAAGGGGCTCTTCATTGAGCCTGGGCACAGCCATTGGCCTTCCTGTCTCTATGACCCTTCCGGTAATCCCTTCGCCCAGCTTATAGCGTCCCTTTGTCTTTGCAGTTGAGGATATCCCGTGTGCAACCTCTATGTGTATCTCCCTGGTTTCATGGTTTAAAAGAGAAATTGAACCCCTGCTCATGCCAAGGTATTCTTCAAGAAGATCAAGAACCTTGTAAAGGGCCTTCCTGAGATCAAGGGTCCCGTGTATTGCCTTTGTAATCTCATAGAGGCACTGAATCTCATCCGGTTTTGGATTAACTGTTTTTTCTGACATTGTCTTTACTCATTTCCCCTGTTAAATAATTACAAGAATCCAAAATTGAAATAAACGCATATACTGATTACAAAAATGTAATAAATTATGCAATTACTATTTTCTTAAAATGTTGGAATTTTTTAAAAAAGAGGAAGATCATTATAGAAAATATTCAGCGTAAATAGGCCATTTTTTGAAGAGGCTTTTTTGTAACAGAACAACCTGCAACTTTCATCACAGGTTATTCTGCTCATTTGTCTTTGATGAGGCGATCAAATAGGTAATTTTGGAGATAACAAGACCCCTGATGAGATACTCTATTGAAAAACGCTGGGAGTCAGTAAGCTCATCAAATTCCATAATCTCTATAACATTTCTTACCATAGTCTCTATGGACAGAAAGATATTCTTCTGTTTGGGATTAAGATCACCCTTTTTAACCCTGCCCCACACAGCCGGGACAATATAGGTTATCGGGTTTACAAGAAGATCCTTCTTGTGTATGGAAAAGATGGTGTCTGTTGTTTCATCTATTATCTGTTTTATCCGCAAAATAGCAGAACTGTCACCGCTATTTGACATGGAAAACTGAATCAACTTATGACCCTTAGGGACAGTGTCGTTATAATTTGCTGTTATTGTTTTATCTTTTTCTCTCATCTTTTTATCAACTGATTTTTTTATATTATTATTACAGGTTTTATAACTCTGTTGACCTTTATCTATCAATAATCATGCCAATCAAAGAGTTAATAAAATTACCAGTAATAACAGGTTGATATATAGATAGCCACGTAAGGGGTAAATATATCCAAGCCAATTTGTTGCCATGAATGGGAAATTCATGCCATTAATTTGACGTAACATACTGAATAATAAAATAAAAAATCAATGCAAACAAAATGACAGGAAAAGGCATAAAGGGCCATAGATATGGCATTAATATTTGGCAATTGTGGAAAAATATCAGGGTAATCCTTGACATTGGACATTAAATATCGATTTTAATGCTCACCCCCGCCCCCTTCAAGCACCTCTCGTACCTTGTGAGATAATTTCTGAAGATCAAATGGCTTTTGGATAAATCCTCTGCAACCCCTTTCAAGGATATGAACCGCCTGGCCGTTAATGCTGTATCCGCTTGATAAAAGGACCCTGACTTCAGGATTAATATCTTTAAGCCTGTCAAATATTTCTCCCCCATTCATTCCTGGCATTATCATATCAAGAATAATCATATCGATATTATCCCTGTTTTCCTGGTAAACCTGCAGGGCCTCCTTTCCGTTTTTAGCGGTGAGGACCATGTAACCAAGTTTTTCTAGCATCCTCATCCCTACATCAATAACCAGCTCTTCATCATCTACAAGCAGTATTTTTCCACTCCCTTTAATGATCGATTCGCTTACAGGTTTCTCTTTTATGGCCTCCTTTTCTGAGGCCGGAAAATAGAGTTTAAAAATGGTGCCAACACCCTTTTCACTGTAAACATCAACAAACCCACCGTGGTTTTTCATAATGCCATAAACAGAGGCAAGACCAAGACCTGTTCCCCGGCCCATCTCTTTAGTGGTAAAGAATGGGTCAAATATCTTTTCCATGGTGGCTTTATCCATTCCTGTGCCATTATCTGTAATAGAGATTTTCACATACCTGCCCGGCTTGACCTTGTATGGCTTATAAAAAGAATCCTTCAGATACACATTTTCAGTTTCAATATACAGGTTGCCTCCACCTGGCATAGCCTGCCATGCGTTTACAAAGATATTCATCAGGACCTGATCTACCTGCCCACGGTCAACCTCGCTTGTCCACAGGTTTTCAGCGAGGCTCTTATGTATGCTTATCTCCTTTTTCATGCGGCCAAACATCCCAGCGCTTGAAGAGAGCAGTTCATTCAGGTTTACAGGTTTTACCTCGTATTTTCCTCCCCTGGCAAAACCAAGAAGCTGCATGGTAAGTGATGTGGCACTTTTCACATACTCCTCGATCCCCATTAGATGCTCATATTCCTGGTCATGGTTACTTTTTTCAAGAAGCATCAGAGAGGTCCTTCCCTGTATGCCCATGAGCAGATTGTTAAAATCATGGGCAATGCCACCGGCCAAAGTACCAAGGGCCTCCATCCTCTGTGCCCTTTCATATTTAATCCGGAGATTCTTCTCCTCCTCTTGGGCCTTTTTCCTCTCTGTAATATCTATCCATGTACTGAGTGAATACTGAAATTCACCATCTTTAATAACAGGGGAGGTAGAGAAGATAACCCAGAAATTCTCACCATTCTTATTCTTAAATGACCCCTCCAGGTTTTTAACGCCCTTAATGGTGGCATCCCTCCATGCATCCTCTGTCAGGGTTTCATTTACCCACGGAAAGGGAAAGGTGGTGCCAATAAGCTCTCCTGAATTATACCCGGTAAGATTGATCAGCGCCGGATTCACATAATCGATTTTAAATCCCCTGTTGATCACCATAATTGGACTTGGAGCGTTTTCAAGTATTGAAAAGCTGAACTCTTCACTCTTCTTAAGCTCCCTCTCTGTTTCCTTGAGTCTGGTGATATCCGTAACCACATTGTTAAAAAATGTCTTGCCTTTAAAAGTAAGGAATTTCGTTATCACAAGAACATCCTGGATACCCCCGCTTTTTGTCTTTACCCTTGATTCATAGCTGGTTGATTTTCCGGAAATTTCCGGAGGCACTTCAAGTGGCCCTCCCAGAGCGTCACTCACCACAATGTCCGGGATATTTAATTTCATAAATTCTTCACGTGTGTATCCAAGACTTTCATATGACTCCCTGTTGAAATCAGCAAACTTCAGGGTCTCAGGATCAACAAGGTTTATTGTAACCCCTGCGTTATCAAAGATGGCCCTGTAAAAATCATATTTCTCTTCAAACAGTGCCTTTTCAGTGTTGAGCTTTTTCAGCTCCTCCTTTAGCCTATTTATCTCATCTTTAACATTATTACAGTCGGTTTTTTCCTGCATGTGCCTCCTCCATTAAATAATGAGTTATCTGGAAATAGGATTTGAGATTGTGATTTTTCACAGAAGCTTTTTACCCTCCCTACAATGGGAAAGAGGTTGTAATTCATGACGCCTGAGATAATACGATCAGGTATTTTTAGGCTATTTTATATAAAATATCAAGTATGGTGAAAATAGAAGTGATTTGAATAGTAAGGTATTGCTATTTATGTCTTCTTCCTGGTTTATGATATCCATGCGTTTTGTTTCTGCTATACGGGTCAACAATCCTGCCCTCATAATAGGTATTGAGATCAAAGGTATTTTTTACGATCGCTGTACCAATTTCTGGATCAGGTTTAATTACATTCATTGAAAACAATTTATCTACCCATGAAATCCCTGGTTTATGCTGAAGACTTCCATGATTTTCTTTTTTACAGCCGGAAGACTCATGTTTTGTATAGGGGTTAATAATTCTTAGTTCGGCATGTACATTGGGATCAAAAGTATTCTTTGCTATTATTCCAGGATCAATAAATTCAGAGTGGCAATCAGGTCCAATAATCATCATGGAATATCTTTCATCTATCCGGGGGCGACATTTCTTTTTATGCTTTTTTTCCAATGTCATTTTATTCGAAGCTTTGTCATGTTCTTCAATCTTGTTCTCGCCAGACACTGCAAAATCTGGCAATATAAAGGCAATAAATATGGAAATAAAAAAACAGGTTTTTAGATTTACTAACATGTCATTCTCCTTATTTTCATATTTTTAGCCTGTAGAGACGGGTTTTTGTCTGGTAGAAGCTTTAACAAAGACTGACAAAACCAGTCTCTACATTATACAAACCCGTCTCTACAGGTAATCCTAATTCGTGACTGTTGTTCCATATTTTACGCCATCAGGCACAGGCACAGGCATATCAATCGTGTATCTATGATCACCTTCTGTTCTCTCAAGGCTGTCTACTGCCAGAAAGGCGGTATGTTGCGAAATAAGGTTGTAATCTATTGAAGTCGCTATTATCTCGCTTTTCAGTCTATCACTCGGGTTGTAGGTCTCTCTGTTTGAAAGCTCATCTATTTTATTTCTTGCCCATACGCTTTGTATTCCGGGATGTTTGGCTTCCATGTTATTGGGATCAACATGTACATCAAAATAGGATTCATTTTTACCCACCTGTCCATTTATCCTTATCCTGCCTGATTCAACATTTTTCAATTTCCCGGTTATCATAATTGGGCGACCTACAAACAGATCAGGTATTCTTTTTGGGTACACATCTTCGACCTCAAGGTTTCCCCAGTCTATATCTATATTGGCCATTGCCGGATGGGTCGCCACATCATAAAAACGATCAACTGCCTCACCTGCGGATTCATCAAGCCCGACATAAGCCACTGACCCTCTACCCATTAATGCCATTTGTTCCAGCAGATACCTGTTAACAGAGTTGCCTACACCAAAGCTGAATATCCTGGATTCGCCAAGCTTTTCATGGATGGCAGCAAGAATCTCATATTCGTTCCCGATATAGCCATCTGTCATGAAAGAAACAATGCGCAATCTTCTTTTATCATGAGGAAAATCAAGGGCTGCTTTAATGCCTTCTATCATCATTGTCCCGCCCTCACTGTAAAGTGAATCAAGATACTGAAGACCTTTTTTTACATTCTCAGGGGTTGCTGAAACAGGGTTTGGACCGAGTGATGAAGCTCTTGATGAAAATTGTATTATCTGAAATGTATCATTCTTATCAAGGTTTCTAAGCGCCCTTCTTATTGCCTCCTTGGCCTTTGATATGGGCTCTCCATCCATACTGCCTGAACAATCCAGAACAAAAACCATTTCTCGCGGTATCCTGGGCAGATTCTTTAGATCCTCTGGAGGCTGTAAAAGAAGAGAAAAATAGTTCCCTTTATCTCCCTTATGAACCATAATAGCTGTCTTCACCTCATTGCCAGAGGTTTTATATCTTAAAACAAAATCTTTGTTCGGGGCCCGGTCATTCGGGCTGAGCGTAACAATTGCATGAGAAGGAGTATTTTTATTTACTTTTATGACATGGGAATTACTGTATACATTTTCAATACTTACACCCGCATCTATATCAACATTAATGGATATGTCATGTGCTGAATATTCATCAGGCTTAAGGTAATGAACATCTGTCTTCTGCCCTGAATTACCATGTGCTCCCCTACCCACAGCACCTATTCCAATATTGCTTCCGGGAGGGTTAAATCGAGGCCCCACAACTGTTGGAAATACAAACTCAAACTCGCCATTTTCATATTTAAGGGGATTGAAAAAGGTAATACTGATATCAATCCTTTTTCCGGGCTCTATATTTGCCACACTCTGTTTAAAAATATTTGGACGCTCCTGTGTTAATAGGGATGCCCTGTACCCCTGCTCCTTTGCAGCTTGATATATTCTTTGAGCCTCTTCCTTTTCACGGATGAGTCCACGGATCTTTCGATCGCCAATGATCATAACAAAATCGGTTACAGCCGCGTTCTGTGGTAATGGAAATACATAAACTGCCTCAATCTTTTCACTGTATGGGTTATGATATTTCTGAAGCACATTTACTGTTGCTATATAACCTGAGATGTGGGCATCTACACTTGTGTGCTCAAGGGGTAAAATGACTTCATTTTGACCAGGAAGCGAACAAACAAGTTTTGGAGATTCTGTCTTGCTTTCTTCTCCTATGACTGAAGGATTCTTTTCAATTATCCAGAGTTCAGAACCAAGAGATTCATCTTTAAATGATGATTCTGTATTTTGTCTGTATTGCCCTTCTTCCAAGGTCAACTCATTTCCTTTAGATAATCTTACTCTTACCATTTCCTCTGCTTTCGCACGTGCAGAGTATTCAACTTCTGACCTCCGCTCAGCATATTCAACCTCTGAAAACTTTGGCTGGTAGTTAGCCTCATCACTCGCAGACATGTCAGCTTTCCGCTTCATTGCATAGTCATAGTCATCTTCATCTCCAGAAGAATCAGGGGCTACAGTTATTTCAATCTTTTTTTCAGGGGTAATAGAAACTTTTTGTATGCATCCTGGAAAAATTTGCAGAGATATAAAAAAAAGTATATTTACAAATAAAAGATCCAGGCATTTCCGTTTCATAATGATCCTCCGCTAATAATTTGACTTTTAACTTTCTTAATTCTGCCTGCTTATAAAATCTATCTTAACCTTAACCGGAATACTCTTTCCTCCGGGTTTTGCAGCTGCCATTGGTTCTGTTTTAAGTACAAATGGAGGGCATCCTGTTGTCTGAAGATGAAGCCTTGCAACCTTTGAATTACCCCTTTTTGCCTGCGTATCATCACTTACAAAGGCGGCCAATATAATATGACCACCTTCAAACCCGGCTTGGTCATAAAATGGCGGTTTATTGAATCCGTCTGTTCCACCTTCAAGGCCAACAATCTTTATCTTTTCTTTGTCGTACTTTATATCTATCTGGTAAGCTGCAAGTGCTTCTTTATTACTGTCTACATATACCTCAGCAGTACTGAAACTAATTTTTCCGTTACAGTCTTCTTCCGCGCTTCCTGCCAAGGCATGAGCAGATATAATAAATACTAATGATATTATGAGAAAATAGACTCTCATCATCCCTCACTCCTTTGCAGGGATACTGCTGCATTAGCTATAGTACTAATATCCTCATTGTTAATATGGCCATCCCTGTTAAAATCGAGTTTGTCAGAAATGGAATCACCACTCACTAACCTACGGTTCATCAAATAGGCATCAATAATATCTATCCTGCCGTTTCCATCAATGTCTTTTGATGACTGAGCAGGCATGGGTTCAAGTTTTTGTTTTGTAAAATTGTTTACATATGTTTCAGCACTGACCTTCTTCAGACCAGGTTTACCATGCTTTAATTCACCACCTATTGGCTTTATTCCGGCTTGCTGGTTATTGTTAACTGCAAAATAATCTTTTCCATCCTTTTTCACAGATAATACTGCTGGTACTGTTGTAATATTATTGCTCAGGATTTTTTCTGCAGTTTTATCTTTTTCATAGAAAAGATTGAATGACACCACACATACCAGAACTCCCATAACGGCTGCTGCAGCCCATTTATAACGTGGGAATAAATGGACTACCTTACGATCTCTCCTGATCTCCCTGCTCTTCTCTTTAATATGTCCCAGTATGAAATTATCCACTGATTCAGGTATCTGATCAGGGTCAGGTCTTGATACCTTGAACATACCTGCTATATTTTCAAGATCATCAAGAACCTTGTTGTCTGGTGGCATTGAGGCATTATGTTCCTCACCTGTCCGGTATGCCTCCAAGTCAGCGAGTAATTGATCATTTAATTTTTCATTTTCATCAGTCATATCTTTACCTTTTAATAGTTAAGCGCATGAAACCTCAAAAAGGTTCCAAAATATTTTATTTTTTTGTTCTTTTCTCAACCTATCATCAGCAGTAGCTTGCTATGGGGTGTGAATTAGTTGGGAGAAAGGGTTCAAGTGTTTTTATAAAACCTTTTACTTGACCCCTGGACTCCTCGAACCCTTGAACCCTGATTATCCTTTCTTAACTTTTTCTCTCAGGCGGGCTAACAGCCTGTTTAAACGGGATTTTATTGTACCTACAGGTACCTTGAATACCTCTGATATCTCATTAAGCTGTAATTCATCATAAAATCTCAAGCATACAAGCTCTTTATCTTCTTTTGAAAACCCTTTAAGGTATTCGGATAGATTCCTGAACTCTTCTGTCCAGTTGAGGCTCTCGTCCGGGATGCATTGAGCAGCCGGATCATCAAGGGAAATCACTTTGCGTTTTTTTCGGATAGTACTGATGGTGATATTTTTAATTGCCGGGTAAAGGAAGGTCTTTAAACTGCTACGCAACTCGAACCCAGGAAATTTATTAAAGAAATAGATAAATACCTCCTGCAATATCTCCTGTGCATCCTCTTTGTCCCCGCAAAGCCTGAAGGCAAGCCCATATACCCAATCCCTGTAGCGGAAATAAAGGGTGTTCATGGCAGATTCTTCGCCTTTGTTGGCAAGCTCAACGAGCTTGATATCAGGGAGATGTTTATCCATTGTTATGGAAATTCCATATTAATATTAAAAATTCCTGTCAGTTATAAAACAAATAAATTAATCACGATTAATCCGTCATACCCGCGCAGGCGGGTATCCAGTTGTTTTAAATTTTTATTTACCTTTATAGATTCCCGCCTTCGCTGGAATGACGAAAACAAGATCACAATTCTAAATTGTTAAAAAAGATTATTGATAATTTTTCGATGCATTATTAATATCAACTGCATGGATGAACAATGTTACGTGAAAAATATTCCTTTAATTTATTTTCCACCTCTTTCTTTTCTTTTACTGTCAGCTTTTTATATTTCCGGTCATAACCCCAGCCATAACCCCAGCCATAACCCCACCTGTACCAGTTATAGAAGTACGGGCTTCCTCCGGATCGAACACCTTTATAGATAACATTTGCCAGATTTTCATTACCTGATTTTTCTTTTACACAATCTCTCAAAGTTTCATCTGCCTTTAAACGTTCATCTTCTGTACCACCCTGCCAGTAGGCAATATCATGTTCAAAGCAGCAGTCACACCAGTCCGATTTAAGGATCGATGAATTGTCTGGGAAAAGTGTACATCCATCACTTTCAAAATCTTTTATCTTTTGAACCTCGATGTTACATCCCTGGATGCTCAGAACCAATATTATTATCATTATTATTCGAAACATGACTTCTCTTCTTTACAGGTATTTTGCCATTTGGGGAGCTATTGATAAGAGTCTCTTTGCCTCATCAGATTCTGCACCCATAAGCGAGAAATCCTGAAACTCAAACCCAGGAGCAACAGAACAGCCAACAAGGACTGCATCTGAACGAGGCTCTGCTACCTGCCATAAACCGGCAGTTACCACATGACAGAAATTATTATTTTTCGCTGAAAGAACCACGTGCTCCGGGGAATTATCTGACCCATCCCAAATATAAAGGTTGAGCCCTGCTCCCTGATAAAGGTTCCAGACCTCATCGGATGCTACCCTGTGAAACCTGCTTACTTCGCCCGGGTTAAGTGAAAAATAAATATGTGTAATGGCAGATCGTGTACTTCCTGCCAGTGTTGTAACTGTTGCAGTAGACCTGAAAACTTCACAGAAACGACCACCCTCCGGGTGATCTTTAAGATCAATTGGTTTCATAAGCAGTTAATCTCCAAATCGGATTTTTAATTACAGGTTTTTAATGGTTTTTACTTTTTAATATACTGAAAACTGAAAATAGACAATACAAGTTCTTATTTGCCAGAGTTGACATGGAAGATTGCAATAGTTTGTCAGGGTCAAAAATATTCTTCTGGAATAGATTATTCACACTCATGGAATTTCCTCAAATAGCACGTAGGTTCACTTAAGAGATGATAAAGCAGGAAACATATAACGACTGCTTTCTTATGGAAAATCGTTTAGACAAAAAAATTTGCTCTACTGTCATACTTTAACTAAAAAGAGTTTTTCTGGCAGGCAGACTAAACCATTAATTTATGCGTTAAATATGAGATTAAAAACTCAAACCTCTTTTATAAAATAGTTACCGGTGAGTTTTATTATTAGTTTTCAACACAACTCAGCCGTTATGTTTTGAGCATAAGCTCATTTTTATTCCTTGACATAATAATATCAGTAGCTATATTATGGGCGCATGCTCATTATGGAGGTTATATGCCAAGGCCCAGAAAAATCAGATTTGTACAGGGAAACCCGATAGTCAGCGCATTTATACCGGATAAGATCCCGCCATGGGGACAGGAAGAGGTAATTCTCTCTGTTGAAGGGCTGGAAGCTATCAAGTTGAATGATTATCAGGGACTGGATCAGGAAACAGCATCCAGGATGATGAATGTCTCCAGGCAGACCTTTGGAAGGATACTTGCTGAGGCAAGGACAATTATCGCCAATGCGCTTGTTACAGGTAAAATCCTTCGTATCGCTGGCGGCAATTTCGACATGCCACCAAGGGGATGGGGGCGCCACAGACATGGTCGTGGCGGAAGGTTCTAATGCAATAAGAAAAGGAGGTGTTCTTATGCCAAGATTTGATGGAACAGGTCCAGCAGGAATGGGATCTATGTCAGGACGTGGAATGGGGAACTGTAACCCTTCCCGGAATAACGATATTTCGGGATATGCAGGGAACCCTGCATATGGATCCGGTTCTGGAAGAGGACAAAGAGTTGGAAGGGGCGCTCGCAGGGGATTTTTCTCCGGGCTTTTTCGCGGCAGGGGTCGCGGATATGGCAGGGGATATGGCCGATCCTTTGGTCTTTTCCCCTGGGGAAGATCTTAAACCTTTAGCAATATACTTAAACATGGCCTCTATATTTAGAGGCATTAACTAACTTTCAAATTATTACAGAGGAGGTATTTATTATGCCAGGATTTGATGGAACAGGACCGCAGGGACAGGGTCCCATGACTGGTGGCGCAAGAGGTTTATGCAATCCTAACAGCGCCTATCGTCCAGCTTATGGCGGTGGATTGGGCATGGGAAGAGGTTTTCGCGGAGGATTTGGAGGCGGATTCGGACGCGGCAGAGGATATGAAAGAGGATTTGGCAGGAGAGGAGCTTACCAGCCTTATGGCGCAGGGTATGGGCCTGCTGATCCATATGGAGCCCCTTACGCCATGAAAGCTGAAGATGAATTGAATATCCTAAAAAATGAGGCGAATGCGATAAAAAATGATCTGGATGAGATAAATAAAAGTATCCAGGAGATTGAATCGCAGTCTCAGAAATCGTAAATGTGCTGGATAATCATAGAATGAATTATCATAGGATATTGTAGAGACAAGGCATGCCTTGTCTCTACACAATTCTGGACTTGGTCTTTGTAAATTTATTTTAATTGTTTATTCGCAAAATGCTCCATAGCCGTGCAAAGAAATTCTGCAAGTCCGGTTTTGTATTTGTCATAATACTCCCTGAATTCAGGGTTTTCCGTGTAGGTCTTTCCAAGCCCTTTATAGGTCTCTGCATTTGCAGGGTAGAATTTTTCAATCCATGCATGATGGCGTTTTATAAT
>JAFGFM010000018.1 GCA_016931115.1 Deltaproteobacteria bacterium | reverse complement strand
CATCACCAAAGAAAAAAGATGCTGCATCATCGGTAATAAGCCAATCCTCCCGAAACCGAATAGGACAGGTAATCGTTGGTGCGCCACAGTGAAATACACTGCATACCCCGAGTGGATTTTTCGCTTTATCTTTGGTGCAATTGGGAACCTTGTTGTTGAATGGGCATAGTCGGCCAGACCGGTATCGGTTGGCTTTAGACGACTGATCGTTGACGAGATGTCCAAATACCTCGGCGAGTGGTTGTATGGTTTTCGTCATTCGTTTTTCTCTTTTCTTTTAATCATTGTTACCAATATAAATTAATCAATTCAAGGATTAGTTAACAATCATTTGACCCTGTGGAAGCGGTCTTACTATGGCATCACCTTTCCAGAGCTGCCTGATAATAATTTGTACATTATTCAGATCCCCGCTGGTCCAGAATCTTTCCATCCCCACCTTTAACCTGTCATCAAGTATGCCTGCTGCCTCAAGCCTTCGGCGCACCTCCCTTGCCACCGCCACGCCTGTATCAATAACCTTTACACCATTACCCGCTATCTTCTGAATTATCCCGGATAAAAAAGGGTAATGGGTACAACCCAGCACGATTATATCAACGCCTTTTTCAAGTAATTCCCCAACATATCGCTTAAGCAATTCACAGGTTTTTTTACCTTCAAGGTCAAACCTCTCCACCTGTTCCACAAGGCCAGGGCATGCCTGAGTCACTATGGTGCAGTCATTACAGAACCTGTTAACAAGGAGCCTGAATTTTTCACTCTTCAATGTCTCTGTGGTTGCCATGATGCCTACTACCTTACACTGCGTTGCGGCTATGGCTGGTTTTACACCTGGCTCCATGCCTATAATAGGGATATCAAATGCAGACCTTAATTTTGCTATTGCCACAGCGGTAGCAGTGTTACATGCCACAACAATGGCCTTGGCGCCCTCTTTTATCAGGAACTGTGTAATCGTAAAGGCACGTTTTTCTATATATTCAGCCAGTTTATCACCATATGGGGCATACCCGGAATCTGCAACATATAAAAAATCTTCATTTGGCAGCTCCTCACGCATGCAGCGGAGCACTGACAGACCACCCACACCAGAATCAAAGACCCCGACAGGCCTTACATCGTTTGCATCCATCATATTTTACAGTTTCACTAGAAAAAGACCAGGCGTGCAGCCCCGCCAATAAGTTTTATATCTTTTATATCCTTAACCTGGCCTATCTTTCTTGAGCTGACATTGTATATTTCACCATTTTCATTTACAGTCCCGAGTTTTGTATTCGCCTGGTTCAGAACGCTCCCATCCTGTTCCACCTTACCAATTTTGATTTTACTTATATTGTAGATTATCCCCTCTTTATCAACAGAGCCGAGTACGTTGCCATGTTGACTATAAACAGTACCCTCCTCGCTTATCCTCCCGAGCTCGATATCATAGATACTAAAGATATTATTCTTCGCCTCTTTATCATCTATCTTCTTTTCAGCGGAATAGATTAAGGGGGTAAAACAAAACTGGAGAATAAAAAATATGATGATAATATAAGATGGTTTGCACCCGGTTGATTGAACATCTATTGGTTTTGACATTTTGTCCCCCTTTTAAAGGTCTATCAGGTTGATTCAATAGTAAAATAATTTTTCATGAGTGTCCAAAAGAAATTGTATTTATTATCTGTTATGCCAAATAGAGACCATTACCTTGACTTTCACAGGTTTTTACATAAATATGCTGCCTTTATTGATAATTAAGGGAGATAACCATGATTTCAGAACAGGGCATTGTAGAAAGAATTAAAAGGAATAGTGCACTCATAAAGGTGGCAAAAAGCAGTGCATGCAACCACTGCACATCAAAGGATTCATGCAGTGTCCCTGATAAAAATATGGTGATTGAGGTAAAAAACAGCCTTAACGCAAAGGTAGGCGACCTTGTTGAGGTGAGCGTGCCTGAAGGAACATTTATTGTGTTATCTCTCATGATATATATCTTCCCTGTTGCGGCGCTCATGGCAGGGGCATTCCTGGGGAACTACCTTTCAACTCTTTTAGACACAGACCCATCTTTAACAGCAATTATTACCGGCGCCCTTTTTCTTTTTGCCTCATTTGTTATCCTGAAGTTAATTGACAGAAAAAAAGACACCAGGGACAAATATATCCCTAATATGACAAGAATCGTTTCGAATGCGCCTGAACTCTCTTCAGGTGATGACTCCCACTCCCTCATTTAAAGGCATAAGCTATTCCAGAAAAAACCACCGCGGCCAGATTATAGCGGGCTTTTATGTTATGCCATCCCCTTGAAGGCCATAAAGGCAAGTGACATCATGCCTGCGCCTACAAGACCTATGGCAGTATCCTGTAAAGGTTTTGGCACCCTTGCAAGCAGAATACGTTCACGCAGGCCTGCATAAAGAACAAGCGCAAGCCCAAAGCCCGCAGGGTATGTGAAGGATGAGACCAGGGTCTCAAGAAAATTATACTCCTCCTTGATGTTGATAAGGCAGACACCCATTACCGCACAGTTGGTTGTGATAAGAGGCAGGAATATACCCAGACCTGAATAGAGCGCCGGGATGGATTTTTTTAAAAACAGCTCAACAAAAGAGACCAGGGATGCAATAACCAGGATAAATGATAATGTCTGCAAGTATTCCAGGTCAAAAGGTTTAAGGATATAGTGGCTCAGCGCCCAGGTGATTGCCCCTGCCAGCACAAGTACAAAAATTACTGCGGTGGCCATGCCTGTTGCGGTTTCCATCTTTTTTGAGACACCAAGAAAGGGGCAGTTGCCCAGGTACTGCGCAAGGAGTATGTTGTTTACAAATATACAGCTTATCGCCAGTAAAAAATAATCACCCATTTGTTTCTCCTCTGCCCTTTTTCATTTACTTCTTGCCAAGCATGTTCATAACACAGAGCATGAGCCCCAGGCATACAAATGCGCCAGGGGCCTCAACCAGAAAGGTAAACGGCTTATATGAGCTACCCAGTACATTATGTATGGAATAATTGATAAAGGGGAATGTTAAAGTCCCTGCACCGAATATCTCTCTGAAGGCCGCAAGTGTGCCAAGGGCCAGGGTGTACCCGATACCCATACCAAGCGCATCTGCGATAGAGGGGATAACCCCATTCTTTGCAGCAAATGCCTCTGCCCTGCCCAGTACTATGCAGTTAACAACAATAAGAGGTATAAAAATGCCCAGTTTTTGATAGAGGGGAAATGCATATGCCTGCATAAGCAGTTCAACAATAGTAACAAATGTTGCAATGACTATTATGTAGCATGAAAGCCTTACCTGTTTGGGGATCACATTCCTGAGCATGGAAATGAGAATATTGGAGAGGATCAGGACAAAGGTAAAGGCAACCCCCATACCTACCCCGTTTTCCAGGCTTTTTGTAAGCGCAAGGGTAGGACATAACCCTAACACAAGCCTGAATGGGGGGATCTCCGTCCATAACCCCTTTGTAAACTCCTGAACAAAACTCTTTGCCATGACTCTTTTCTCCCTGCTTACTTACCCTTTTATATTCTTCAATATCTCGATCTTAAGTCTTTTGTATATCTCTATGGAATCGTTAACCCCGGCGCATACACCCTTTGATGTAACAGTAGCGCCGCTCAGTGCATCTATATCCCCGCCTTCTGGCCTGACCTTAACAGGCTTGTTAATCGATACGCCCTTAAACTGTGCACGAAAAGATGGCTCTGTTTTGGCGCGTGCCCCTAAACCCGGTGTTTCGCTGTGTGTTGTTACTCCAATCCCTGCCAGTTCGTCCTTTTCTATATTAAAGGCGACCATAATACCGATATTGCCGCCATAGCCCTTACCGCTCACCTCAAAGGCAACTGTATTTTTTTTACCTTCAAATACCCCTGTAAAGACATCAATCTGCTTTTTACCATCAGGCACCTTGAACCTGTCAGTAATCGGGTCGTTTGAGCTCCCTGCCAGTATCTCTTTAAGGGCAGGCCCTTTTACATAGGTAAGCTGCTGTATCTCTATCCTTTCCCCGGTGAGATTTCTGACTGTTGCAAGGGCCCAGCCTGATACTGCGCTGAAAATGGTCACGATCAGGAAGAGCTTTATTACATCACGCATGCACACCCCCCTTTCCAAGCGCCACGGGCTTTATCTTATCAAGCAGGGGGTTGGCCACATTCATAAGCAGTACGGCGAAAACAGTCCCGTCTGCGTATGCACCTATATTTCGGATCAGTACAGTCATCACCCCTGCTATAATACCGAATAAGATCATAGGGATGAAATTCACAGGTGATGATGAGTCCTCAGTGATAAGAAAAAATGCCGCAAGGAGCGTAAAACCTGTAACAATATGAAACAGGGGGTCAGCATATTTTAATGGATCAGCCTGGTGAAAAAACAGGGCAGTAAGATATATACCTGCAAGAAATGAGATGGATATCTCCCATCTTATCATCCCGCGGAGCAACAGATAAACCCCGCCAATAACAAGGCCGAGGCCAAAGGCGGAGCCGATACCACCCACCTGCATACCCATAAAGAGCCCTTTTATATCATTATTGGTCACGAGTGATGCCCCAAAACGTTTGAGCTCTCCAAGGGGGTAAATCATGTTGAACCCTAAATTATAATCTACAAGGGCCTGATCAAAATCCACGATATCCTTCCATGCAATGGTAATAATCGCGATAGCCACAAGGGCCGGGTTCAGGGGATTACACCCTATTCCTCCCCATATCTGTTTACCTATAACAATGGCTATCAGGGTGCCTGTAATAACCGCCCACCAAGGGGTTGTTGCAGGCATCATCATTGAAAAGATAAGGCCGATGACCGCGGCATTTCCATCACCTATGCTGATATCCCTTTTCATGGCAAGGTTCATGAGCAGTTCCCAGATCAATGCAGATGATATTGACAAAGAAATAACAGCAATAGCGGGGAGGCCATATTGATATATCCCCATCAGAACAGCAGGCAGGGCCGCGAGCATGGTATTAAAGCTCCTCCCCCTAATGCTGGCGCCATTATGGAAAAAAGGGGCATGGGAGCTTATAAACAGCTTCTGCTTAAACATTGGATCCCTCCTCACTCTTCAGTTTGAGGTATTCGTTTTTACCCAGCATGATATATTGAAAGAGGGGGATCCTCGCCACACACACATAGGCACAGAGGCCGCATTCTATGCATGAGAGCAGATCATACTCGCTGACTGCCATCTCATAAAGCCTGTTTTCCAGAAGTCTTATAAGCATATTTACAGGGATATTCGCAGGGCATGCGCGCACACATTCACCGCAGTTTATACATGGTGTGTCCTGACAGGGTGTTATTTCTCTACCAGCCTGAACCATGATGGCATCTGTATCCCAGAGCACAGGCATATCTTCCGAATAGATGCTTTTCCCCCTCATGGGGCCGCCTGCGATTATCCTCTCTCCATGAGAGGTGCTTATTCCAAGGTGCGTTAATATATCACAAACCCTTGTTCCGATCCTTACCCTCAGGTTTCTGGCAGAGCCTTTTTTATCGATTACAGTTACTGCCTTATAAACAGGCGCCTCGCCTTTATTTATTAACCTGGCAAGTGAGGCCACCGCCTCTGCCTTTATAAATCCAAAACCTGAATCACTGCATCTATTACCCGCAGGAACGACCCTCTTGAGTTTATTCTTCATAACCATCTCCGGAAGGGCAGATGGATACAGGTCACTGACTTCAATAACAGTAACATCACCGGATTTCATCTTTAATGAAGAATAGGGGAGCGCTGTAATATATACCTGTTCAACACCGGTCAGCCTTTTAAGTATTTGAATCCCTTCAAGTACATCCTTCAGCTCTCCTTCAAGAACCGCCTGATTTACCCTTACCAGGAGATCATCATCAACCCCCTCAACAACTATAGCCTCATAGGGCTCTTTTCTCTCCATAAAGGATTTAAAATCAGGAGAGCCGGGCAGATCCACAAGAAAAAGAGCCGCATTTTCAGAAGATAATGTTCCGGAAAGGGCCTTTATATCTTCATGAACCTCTTCCTCGGCCACTGTTTCAATGGTGACAGATGTGCATCTGATACCCATATAACCGGTATGCGCATCAAGGGCGGCTATGGTGCCAGTTACCGGCGAAAGGAAACAGGAGCCCTCATCATCAAAAAATAGCCTGCTTCCTGTCTTTACCCTCTCTCCTGCCTTAATTAACCCTTCCAAAGCAGGTGAAAAAGGCCTTTTTATATACACAGTCACCCTTTCAGGTAATGGGATGCTGTCAAAACCGGGATCAGGTCTTTTTACAACCGGATATTTAAGCCGGGGGGCACCCATACTGAAAAATGGTTTTTTAATCATCTATTCCTCCTGCACAACTGTAAAACAACCTGCCTGGGAGCTCTCTCTTTACAGTACATGACAGTCCGTGCACTTTTCAACAGGCCCGTGCCCCCCCTCTTCATGACACCCCCTGCACAGGGTATGAAGGACGTCTGACCGCTTGAGCATCCCATCATCATGATTTTCAACATTATGACATCCTGTACATGAACCTGGCCTTTCTGCCTCATCACTGCTCCATGCAGGATGGCAGTCTGCACAGTCAAGCCCGTAGTTTCCCTTATCCGCATGTACATTATGTAAAAAGAGCACATTCCCTCCGCTTGTCTGAAACATGATCCTGACAGGCCTCTCCATACTTTTTTTAGGGAATGCGGCATAAGATACCACCCCGACACAAAATAGAACTGCTCCTGCGCAAAAGGCTATATATTTTTCTGTTTTTCGATTCATTATGTTTCCTCAAAAAATACTTAACCAGAACACTCCTGGCAAAATATCTTTTTAACCCCCGATTTATTAAAAATGCCGAATACTGAAAGATAGTTTTTATTTCAATACGTTAGGCAAGATCAATAATGGCATACAAATTAAATTTTACTCGGAGTTTTTAGAAAAAGGGCCGGGAATTGTCAAGCATTATAAAAACAGGCCCCGGTATGGAAAAATCATATTTTAAACTGGAAGGGGCTGGTTATTTTTTCTAATAATATGCCTTCTACCTTGCAGGATCATGTGAACAGAGAATTCATGTTTGGAAATTTCCCTGAATAATGGTAGGGTTACCATGTCTGATGAAGGAGATAATCGATCTCATGAACAATATATATAAAGATATCCCTTATGACCTGCCTGATGAGCTGATAGAAAAAATCGCTGGCAGCGCTGAAAAGGGTGTTGTTGTTGAACGGATCATATCAAGAGGGCACGCCTCTCCTCCGGGGTTCTGGTATGACCAGGATAAGACCGAGCTTGTCGTCCTGCTCAAGGGCAGAGCTGCCATCCTTTTTAAAGAAAAAGACCAAACAATTGAGATGCTTCCAGGGGATTATATAGAATTTCCTCCCCATACCCTTCACAGGGTGGAATGGACATCAGCGGAAGAGGATACTCTCTGGCTTGCCCTCTTTTACTGATCCTTTTCGTCTCTCTTTTTCTGCGGATTAAAGAGCCCTGTGGTGAGGCTGAATGTTGCCCCT
>JAFGFM010000146.1 GCA_016931115.1 Deltaproteobacteria bacterium | reverse complement strand
TTCTTAATGCCTGGTAAGCTGTTGACATGCCTCCGAGACAGACGAAAGTGATCCTTGTTTTTTCCGCGGAGATCACCTCACTTATCACCCCTGTGAATTCAGGCGCATCCCCAGCATCTATGACCTCTTCATTCCCCCAATTGCTTTTAAGGGCAACGGGAAACTCTGGTGATTTGACGGTTACTGTGCGGTTAATTCCGACAGGAATACCTTCGTGGTAGTATGAATTGAGAAGGCTCCGTACCTTGATGTATGCATTTTCAGCTGAGAGTGCTCCGGGTGAAACAGTTATTGCCAGCACCCTTACATCGGGTGAAGCAAGCATCATCGAGATTGACCTCATGTCATCGATTCCCCCGTCGGTGTCAATGATAACGTAATGCGATGGCTTCCAGGGGTGGGAGTGGAGGGTAAGGGTCAGGAATAGTACTGTAATTATGAAATAGAGTCGTTTCATGGAAATTCTGGTTTTATACAAATGTAATATTTTTCAAAAAGCACAGATTCATAAAAAATTCAGAGGTCTGAATTACATATCGGATAATTTTTTATCTTGACAACCACATTTTATAAGATATGAAGAAATTCCTTTTATGGTTCACTCCGGGGTTGATAGTCGGGGTTTTAATAATACTTGGAGCCGGCAAGGTGATTACAAATACATCAACGAATGAATACTGCATGTCGTGTCATATTCATCCAGTTGCTGATATGGAATGGAAACAATCGGTCCACTACGATACTCAATCGGGTCACCGCACAGGGTGTGCCGACTGCCATCTTCCCCCTAAGGGGCAGGGATATCTCTGGGCAAAGGGCAAGACCGGATTAAGGGATCTGTGGGCTTTTTATACTAAGGATTCGGCATCGTTCGACTGGGTTGAAAAGGGAAGGCTCGAAAATGCCCGCCATCATGTTTATGAAAGCAGCTGCATAAAGTGCCATGAGAACCTCTTCCCCTCAAAGCTTACAAAGGAGGGAGAGGATGCACACCTTTATTATATCCAGCAGAAAAAAACACCCGATCTGCATTGTATAAACTGCCATCTGAATGCGGGGCACTATATTGAAGGCTATACGCATGGCAGCAATACAACCTTCGGAGCAGTTTCATCCGCTCCGAAAGAGATATTTACCGAACCCACTCCTGTAGAACAATTTACAAACTATACTGAGAAAATTCCCAAATCATCGGTCTCTTTTAACATGATTGCAATTCCCGGCGGTACTTTTAAGATAGGCAGTCCCGAAGATGAGCCTTTCAGGAAAGAGAATGAAGGACCTTTAAGGGATGTTGAGATAAGCCCCTTCTTCATGGCCGAGGTTGAGGTAACATGGGATGAATATCTTGCTTTCTATGTTCAGACTGCTGCCGAGGGACGCACCAGTGACACTGAAGGATTGAGAAGCGGCCTGCAGGCGGCGGAAGATGTTGATGCAATATCAGGGGCCACACCGCCTTATGGTCAGCCCGATCAGGGGTGGGGCCTGGGAAAGCGTCCTGCAATCTCTTTTACACATCATGCAGCGGAAACCTATTGCCGATGGCTATCCCAGGTCACTGGTAAAACCTACCGCCTTCCTACCGAGGCTGAATGGGAGTATGCATGCAGGGCTGGCTCAACGGGACCCTATTTCTTCGGCGGTGATCCGAGAAAATTTGAAAAGACAGGATTCAGGGCAAAAATATCCAAAAACGATACGGCAATTATCAATACATATATAGTATATAAGGAGAACAGTCCGTCAAAAACACAGACGGCTGATTTTGTCAAGCCTAATCCGCTAGGATTGAGGAATATGGCTGGCAACGTAGCTGAATTCTGTTCTGACTGGTATCAGCCTGATGCATATTCACAATATCCTGCAGGAGTAATAAAGGATCCGAAAGGTCCCGAAAGTGGTGAGGAACATGTGATAAGGGGCGGAACATTCATGAATCCTGCCGGGTTTGTCAGAAGCGCAGCGCGTGACTATACAAGGACCGAAGCATGGCTCCGTACCGATCCTCAGATACCCAAAAGCATATGGTGGTACTCCGACTGCTTCAACGTCGGATTCAGGGTAGTCTGCGAATTTGACAGCAAGACCGGAAATTTTACTGCCTCAGAGTGAGAAGCTTTGATGGGTTTTTCAGAGACTGGGAAATAAAATTGATAAACATCCTTGCTTTGTATTGACAAGTTTTTTATATTGCATTGCTTTTAACATTTTTTAAGAACCCTTTTTCCTGACTAACCTTAAAATTCTACCTTAAACTGACAACATTAGATATTATCGGCTTTGAAAAATAAAAATTAATGAGTGTAAGTTTTACACTTACTCTTGTTGGTTATTTTATGCTATTATTAGAGAAAAACATACCCCTGACCCCCCCGCCGAAGCGGGGCAGGCTCTTCAAAGGGGGAATTTGGGAGTAGAACCAGAAACAAGGAACCAGCAACAAGCAACCATTAACCTGTAATCTGCATCTATTAATAAAGTCACAAGTCACAAGTCACAAATCACAAATCACAAATAACCAATTTTCATCAATCCTAATATCTAACTATTTATTAACTAACTAACAGTGTAACAGTATGAAAAAAACTCCCAACTGCTTT
>JAFGFM010000145.1 GCA_016931115.1 Deltaproteobacteria bacterium | reverse complement strand
GTCCAAAGTGTGAGAGTTCTTAAATGCGTTTACATAACGATTTTCACACCTAATTGCGCCTAACTTTACCACTAACTGCGGGGTTCATGTTATTAACCGGTTTAGAACCGGTTTTAAATGTTTCTAAATATAGAAACATTTTAGGATGCCTTATCATCAACAATTCGATCCAATAAATCAAGCTCTTTTACCTTTTCATAGGTGAGCCGCCATACTTTTTTACTGGCATCCCATTTCCCTCCACATGCCTTTATCCTGCTCCTTAACTCGATTTCATGAAAACCTATTCTTACGTCCATGCTTGTATTTTTCGGTATCTTTTTATCATTTGCCTACCAGATGAGAAAATGGAAACAGGTGTTTAAATAAAATCAAAATATAAATGAGAAAAACTGAAAAGACCTGGG
Source organism: Deltaproteobacteria bacterium (assembly GCA_016931115.1). Taxonomy (GTDB): domain Bacteria; phylum Desulfobacterota; class DSM-4660; order Desulfatiglandales; family HGW-15; genus JAAZBV01. The sequence continues at coordinate 16,566 of JAFGFM010000145.1, read as the reverse complement.
TATTTTCAAAAATAGTTTATTTATTGTCAACAGGTTTCGAGATGATTTACTGGCCCAGAATCAATATCTAAAGATGTGCTGTGTCTGGGAAATGACAGCGCTAGACCTCGACTGATCTGAAAAAAGACAGTTGATAATACCATTGCTATTTACTGTGATACCCTCATGAAGAGACAAGACATGCCTTGTCTACCACCAATAAGGGGTTTTGAATCTTCCTATATACCGTTTTAAGCAAAGAATTTTCACCACGGAGGACACGGAGAGCACGGAGTAAAAAACTACAGTAAACTTGAAAAATAAGTCGTCAAGCCTATCCTCCAATAAATGCGGTATAAACTCCGGCAGACCTCCAGAAAATCATTGTAAATTATATGGATTTCCACTTTTACAGGGATGGCAGAAATAAGATTTCAAATTTCTTAAGCCATGGGCTATAGATTCTCCGTGTCCTCCGTGCTCTCCGTGGTGAATGGTATTTTGGAATTTTCCGTGTCCCTAAGGTAAGGGTCTGAATATCTCATGATATGAAACAGGGGACAGCAAAAAACAAAAAACTTCTATGATGCAGTAATAATAAGGAGCTTTGAAGGTTAACATTTTAACCGCCTTTTTTATAAGCATAATTAAAAGGCCTGAAATTATGGGTTTTAATTTCTGTCTATTTTAATGAAGGCATTGAAGCAACCTCAGTAACAGAGAGCAGCAAGCCTGAAAACAATAACAAGCCCCGTGAGCAGATACCGGAATATTTTGAGACGGAAACAGCTGAACTGAAGACAATGCTTGATATATCCAGGATTGCGGCATCAGCAAATGTGTTTGGGAAATGGGTTGCTAAAAAGATGCCGGTTGTTACGGGTATAGAGCTTGCCATTAATCAGTTGTATAATGCCATTGTACTGGTACCTGAGTTACAGGAATCCCGCAGAGGCCAATAATATCAGAGGGAAGGTGATGGCCTCGGCTCAATATATCCAGAAAAAAATAGATGAGTTATATGGAAATGGGCCAGTACAGCTGTAGTAAATAGTATAGCATGTCCCTGCAGGAATAAAAAAATATCCTTTATTATATCTGAGATTAAATTGAGTCGCTACCGACTATTTAATTGACATAAACCCTGTGTAAAATTTATGCTGTTACCATTAACATATACAGGGTAAATAAAGTGACTATTGAACTTGCAAAAAGAAGAAAGAGCAGGCAGGTATCCCTTGGCGGGTTTCCTATTGGCGGTGATGCGCCTGTGTCCGTGCAGTCTATGACTAATACCGATACAAGGGATGTGAAGGCTACTATAAACCAGGTTAATGCCCTTAAAAATGCCGGATGTGAGATAGTAAGGATAGCCATTCCCGATGAAGAGGCAGCCACAGCCTTTGCTGATATAAAAGCCAGTACTGATATCCCTTTGATAGCGGATATACATTTTGACTATCGTCTTGCCATTGCCACAATAAAAGGCGGTGCTGACGGTATCAGGATCAACCCAGGCAACATAGGCGGAAGAGAAGGTGTTGAAAGGGTAATCAGTGAGGCAGAAAAGCATAATACATGCATAAGAATCGGAGTAAACGCCGGCTCTATGTCAAAGAACCTCCTTGAGAAATATGGCCACCCCACACCGGAGGCAATGGTTGAAAGCGCGCTTGAACATATTGCCCTGTTTGAGGAGCTTGATTACCGCAATATAAAAATTTCTTTAAAATCATCAAATGTGCTCCAGTGTATCAAGGCATATGAGATGCTGGCAGAGAGGACCGATTATCCCTTTCACCTTGGGATTACAGAGGCAGGGACACTTATATCAGGTACTGTTAAGAATTCCATTGGTATAGGAGCACTGCTTCTTAAGGGTATTGGTGATACAATGAGGGTATCCCTTTCAAGGGACCCTGTAGAAGAGGTAAAGGTTGCATACGAAATATTAAGAGCGCTTGACCTGAGGCACAGGGGTATTGAGATCATATCATGCCCCACCTGCGGCAGGTGCGAAATAGACCTTTTCGGGATTGTTGAAAGGGTTGAAAGGGAGCTGGCTGATGTTGTAATCCCATTAAAAGTGGCTATTATGGGGTGTGTGGTAAACGGCCCCGGAGAGGCGAGAGAGGCGGATATTGGGGTTGCAGGGGCACGCGGAAAGGGTGTCCTGTTTAAAAAGGGAGAGGTTATCGAAAAGCTCCCTGAAGATAAACTGGCAGAGGTGCTGATTACAGAGGTCAGAAAACTGATAGGCTGATACAGGTAGAGACAATAATAGATGATCCGGCTGAATGATATTACCTCAAGACTCCTGAGCTACATCCCCAAGGCTGATATAAGCCTTGTTGAAAAGGCATATGTATATTCCGCCAAGGTACATCAGGGGCAGGTAAGGCTCTCCGGTGTGCCTTATCTTTCTCATCCCCTTGAGGTGGCATACCTTTTAACCGAGATGAAGATGGATGCCACAAGCATTGTGGCAGGTCTTCTCCATGACACCATCGAGGATACAGATGCAGAGCTCTCTGAAATAGAGCGTCTTTTTGGTAAAGATGCTGCAAATATTGTTGATGGTGTAACAAAGATCAGCAAGATCCAGTTCAGCACTACAGAAGAGCGTCAGGCAGAAAACATCAGAAAGATGATCCTTGCCATGACCACCGATATAAGGGTCATAATGGTGAAGCTTGCAGACCGGCTTCACAACATGAGGACCCTGGGGTTTCATACCCCTGAAAAGCAGGCAAGGATAGCACGCGAGACCCTGGACATTTATGCCCCCCTTGCCGGTAGGATGGGCATATACTGGCTTAAATCAAGCTTTGAAGACCTGTGCCTCTATTACCTCGAACCTGAGATATACAATCAGATAAAATCAGGTGTTGCTGAAAGGCGCGGCGCCAGGGAGAAGTTTATTCAGGAGGTGGGTGAGCTTATCGGTCAGAAGGTGAGGGAGTATGGTATTGAGGCCACGATCAAAGGACGGCACAAACATTTTTACAGCATCTACCAGAAGATGAAGGATCAGAACCTCACTGTAGACCAGGTATATGATGTGGTTGCATTCAGGGTAATCGTAAACACCCTTAAGGAGTGCTATGAAGTGCTTGGGCTTATCCATTCAGCCTGGAAGCCAATACCCGGTAAATTCAAGGATTATATCTCACTCCCGAAGGCAAACATGTACCAGTCACTTCATACCTCGGTAATCGGCCCCTATGTCCAGCGCATGGAGGTGCAGATCAGGACATGGGAGATGGACAAGGTGGCAGAGGAGGGCATTGCCGCTCACTGGAAATATAAAGAGGGTATAAAAATAGGCGAGTCTGACCAGAAGCAGTTTGCATGGCTCAGGCAGCTTCTTGAATGGCAGAAAAACCTCCATGACCCGAAGGAGTTCATGGAGATGGTGCAGATGGACCTCTTCCCTGATGAGGTATATGTGTTTACACCCAAGGGAGAGGTCAAGGCATTTCCAAAAGGTGCGACCCCGGTTGATTTTGCATACAGCGTTCATTCTGAGATAGGAGAAAAATGCACAGGGGCAAAGGTTAACGGCAGGGTTGTGCCTATTAAATATATCATGAATAATGGTGATATTATTGAGATTATCACCTCCAATAAACAGCATCCAAGAAAGGACTGGCTTGACTTTGTAAAGACAACAAGGGCCAAGTCAAGGATACGGCAGTGGATTAAGGTAGAGGAAAGGGATGAAAGTATATCTATTGGAAAAAATATCCTTGAAAAGAGCCTTGAACAACTGCACATCAATACCTCCAATATTGCAAAAAACAAGGACATTCTGGATGTGGCAAGGGATATGTCCTTTCAGACAATGGAAGACCTTTTCGCCAATATTGGTTATGGAAAGATTCCTGCCAGCCAGGTGGTCACCAGACTGAAAGAAAAGCTCGGCATTGAGAAGGAGGTAGATGTCGGGATTGTCCAGAAGGTTGTTTCAAAGATAACAAGAAAAAAGAGCAGCAGGGGTATAAAGGTTAAGGGCATTGATGACATGCTTGTGAGGTTTGCCAACTGTTGCCGCCCTCTTCCGGGTGAGCATGTGCTGGGGTTTATAACGAGAGGGCGCGGGGTTACCATACATAAATACAATTGCAGCCATATACTTGACTCTGATCAGGAAAGGCTTGTTGAGGTGCAGTGGGCACCTGCAAAGGATGATGTCTACACGGCCAAGATAAGGGTAACCTCTGTTGACAGGAAGGGGGTTCTCGCTGATGTGAGTGCGATTATATCAAAAAAGGAAGCCAATATTATCAATGCGGAAATAAAGACTACAATGGATAAAAAAGGGGTATCCTATTTTACTGTAGAGGTGGATAGCTATAAACAGCTTGAGGAAATAATGGGAGCGATTAAAAAGGTAGAAAATGTGTTAATCGTGGAAAGGGTATAATTTTTGTACCGCTCCCTTTTCCTTAAAATGAAAACGGGTCATGCTGTTCAGTTATGTAACAGCAGAAAAGGAATATGAATGCTATTTAGTTACAAGCCCTGTCTTGATGCAACCTGTGCACACCCTGATCCTTTTTGTCTGACCATTCTGAATAGTTTTTACCCTCTGCAGGTTTGGAAGCCAGAGCTTTTTTGATTTATTATGAGCGTGGCTTACCTTATATCCAACCTGCGGTCTTTTTCCGCAAATATCGCAAACTCTTGACATTGTATGACTCCTAATATTGAATATGAGCCCACCAATATAGATTTTAATTTTTAAAAAGGCAATAGATATTTATGGAAAAGACAAAAAATAAAGCAGAGGAAAAAAGCGGCTTAAAAGAGGCACTTAACAGGGTGCCTGAAAGGCTTGAACATGTTCATCTCATGGGGATCTGCGGTACAGCCATGGCCTCGCTTGCCGGCATATTCAAGGCAAAAGGGTATCATGTAACCGGATCAGATCAGAATGTATATCCACCAATGAGCACCATGCTCATGGATATGGGGATAGAGATAAAAAAGGACTATTCAGGTGATAACCTTGACCCCAGCCCTGATCTGGTAATAGTCGGAAACGTTATCACAAAAAATAACCCGGAGGCTCTCCGCCTCTCTGAAATAGATGTAAACTATCTCTCATTGCCGCAGGCGCTCAATCTATTTGCCATTAAGGATAGAAGGTCGGTGGTAATTGCCGGTACCCACGGAAAGACCACCACTACTGCCCTTAGCGCATGGCTGCTTGAACAAGTTGGCATTGAACCGGGGTTTATGGTCGGGGGGATTCTAAAAAACTTCAACAGCAGCTTCAAGCTTGGGAAGGGTGATTATTTTGTTATCGAAGGGGATGAATATGATACGGCCTTTTTTGATAAGGGGCCTAAGTTCCTGCACTATTCACCTCTTTTAACCATTATCACAAGCATTGAGTTTGATCATGCGGATATATACCGTGACCTTGACCATGTTATCTCAAGTTTTCGCAGGCTCATAGAGATCATTCCATCCCATGGTCTATTAATAGCAAACATGGATGACCCAATAGTTTATGAAGAGGCAAAAAAGGCAAAATGCAGGGTCATTACATATGGTTTTAATGAGGCAGCCATGTTCAGGGCGGTAGATATCATGGATGAAGAGGATGGTACACATGTAAGGATATTAAAGGAGGGGAAGGATTATGTTTCCCTTATCAGCCCTCTGTATGGGAGACATAACATAGCCAATATCCTCTCTGTTATTGCCCTTGCCGATTATATCGGGATAGACCGGGAAAAACTTCCCAGGGCGCTTGCCTCTTTCAGCGGTGTAAAGAGGAGACAGGAGGTAAGGGGAGAAAAAAATGGGATCATTGTCCTGGATGATTTTGCCCATCACCCAACAGCGGTCGAAAAGACCATAGAGGCAGTCAAAGGAAAATACAAAGGAAGACGTATTATTGCGGTGTTTGAGCCCAGGTCAAACTCAAGCCGCAGGGGTGTGTTTCAGGAGATGTACAGCCTGGTCTTTGATATGGCTGACATGGTGTTTATACCTGAACCGCCATTAATGGAAAAGGTACCTGCTGATAACCGGTTTTCTTCTAAGGGCCTTGTGGATGCACTGAAACAAAGGGGTGTTAATGCCTTTTATGGCGAAAACACAGACAGGCTTATTGACCTGATCTTATCAAACATCCATAAGGGCGATGTGGTGCTGATCATGTCAAACGGCGCCTTTGATAATATTCACGATAGACTGTTGAAAAAAATCTAAAAATATTTTAGGTAAATACGAATACACAATTTTTTTACCACGGAGAGCATAGAAAAAAGCTTAAAAGTAAAATCTCCGTGGTTAGCTATAAAGATGTATGTCATATGTCACTGAATTTACGATCATGGAGATAAAAATGATTAATGCGGAAGGATTGACTAAATTCTACGGCACACAGTGTGCTGTGGATAATATCAGCCTCAATATCGAACGAGGCGAGATCGTTGGCCTTCTTGGGCCAAACGGGGCAGGAAAGACAACAACCTTGAGGATGCTCACCGGGTTTCTTATGCCATCATCAGGCAGCATCAGGATCAAGGATATTGATATTGATGAAAACCCTTTGAAGGTCAAAGGCCTCATCGGGTATCTGTCTGAAGCTGCCCCCCTCTATAATGAAATGCTTGCCTTTGATTATCTCAGGTTTGTTGCTGAAATCAGGGGTATTGAAAAGGGGCGGATTGACTCCAGGTTAAAGCATGTTGCTGACCTGTGCGGCATTAACGAGGCAATGCACAAACCCATAGGCACACTCTCAAAGGGTTACAAGCAGAGGGTCGGGCTCGCCCATGCCATGATTGATGACCCTGAAATCCTGATACTTGATGAGCCCACATCAGGTCTTGACCCAAACCAGATCGTAGAGATAAGGGATATCATAAGGGAGATAGGAAAGGAAAAGACAGTAATACTCTCCACCCATATCCTGACAGAGGCCGAGGCCACCTGTGACCGGATTATCATTATAAACAGGGGTAAGATCGTGGCGGATGAGGGCATTGATACCCTTAAGGGCCGCATGGGAAAGGAGTTTCTGATCAATATATCCCTTAAAAATGCCCTCTTTGATAATGTTAGAGAGGTGCTGAGCAGTATCTCAGGGGTAACCGGGGTTACTCTGGGCGGGGTTGATCAGGATCTCCTCAAGGTATCCATTCACTGCGGCTCTGACAGGGATCTTCGTGAAGAGATTTATAAAGAGATCAAGAAACAGACCTGGATACTTATGGAGTTTTATCATGAAGCGCAGACACTTGAAAAGGTGTTCAGGGATTTAACCAGGGAGAACTGATATGAATAAGTGCTGGAATATTTTCAAAAAAGAGTTCAGGGCCTATTTTGTCTCACCAATAGCCTATATAGTGATTGCCATATTCCTGCTTGTAACAGGATGGTTCTTTTTTACCACATTTTTCCTTTACAACCAGGCGGATATGAGGAATTTTTTTACGCTGCTCCCGCTGGTGTTTGCATTTATTGTCCCGGCTATTACCATGCGTCTATTTTCTGAGGAGCTTAATACAGGATCATATGAAATACTCCTTACAATGCCTGTGACCTTCACCAGTGTTGTGATCGGTAAGTTCATGGCCGCGGTTGGATTTATCATATCAATGCTTGTCCCGACCATATCCTACCCCATATTTATCTCATTTGTCGGGAAGCTTGACTGGGGCCCGGTTATTGCCGGGTACATTGGGGCAATCATGCTGGGGGCCGCATTCAGCGCGGTTGGGATCTTTTCCTCATCCATTACAAGAAACCAGATTATTGCATTTATAACCGGTACTGCCATATGTTTTGCCCTTACGCTTGTTGAACGTATCATGTTTTTTGTCCCATCGAGCCTTGTAACCGTTATTGAATATCTTGGCGCAAATGTACATTTCCAGAATGTTGCCAAGGGGGTAATCGATTCCAGGGATATCCTCTATTTTGTCAGCGTCAGCTTTATCGCACTCTATGGTGCAAACCTGGTAATCCAGAGAAAGAATTAGGAGGGGATAAATGAAAGCGAATGAACGATCAGGAAATCTCTTTAAATTTTTTATATATCTGGTTGTAGTAATCCTCATTAATGTGGCGGGGTTTACACTTTTTTTCAGGCTGGATCTAACATCAAACAGGGCATTTTCCATTTCAGAGGTAAGTAAAAAGGCTGTCTCTACCCTTGAAGAACCCCTAACCATATATGTATTTTTTACTGAAAACCTCCCTGCGCCATATAACAGTGTGGAAAAATATCTCCATGATCTGCTTGAGGAATATGCTCTTTCCGGTAACCGCTATTTCAACTATAGGTTTTATGATGTCAGTACGCAGGAGGGTGGTCTTGATGAAGAGGTAAGAAAGAACCAGGAGCTTGCAGAGAGCTATGGTATCAGGCCCGTGCAGATACAGGTGCTTGACCAGGATGAATTCAAGTTCAAGATGGCATACATGGGGCTTGTTATCATGCATGGTGACCTTGTAGAAAGGATACCTGCTATTTCATCCACTGACAGGCTTGAGTACCGACTCACCACCACCATACAGAAGCTAAACAACAAGATAAGCAGTTTCCAGAAGCTGGAAGAAAATATAAAGGTGAAACTCTTTTTATCGTCATCCCTTGAAAAGATAGCCCCATTTATCGGGGTTGAGACCTTTTCCGGGATACCTGAAAAGGTGAGTGAAACAATAGAAAAACTTAAAGTGAAGACCTTTGGTAAGCTTGAGTATGTTATGCTTGACCCCTCAACAGACCCTTCTATAGAGGAACAGGTGAAAAAATACGATGTCATGACAATGGAGTGGCCTGAGTTACCGGAGAAGTCAGTCAGTGCTGGTAAGGGCTCTATAGGTATTTTTGTTGAATACAAGGGGAATGCCCTTGAGATACCCCTCCTTGAAAGGTTCCAGATACCCTTTATCGGTGGTGAGCAGATGAATACGCTCTATCAGCTTGTGGATATGACTGATGTGGAGGAGGTAATACAGAAGAGTATTGAGTCTCTTATAGATATTAATGAAAACCTGGGGTATCTGGCTGACCACGGTTCTATAAACCTGTGGGGCAGGGATTTTAATATGCCCGGTATGCCAAGCCAGGGGAGTGTCTCACGGTTCAATGAGATGGCCTCTGCCACCTATTCAGTAAAGGAGGTAAAACTCACAGACAGGGATATTTTAAACGGTCTCAACTGTATAATCATTGCAAGCCCGAAGGAGCCCTTTACAGATTACGAGCTGTTCCGAATAGACCAGTTTCTGATGCAGGGGAAGAGCATAGCCCTTTTTATGGACTCATTTGAGGAGCTTCCCTCTCAACAGGGGGGCGGCGGGCAGTACAGACCGATTGATACCGGGCTTGAAAAACTTCTTAACCACTGGGGCATCAATATAGAAAAATCCATTGTGCTGGATCAGGATTGCTACAAGGCAGAGCTTCCCGCTGAATATGGCGGTGGGGAACAGCCTCTCTATTATGTTTCACAGGTCAATGACGAGATGATCAATAAAAAACTCCCCTTTATAAAGGATATAAGGGGGCTCCTTGTCCAGAAGAGTTCGCCTGTTGTACTCGATGAAAAACTTATCAGCGAAAAGGGTTTGACCATTCATAAACTCTTTTCATCATCTGAAAAATCCTGGGAGATGAAAGAGACGATTAACCTTAACCCGATGATGATAAGCCCCCCATCCCCTGATACCCCTCTTAAAAGTATACCTCTCGCCTACACAATTGAAGGGGCATTTACCAGCTACTTTGCTGATAAGCCTGTCCCTGAGGCAGTTATGAAGGATGAAAAAGAGGGGGAAGATGACACGCCAGAGGATGAAGGAGCGGCAAAGACAAAGGCGGAGGAGAAACCGGCCATTGATGCAGGCATGGTAAAGAGCGAAGAGAAAAAGATAGAGAAGGGCAGGCCGGGAAAGCTCTTTATTGCAGGCACCTCCTATCTTTTGGATAACTCGGTGATAAGCCCGGATGGTGGCAATGTGAATTCCATATTTATCATGAACCTCATTGATTACCTGAACGGGAGGGAGGAGACAGCGGTCATGAGAAGCAAGACCGGGAGTCTTAACCCCCTTGCACGCATTACCCCCTGGGCAAAGTCGGGCATCAAGTTCTTTAACATAATCGGGTTACCTGTAATAGTGGCGCTCTTCGGTCTTTTCATATGGGGTTTACGACACAGGAGAAAACTGGCTATACAGGATGCATTTAAAAGGCCGGTAAACATGGAATTAAAAGAATAATATTTCAAGCAGAGGTTTCATATGAAGATGAAAAAAGAGTACCTTATACTCATTCTGGTCATAGCAGCGCTTGCCATATATATCTCTTTAAGAAAGGAGAGCCGTATCCAGTATGAAATACCTGAGCTCCTTGAAATAGCATCTGAAGAGATATCCGGCATTGTTATAAGCGGAGATGGCAGGGAGATAAGGATAAGAAAAGAAAATGATAAATGGCTGATCGGGTCTGAAAATTATCCTGCGGATAAATACAAGATAGGGAAAATGGTCGATTTTCTTAAAAAGCCTGTCTTAATGACCGTTGTATCCGATTCAGAGGATTATTTAAGGTATGGGCTTGATGAAAAAAAACGTATCACAGTAAAGGCCGTTGCAGGGGAAAAGGGGCTCAGGGTGGTGGATATAGGCAACCCTGCTGGCGTTCAGAATTACACCTTTATCAGGCTTGAAGATGACCCGGTGGTCTATCATGCGCGTGAAGACTTAAGAGACATCTTTGTGCTGGATGTGGATGAAATAAGGGGTAAAAATGTTATATCCTTTAAGGCGAATGAGGTAGAGAGTATCTCATTTTCAGGTGATGGTAAGGAATGGACTTTCACCAGAAAGGCACAACCTCAGAGTGAGGGGGATAATAAAAATGGTGAGCCATTTCAGTGGGAATCAGGTGATAATATAAAGGTTGAACACGCTAAAATGGTCTCTATCCTGGATGAGATTAACGAAATAAAATGCTCAAAATATATCTATGATGCGAAATCTGAAGGGCTTGACAGCCCCCTCTATGTGATAACGGTCAGGGATAAAACTGAGCATATCCTGACTGTTTACCCTAAAAAAGATGAGGATTACAGGGCCGTATCATCGGATAACACCTCACCCTTTTATCTCTATGCATGGAGGATAGACAATATCAGGGAGAAATTTGAGGAGATTTCAGGGGTAACCAAAGAGGGAAAACCCGATGTATAAAAAGGCCATCTGTATAAATTACTTGATGCAGCGGGTCGATTTGTAATATAAAGACAGATATTTCATCTCCTTATACAGGAATGAAATTTGTGAGTTAAACAGAAATCATGGCTGTAACCGGCCATAAATAATTAAAAGGAGAGATTATTATGTCAATGCTTGATGATTCCAGTAAGAATTTTATAACCGCTCTTGCATCAAAGGCCCCTGTGCCGGGCGGCGGAGGGGCTGCTGCCCTGGGTGGTGCCATTGGTATGGCACTTAGTAACATGGTAGGCAATCTTACTTTAGGTAAAAAGAAATATGCGGATGTAGAGCCTGAAATAATAGAACTGATAAAACGCGGTGAGGATGTTATAAAGGAGCTTGAAAACCTTGTGGATAAAGATGCCGAGGTCTTTGAACCCCTTTCAAAGGCATATGGTTTACCTAAAAATACACCGGAAGAGATAAAGTATAAAGAAGAGATAATAGAAAATTGCAGCATTGTTGCATGCTCTGTTCCAATGGAGATAATGCGCAAGGCATTTGAAGGGATTAAGATTCATGCCAGGATGGGCCAGATCGGAACTGCAATTGCTTTATCTGATGTGGGCTGCGGTGTGACATTCCTGAAAAGCGCACTTATTGCCGGGAGTCTCAATATTATAATTAATCTTAATACCATAAAGAACGCAAACTTCCTGGATAAGACAAGGAAGGAGATGGATACCCTGTTAGCCGAAGGATCAAAACTGGCTGATGATACATTGAACCTTGTTATCGGAAAATTAAGGAAATAAGGAGTAAAAAATATGGCTGAAATACTAAAGGCAAAGCCGGTTGTTGATGCAATGAAGGAAGAGCTTACAAAAAGGGTTGAGGCCCTTAAAGCAAAAAATATCGCCCCAAAACTGGGGATTATCCGTGTTGGCGCAAGGCCTGATGACCTTTTTTATGAGGGCGGGGCAAAGAAGACATGCGCTGGAATCGGGATGGAGAGTGAGGTGTTCGAGTTCCCTGTGGATATAGCGCAGGAGGCCCTTGAAAAGGCAGTAAAGGAGATCGGTGCAAAAAAGGATGTGCACGGGATACTCATGTTTTTCCCCCTGCCTGACACCCTTGACAGTAAAAAGATCAGGGAGCTTATTCCGGTTGAAAAGGATGTTGACTGCCTCACAACAGCAGGCGCGGCAAAGATATTTACAGATGACCCCACAGGCTTTCCTCCATGCACACCGACCGCATGCATGGAAATGCTCCATCATTACAATGTCCAGCTCAAGGGCAAAAAATGCACGGTTGTGGGGAGATCACTTGTTGTAGGTAAACCCCTTGCAATGCTGCTTTTAAGGGAACATGCGACTGTTACAATATGTCACTCCAGAACCGAAGACCTCCCTTCAGTATGTAAAGAGAGCGATCTGCTTATTGCTGCTGTGGGCAAGGCAAAGATGATCAAGGGTAATTATGTAAAACCAGGCCAGGTTGTTATAGATGTGGGCATCAATCCGGACCCGGAAAACCCCGGTAAATACTGTGGTGATGTGGATTTCCAGGCAGCAGAACCAATAGTGGCCAGGATATCTCCGGTGCCTGCTGGTGTTGGTTCGGTTACCACCTCTGTACTGTGCAAACAGGCAATTATGGCATGTGAATTACAGAATGGAATAAAGTAGAAATAATGCAGGAATAATTTAAGGGAGATGATGTCAGGATGGTATCATCTCCCTTGTTGTATCATCCCTTCTCTGCCTTGCCTCATCTATCTTTTTGATAACTGCCCTTAAATAAACCGCCATTTCCATGCCTGACTGGAATCTTTTATCAGGCTCTTTTTCAAGGGCCTTGTTTATGATCTGTTCACAGACCTTTGGCACCTTCGGGTTTTTCTCCTTGATGGAGGTGTGTCTTTCCTGTGTTATCTGGTATAGAAGGTTTGTAATATTTTTTCCGTGGAATGGGAGATCCCCTGAAAGCATCTCATACATGACAACTCCAAGTGAAAAGAGATCTGACCTCCCGTCTATATCTCCACCGTTGATCTGTTCCGGCGACATATAATTGGGCGTGCCCAGGACAACGCCGCTTTTTGTGGAGGTGGCGGAGACCGCCTTTGCTATGCCGAAATCGGTAACCTTTACCTTGCCACTTTTAAGCAACATTATATTGCCGGGTTTTATATCCCTGTGTATCACACCTTTGTTATGGGCATGGTCAAGTGCAAAGGCAACCTCGCTGATGATAAAGAGTACTGTTCTTAAGGGTTTAAGTCTGCCTTTTGTGCAGCATGCGCGAAGGTCTTTGCCCTCCAGATATTCCATTGCAAGATAGGTCAGGTCATAATCTTCACCAGCATCATATATGGCCACGATCGACGGGTGGCTTAGCCTCCCGGCTATTTCGGCTTCTCTAAAGAATCTGTTTTTTACCTCCTGAATCTTTGACTCTTCAAATTCATCAGAGAACCTGATGGTCTTTATTGCAATGCGCCTGTTTATCTTGGGGTCATTAGCCTCATATACTATACCCATTGCCCCCTGCCCGATCTCCCTTGTAATCTCGTAGCGGCCAACAGTAGGCCTGATTTCAAGGTCATTAACCATCAGGATCTTTGTATCCTTTCGGACCTTTCCATGCGGCGTCACGGCAATTCCAAGCGCCTCTTTCAGCTTTATGATACGGGATTCGAGGTCTCTGAAACTAATGTCCTTTTCAGCTATGTATTCATAGACGCTTATGGCCTTGTTGATCATGCGTTTTCTTTCGTAATCAAGGCCAAGGTTGTAGATAACATCCTTCATGGAGCTGTCCAGGTCGCATTTTCTGAATTTTTCAAAGGCAAGATCAAGGAGACCCTGGCTCTGGAAGCTTAACCCCAGCATCCTGTTTGATTCCATGAATTCTTCTGACTGTATTCCAAGCAGTTTCTGATTGGCCGCAATATCCCTGACGATTATCGTCGCATACAGAACAGCAACAGCAGCCAGTATATATACTGTTTTCAGCCAGACATCCATTATCACAAATGAGATAACCCCTGTGAATATTACAATCAGCCCAACCCCTGCTACTATGCAAAGCCGGTTGAGCTGTGTTGTCACGGGAAGAAGATGGGAAAAGAGCGTTACAAGTATTAAAATTATGAACCCTTCAAGATAGATCATTGTGCCGGGGCGTTTTATATAGTTGCCCTCAATAACGGCCTGTATGACATTGGCAGAAAATTCAACCCTTGGCATATCCATATCAACAGGTGTGGATACCCTGGCCTGATCATCAGCGGTGTACCCGATCAGGACTATCTTATCCTCAAAAACAGGGGGCACATTTTCTTCATTATAGATATCAACAAAGGAATAATAGGGGAATGAACGCGCCCCGCCAATAAATTTTATTAGCACCTCGCCTTTTTGCGCCGGGATAATTTTACCTTCAAGGATGATCTCACCGCCTATGAATTCGGGCCTGATGGCCTTAGCCCCCATATATTCCTGTGCCAGCCTGAAGGCCATTGAAGGTATTATATTGTCCCTGAAATTATACCTGAGGTTCAGGAAAAGAGGGTGTCTTCTTCCAGCCATTGTATTTTCTGGTGAAAGATTGGTATGCCCAATACCAAAACAGTTAATGGCAAGATCGGTAAATGGCAACATGATGTTGTTGAACCTGTGCAGAAAATTTTCTGTTAACTCAGGTGTATCAATCTTTGTCTTGCCTATGACCTGCGTCTGATACTCGCTGAATACAGGATCAGAATCGGTGTTTAATGTAATAGCAGGCAAAACCACTTTGCCACTTTTTTTGGTTGAGGTAATAAGAAAACTGTCGCTGTCAAGCCTGTTCTCGGCGGCATCAAGCAGGCCCCTGATCCTTAATGTTTCATCCTGTGGGAGGTTAAGGGTTGAGATGTCTACAGAGAGGTTTTTTATCTCCCTTAAGCCGCGATTTTCTTCCTTGCGGTCAAGTCCCTCAAGGTCAAGGCCGATCAATTTTGCCCCGTTTTCACTGAGTTTTTCTATCATCAGTGCAATATGTGACCTTGGCCAGGGCCAGGGGCCAAGCCTTTCAATGCTTTTTTTATCAATGTTTACCATGGATATCTTGCCTGCACCTGCAGGGGATGCCAGTGCAAAGCGCATCTCTATCCCGTATATAAACTGTTCAATGGATTCAAAAAGATTGAAATTCTGAAAGGATAACAGGATAAAGAGAGCAGAGATAATTATGCCCCTCAGAAGATAGTTGATATTGGTCTTGATTTTTATCATATTTTCATTAAAGTGTTTCATTCCTGACATTCAGCTAATTACAAAAAAAAGCACAATCTGTTCCGGGACCCTCGTCAAGGAAGTCAAAATTCTTAATTATTTTATAAATAGCACGATGTGCAATAACCTGTTGAAATTTTCAAATATTTCAGATATCTAAATATATTATTTGGAATATTATGTCAAAATAAAACAATTATGGATGTTCCCATTCAGGAAGTACAATTATATTGATCTGCTTTTATAAGCTATATTAGCATTATTAAGGATTTTTTCAGGTATTATTGATGTCAGAAGACCGAGTACTAAAAACTGTAAAATCTCCTATCAGGAGGGGTTCCCTTCCCAGAAGAAAAATGGGAGAGGTGCTTATTGAGACAGGCCTGATAAATGTTGAGCACCTGACAGAGGCATTAAAGATTCAGCAGGATACAGGTAAAAGGCTTGGTGACATACTTGTTGAGAAGAAATTTATATCCGAAGAGGAAATGGCCCTTGCCCTTGCCCTACAGCTTAAAATTGAATACATAGACCTGAGTGATTATTCAATAGAACCAAAGATTCTTGAGATTATCCCTAGGGAGACAGCCATCAGATTTAACTGCCTCGGTATCAGTATCAGCAATAACATCCTTGAAGTGGCAATGGCAGACCCGCTTGATCTTAATATGCTCAAGGATCTCCAGTTTATTACCGGTTACAAAATTAAGCCTGCTATCTCAACCGCGAGCCAGATACAGGATATCCTTCAGAAACACTATAATCCTGTCAAATCACTGAGTGAAGTGACCAGTGAGTTTGAAAACGATGAGATGATGGAGTTTTTACCCGATGAAAAGGGGGAAGAGGAGGAGGCTCACACTGTAGAGGAGTTCAAGGACTCTCCCTTTATAAAGATGGTAGACCTTATTATCAGAAATGCCATAAAAAGGGGGGCAAGCGATGTGCACATTGAGGCACAGGAAAACCATGTCAGGGTTAGAAACCGTATAGACGGGGTTCTCCAGGACTCCATGCCTAAACTCCCGAAATGGACACAGCCCATTATTATATCGCGCATAAAGGTGCTGGGTGGCATGGATATATCCGAGCGAAGGCTCCCCCAGGATGGCAG
>JAFGFM010000144.1 GCA_016931115.1 Deltaproteobacteria bacterium | reverse complement strand
TGGTGCCGCTTACTGCACTAATTATTTATGATATTATTCCTATCTCATTTAACAACGATATCGCCTATATATCCAGCTTACTAAAGGCAAACCATTTTTTCCCTAGATCCTTCAGTGATGCGCCAAAATGATATATCGTCTTATCATCAAGTATTAAAAACCGATCATGGGCTTTATCAAAAGGCTTTAATTCAATCGGCGGATATTGTTCATTATGTTTCAGCACATCAAGTTCCAGTTTTTTTGACGGAGCCCTTCATACTATTTTTACGTCTGTTTCGCTTTTCAAGACAGCAGAAAGCATTGCAACACCCTGTTCAGTAAATGCATAAGGCGCTTTCCTGAGCCCCATTTTTTCTTTATTGGATATCACAATTTGTGATTTCCAATCATGGAATTCCTTTTCAGTTAACTGGAAACAAAATTCCTCGGGAAATCTCTCTATATTCCTTTTTACAGCCTGGTTTACGACTCTTGTCTCCACATCATAAAAGGCTGCTATATCCCGATCAATAATGACAGGTTTCGGAACGCTTAGGGATTCCACTAAAGACAATTAATAATCATATATCGGCCAAAATGCCGATGCTGGCAAAATGGCCGATTTATGATTTTAAAGAAGGATTCACAGTTACTCAAGTCGCTGAAAAGCACTGCTGGCCTGAGTCTATCATTTGGGCTATCGCTTGGTGGTAAAAAAGACCTTGGCCGATTTCGTGAATTACAGTGGGGAATGAAAGGTAGACTGAAGGTGTTTAGTCTGAAGTCTGAAGGTAAATCGGAAAATACTAACTGCCTTCCTTGGCCGGCATGGCCTTGGCGACGACGGCAGCCGAAAAAGCTTCAGCCTGCCAAGGTAATAGCAAGGTGCGGGCATCTGTCTGCAAAGGGGCGTGATGTAAACCCTTATCAGAATCCCCTCAGGTTCTGACATGCTCCAGGTCAAGTATATCATTCCATGCATCTGCCTTTGTCACCCTCACATATATCTCTTCACCTGCGGTTAATCTACTCTCCTTTTCACGTTTTATCTCAGCGGTAATGAAGAAATCTGTCAGTATAACCCTGTATCTGCCCTTCAGCACATCCAGAACAATGGCAGGGATGGGTTTTCCTGCACGGGTCTCAAGGTATCTTATAATCCAGTAGTTGTGCCTGTTTCTCTTCACGGTATTGAGATCCTTGATCACTGCTGTCACCTGTGTGATGATCCTGTCCAGCTCTTCCCTGTTATAAAAAGGTGTTCCCCTGAACATGAAGTTCAGCATCTGGCGCTGGCTGATGAGGTCAAAATATCTTCTTATGGGTGATGTCACATTGATGTAGCTGTCAAGGCCAATGCCTGAATGGGGCAGGGGCTCCACATCAATATTAAGCGGCTGAAGCTTCCTCCTCTGTCTGAACACATAATAGATATAGTTCCCATCTTCAAGCCCCAGCTTTTCAGAGGGCTCCTTCTGTGCCCTGTATATTGTGGGAACACGATTATCGCGGCAGAACCTTGCTGCAAGCCAGTTGTAGAGGATCATCATCTCGGCTATCATCATGCGTGACGGTGTCTCCTGGCGTACAAGCCCTATATTGATGGAATTATCTTTATCTATAGAGATGCTCAATTCCGGCAGCGAAAGTATAAGAGCCCCGCCCTGCTCCACCCTGTGTCTCTGTCTTTTCAGGGCAAGCCTGTAAAGCCAGTGAAAAATGGTATCCTTCTCTGTTTCATAGATATTATTCACATGGTCATAGGTGAGGTGCCTTTTGATACAAATAATGCTAGGGACAAACCTGTAGTCAAATATCTCCCCGTTCATATCAAAATTCACAAGTAGAGAGAGTGCCTGCCGTTCATGATCCTTTTTAAGGCTCAGCCTGTCGTGTGAGAGCTGCGGCGGAAACATGGGGATCTCTTTTCCGGGCAGATATAAAGAAGAGGCCCTGAAAAGCGCCTCCTTATCAAGTATACTCCCGGCATCTATAACCGATGAGACATCGGTTATGTGTATCCCGACCTGCATATGATCCCCATCCCTCTCAATGCTCAGGGCATCATCAAAATCAAGGGTATCTGCCCCATCAACAGTAAAGACATCCAGATGGCGCAGGTCTTCATAACCATTATATGAGACCGGTTTTTTATTCAGCAAAACCGCCTGTTCAATCTGCTCATCGCTGAATGACTGGGGTATATTGTACCGGATCAGGTCAACATGCTCATCCCTTTCCCATATCCCAAGCTTCACAAGGATATTCCTTGCCTCAGCAGTATCGGTAATCCCTGCCCTTTCGAGCAGCTCCTTTACAAATTTATACTCCTTTGCCTCCCTTTGGTTAAGGGCAAGGTCTATAAGGTTATCGACTACGTATCTTTCCGAATCACTATTTATAATGGCCCCTTCCTTTAATGACCTTTTAAGCCAGTCACTCCCTGAAATGAGCTTTTCTTCCTTTTGCCGCTCCTCCTCCATTTGTCGGATTGCTGAGGCTATCTTTTCTTCAGGATTAGGCAGGAAGTGACCATCCTTCATCTTGAAAAAGAGCTGGTCTTCAAAGAGAGCCCTGACAAGGGCAGCAACATGGTCGTCCGTAACATCATCACCAAAACAGAGCTGGGCAAGGTATTTGTAATCAAAGCTTTCGTTTTCGTCCTTGATAAGCTCCCAGAGCTCTTTTATGTTTATTTCCGCCTTTAGTGATTCCCTGGCTGTATCGATTTCCCTCAAGCGGTGAATAAGCTCTTCCCTTGGCCGCTCTGTTGGAATGCGTGAAACAGATATATGGGTTGCCCGTTTTTCAGAGAGGTTTACAAGCCTGTTTGAAAGGGTAAGGAGATGGAGTCTCTGCCCCTTATCCTGGATACAGAGGGCGCAGACAAGCCTCCCCTGATCAATATATTCTATTATTTTGCCCTCAGACATGGGTTAAAAATACTTTCTATCTATGAGATTATCGGATCCCTGATTTTTAACCGGCAAATCTCCCCATTACAGAAGTGAAGCAGCTCTATAACTGCGTAAAAGACCGGGGTAGTGATCAGGTTTATTAACCAATCAACCTGTTATGTTTAGCAAGGGATATAAGATATGTCAACAAAGCTTGACATATTTCTTGCTGTTCATTACTTACATTTTATTACAATACCCCTGGAGGAACATAATGAAGAATTCGCCCTTTAAAAAAAGGCTTTCATACCTCAAAAAAGATTTTGAGGATAAAAATATCGATATGCTCTGGATTGTTCAGCCTGAAAACAGGCAGTATCTTTCCGGATTCATGGCCCATGATACCCAGCTTAATGAATCATCAGGCTCTCTTTTAATTTCCAGAAAAAAGAACCAGCTCATTACTGATTCAAGGTATACAGTGGTGGCAAAAAGGGAGGCACCTGATTTCAGGGTCATTACCCAGAAGGGGGCTTTTCAGGATGAGCTTGTAAAGCAGGTCGA
Source organism: Deltaproteobacteria bacterium (assembly GCA_016931115.1). GTDB lineage: Bacteria > Desulfobacterota > DSM-4660 > Desulfatiglandales > HGW-15 > JAAZBV01. Next base: position 128,783 of record JAFGFM010000144.1, on the reverse strand, counting down.
AAGGGCTGGGGGTAAGACCATCGGGTTTGAAGGGGATCATGTAATATTTAACCTGTATAACGACCTTTTAAAAAGGTTTAAAAAATCCCCCAATCCGGTGAAGATGAAAAACATCTCCGGCATGATCGAAAAGATGAGGGAGGTCAAGGATGCCTCTGAAATAGCCATCATGGAAAGGGCATCTAAAATGATGTCAGAGGTGCTGGACAGGGTTATTGATTCTGTTGTCCCTGGCCAGACCGAAAAGGAGATCGCGAGGATGATCCACGACTTATCCATTGAGGCAGGGGCAGAGGGAATGGCCTTTGAATCAATCGTGGCATCAGGCCCGAATGCAGCCCTTCCCCATGCGGTGCCCACAGATAGAAAGATAAAAAAGAGGGATCACATTACCTTTGATGTGGGGCTCAAGGTGAATGGATACTGCTGTGACATGACACGCACAGTTTTTATTGGAAAGCCGGAAAGAAAGATTAAGGAGATATATAAGATAGTCAGGGAGGCACAGCTTAACGCACTTGAATATGTAAGACCCGGGGAGATGAGCACAAGGCCCGACTCCGTGGCAAGGGATATTATAGGCAGGGCAGGTTATGGCAGCTTTTTCGGTCACTCCCTGGGGCACGGTGTTGGTCTTGCCACCCATGAGGCACCGAGGTTAAGCCCCAGAAACCCGGTTAAACTTATCGAGGGCATGGTGGTTACTGTTGAACCGGGCATTTATCTCCCCGGAAAAGGGGGTGTACGCCTTGAAGAGATGGTTGTTATAGGAAAGAGGGGGCCGAGGATATTAACCATGAACAGAAGGTATTATGATTTTTAAGGGTAATCATATTTATGAAGACAAATGATGCAGAAAATAATGACCTCCTTGACCAGTTCCTGAATCATCTGAGGGTAGAGCGGGGGCTTTCAGAAAATACAGTCTCTTCATACGCTAGTGACCTGATCAAATATTTCGGGTATCTTTCCCTGATAAAAAGAATACCTCTCCTGGTAAAGAGAGAGGATATAGCCGAATACACAGGGGTGTTAAAAAAAGAAAAAGGCCTTTCAGCACGCACAATAGCAAGAAACATCTCTGCGATAAAGATGTTCTACAGGTTTCTTATCACCGAGGGGAGGCTCACTGAAAACCCGGCAAGGCTCCTTGACCCCATAAAGCTCCCTGGCAGGCTTCCAGGGACCTTAAGCCATGAAGAGGTGGATAGCCTGCTCGCGGCCCCTGACATAAAAACAGACCTCGGCAAGAGGGACAGCGCAATGCTTGAGCTGTTATACGCAACAGGTTTAAGGGTTTCCGAGCTTGTAGGGCTGCATCTTGTTAATCTCAATCTTGAACCCGGGTATGTCAGGACCGTCGGAAAGGGTTCAAAGGAGAGGATTGTACCTATGGGTGACAAGGCAAGGGATGCCCTGAGGCTTTACCTTGCATATGGGCGCAGGGAGCTCATCAGGGGCAAAAACAGCCCTTTTCTTTTCCTCAATTCCAGAGGCGCTTCAATGTCCAGACAGGGTTTCTGGAAAATAATAAAAAAATATGGCATAATGGCGGGCATTACAAAAAGGATCACCCCCCACAGCCTGAGACACTCATTTGCAACGCATCTGCTTGAAGGGGGGGCAGACCTGCGGTCCGTACAGATAATGCTCGGGCATTCTGATATTTCGACAACACAGATTTATACCCATGTGAGCAGGGAAAGGCTTAAGAAAATACACGAAAAATACCACCCCAGGCCATGACATAATGCCTCTTTGGCCGGTGGAAAGGCCCATGTCGGTTGATTATATATGATTTAATGATCCTGCCTTTTTAAATAAGAGAGGAGCTATGGTCATAAAAAAATCACGAATCCTTAAAGAAGAGACCCGGGATTCCCGCCTTGAAAAGCTTAACAGTGAGATAAGAGCCCTTAAAAAAACCAATATGTTTCTCTCATCCCTTTATGATGGCATAAGCGAAGAGATAATCGTAATAGACCAGGATTTTTATATTATTGATGCAAACAGGGCATTTCTTGCAAAGGCAGGGCTTGAAAAAAAGGATGTGGCAGGCAGGAAATGTTATGAGGTCAAAAGGGCGTGGCTGCCCTGTCTGGCAGACGAGGGAAGATGCCCGGTAGAAAAGGCCACAACCGGCGAACCGGTTGAGATGACAGTTACCCATAAAGACGAAAAAGGGGAATCGCGTGAATATATTGTCATCATGTACCCGCTCATGGCAGAGGAGGAGAGTAGAAGATATTATCTTGAGATCACAAGGGATGTTACCGAATACCGCCATCTTATACTTAAACTTCAGCGTTCTGAAAAGAGGTTTAAGGCCATCCTGGATACGGCAACAGATGCCATTATAAGCATAGATGAAAACCAGCGCATAATACTGTTCAATAATGCGGCCCAGAAGATTTTTGGTTATTTAGGCAGTGAGGTTACAGGGAAGACCCTTGATACCATAATTCCCCAGAACTCCGAGCACTATCAAATATACCTGGACCGCCTCATGGAAAACCAGGAACAAGGCATAACCGGTAAAAATATCGCACTTAACGCAATGAGGAAGAACGGCGAGTTTTTTCCTGTTGATCTCAGTATCTCTGTCCTGAACATGGGTGGTAAAAAGACCTTCACTGCAATAATACGTGATATAACCCATCAGCAGCAGATGGAAAGGAAGATGCTTCAGGCAGAAAGACTTGCCTCTGTGGGGCAGGCAGTGGCCCGCGTTGCTCATGAGATCAAAAATCCCCTTATGATAATAGGGGGTTTTACCAGCCAGATAAGGTCGGTACTTGAGAATAAAAAGGATATCAACAAGATAGATATGGTGCTTGAAGAGGTTGCCAGGCTTGAAAGGCTTGTGGCCAATCTTGGCGATTTTACAAAGGAATACAGGCTGGTTATGAGACCGGCTGAAATAAACTCTGTTATAGAGGATGTCCTGAATATCATGGCAGGGGTATACAGTAATGAAAAGTATTATTTTGAACGATATCAAGATGATGGATTATGTGAGATCACCTGTGACCCGGACAAGCTCAAGCAGGTGTTCATAAATATCATATCAAACGGGGTAGAGGCCATGCCTGAAGGGGGTGTGATCAGGGTAAAGACAGTTAAAATTGATGGAGGGGTTGAGATATCCATAGGTGATGATGGAAAGGGTATGACCAGCGAAGAGATGAAACATATCTTTGAACCATTTTACACAACAAGGGAAAAGGGGACTGGCCTTGGCCTTGCCATTTCATATAAGATAGTTCAGGCACATAATGGTGATATATGGGCAGTAAGCGTCCCGGGGAGGGGCACCACCTTTACCATCCAGATTCCGGAATAAAAAGGCACAAAATTATTTTAAATAATATCATTGACTAGCTAGGTTAGTAGTGCTATAAGCACCTGTTTACATGACGCGGGGTGGAGCAGTCAGGCAGCTCGTCGGGCTCATAACCCGAAGGTCGTTGGTTCGAATCCAGCCCCCGCTACCAAAAAAATTCAAGGGCTTATACCTTTTTAGGGTATAAGCCCTTTTTTATTTTTATGCCTGCCTTTTTATCATACTCGTTTTTCATGAAAAGAATGAAATATAATTAATTTTCATATGCAATAAATGGTTTTCATGTAAGCGGGATGTCCTGTCCCGGAAATAAAACAAGGAGTCAACCCGTCTTAGGATTAACTCCCTGTTATTAAAGTTGGCGTCCCCAAGGGGATTCGAACCCCTGTCGCAGGCGTGAAAGGCCTGTGTCCTGGACCGGGCTAGACGATGGGGACGCATAAATCCTTATATCATACTCTTCTGTGCTCCCCAGTTCATTTTGTCACACCCTGTCGTCCCGCAGTAAGCGGGATGTCCTGGACCGGGCTAGACAATAAGGAGCCAGAAAAACGCAATTCTAATTTTCTTTTTCAGATTAATCAAGATCAATTTTGCGCTATTGACCTGATTTTTATTTTTTAACACATAATTTATCGTGTTAAAAGCCGCCTTTTTATTCTCACCAGAGGCAGTTACTGGTGGGTCGTGCGGGAATCGAACCCACGACCAACGGATTAAAAGTCCGCTGCTCTACCAGCTGAGCTAACGACCCGTGAAAAAGAATCATTTTATATAGAGAATAAAATTACCTTTGTCAAAACAAATTTTCTTATTTAAGAACTTTAAGGCTACAGAAATACCTTGGTTCTTTCTCCGGGCGGGCAGACACGCAGGTCTACCCCTACAAACTTATTGCCCTCTTCTCTATGCGCTTAGCCCTCTGCTTTTTCAAACCTTGCTTTAACCGTCCTCGCATGGAGCGGCAGCCCCTCCTCTTCCGCAAGTGTAATCACCGTGTCTTTCAGCCCTTCGAGCCCCTCTTTGCTCAGGTACTGGAATGTCGGTTTTTTTATAAAATCATCAACCGAGAGCCCTGAAAACATCCTTGCGCACTGGCCTGTTGGAAGTACATGGTTTGTACCGGATGCATAATCACCCACAGGTACAGGCGCATATGGCCCCATAAAAATAGAGCCTGCATGTTTTATGGATGTTAATGTAATAAATGGGTCTATTGTAATGATCTGTAGGTGTTCTGCTGCATATTCGTTTGTAAAATCAATGGCCTGTGCCATATCATTTGCAATAAGCACATATGAGTGCCTGTTAAGGGAAGACTCAAATATCTCCTTTCTCGGCAGGGTCTCATATTCCCTCGCAATATTATCACACACCTTTTTAGCAAGCTCAGCAGAAGTGGTTACCAGCACTGCCGCAGAGTCAGGGTCATGCTCAGCCTGTGAAAGAAAATCCACTGTAATAAATGCCGGGTTACCGCTTTCATCCGCAAGTATAAGTGATTCGCTGGGGCCTGCCGGTGAATCTATATCCACCTGGCCATACACGATCATCTTTGCCGCAGTAACATACTTGTTGCCCGGCCCCACTATCTTGTGCACCTTTGGCATGGTCTCTGTGCCATATGCAAGCCCGGCAACACCCCAGGGGCCGCCCACCTTGAATATCCGGTCGCACCCCGCAATATCCGCTGCAACAAGAATTGCAGGGTTAACAGTCATGCCCTTCTCCGGCGGGGTAACCGCTACAATATCCTTTACACCAGCAACCTTTGCCGGTAGCACGGTCATTAAAATGGAACTCGGGTAGACCGCCCGCCCGCCAGGGATGTAACAGCCCACAATATCCATTGGTCTTGTTATGCGGCCTGCCAGTATCCCCTTTTGCACCTCTATTGACCACATCTCCCTTTCAAGCTGTGCCCTGTGGAATCTTGTAATATTTTCTGCGGCCTTTTTAAGGCACTTCACAACATGGGGGTTTATCCTTTTATATGCATTGGCAATTTCTCCTGCTGTTACCTCAAGATCAGCAGCACAAATATCCTCTTTATGCTTTTTATAGTGCATAAGCGCAACTTTGTCGCCGTTCCTGCGCACATCCTCTACTATCTTTCTTGTATCCTCAAAGACAGATGAGATATCCTCCATTGACCTTTCCATAATGGATTTCCATCTCGCTCTGTCAAGTTCATCAATCCTTTCAGGTTTAAGATTAAGCAATTATTTTAACTCCTTTTCTGCATTCTTTTTCATCTCACAGTAATCCTTAAGCGCATCCCTCGTGCTTTCAAAGGCCAGTTCATCCCAGGGTATTTCCTCGACACTGATAAGTTTGCTGTCAGTGGTTTCATCTTCAGCGGCAAGCGTGCCGGATATATAATCCGCAAGATAAACAATAACCACCTCAAGGTATCCTGGGTAAGAATAGACACCAAAGAGCCCTTTGAGCCTGATATCAATCCCGCACTCCTCTTTTGTTTCCCGGATAGCGGCATCTTCTACCTTTTCCCCCCTGTCAACGTAGCCCCCGGGCATTACCCACTTGCCCCTTTCAGGTGATCTGGCGCGCTTCAAGAGTACAATCCTGTTATCCATTTCAACGATCGCACATGCCACAAGCTTCGGGTCAAGGTAAAATACAAATCCGCACTCCCTGTTTTTACAGACAAGCCTGGGAGGCTCATGATCCTTTACTCTCTTTTTTGTAAACTCATCACCGCACACGGGGCAGTGACGAAATATGTAATTATGATGCATTCTTTAATTAAAATTTCCCTAATGATTTAGAATAATTGACAATCTTTAACAGATATGGCACCTTTTAACAATCTTAAATAGCGCTGAGAAAAAAATTATATCATTTAGGTCTCCTGTGATAAATAAAACTGATCTCGTAAAAAGTGTGATAGAAAATGTTCATCTGAAAAAGAAAAAGAGGGAGAGGCAGCAGTGGCTCTTTCCTGAGCTAAATTATGACCTTATGCCAAAAAACAAGGCCGAGAGCATAGTAAACTCCCTTCTTGATATTATGAAGTCATGCCTTGAAAAGGGTGATTTTATCAATATCCCCGGATTTGGACAGTTTGATGTAGAATTCAAATGGGCAAAAAAGTGGAGAAACCCGAAAACAGGTGAAAAGATATTCATCAACTCCAAAAGAAAGATAAAATTCCGCTATTTTAAAAGGCTGAAGGAGAGGATGAATGGGAAAAGCTAAAGGCTCAAAGTAAAAGCTTTTTTATCCTTTGAGCTTTGAGCTTTCAGCTTTATTATCTTCTGCTCCGTGCCTTTTACACCTTAAGCCCTGCGCCTTATTCAAACATCACCTCACCATTTTTTATATCCATTTGAACCCTGCTCCCCTCGCTGATCCTGCCCTCAAGTATCCTCATGGAAAGCGGGTTCTGAACGATCTGCTGTATGGCCCTCTTAAGTGGTCTTGCGCCATAAACAGGGTCAAAGCCAGCTTCAGCAAGGTATTCCCTTGCATCCTCAGTAAGCTCCAGGGTTATCTTGTTTGCCTCAAGCCTCTTTTTAAGGAGGTTGATCTGTATATCCACGATATGTTTGATCTCCTCCCTGCCAAGTGAATGGAATATTATGGTCTCATCTATTCTATTTAAGAATTCCGGCCTGAACATATTTTTAAGCGCCTCCAATACTCGTGATTCCATCTCCTTTTCATCTTTGCCTCTGAGTTCATTGATCCACTGGCTCCCAACATTTGAGGTCATGATCAGCACTGTATTCTTGAAATCAACTGTGCGTCCCTTGCCATCGGTCATCCTGCCATCATCCAGTATCTGCAATAGGGCGTTAAAAACATCAGGGTGCGCCTTTTCTATCTCGTCAAACAGAATGACAGAGTAGGGGTGTCGGCGTACCGCCTCTGTCAGGTACCCTCCCTCATCATAGCCCACATACCCCGGGGGTGCGCCTATAAGTCTTGCCACAGAGTGCTTCTCCATATATTCGGACATGTCGACCCTGATCATGTACTGCTCATCATCAAAGAGAAACTCTGCAACCGCGCGGGCAAGCTCTGTTTTCCCAACACCTGTAGGGCCAAGGAAGATAAATGAGCCTATGGGCCGATTCGGGTCCTGGAGCCCTGATCTGGCGCGTCTTACAGCATTGGCGACCGCAATAACCCCCTGCTCCTGTCCTATAACCCTTTTAGAGAGCATCTCCTCCATTTTTATGAGCTTTTCACGCTCTCCCTGCATAAGCCTTGATACAGGGATGTTTGTCCACTTTGCAACCACCTCTGCGATGTCCTCTGCATCCACCTCCTCCTTGAGCATCTTATTACCCTTTTGAAGCTCATTGAGCCTTGCATTCTGTGCCTCAAGCTCCTTTTCAAGAGCAATAGTGGTGCCATACCTGAGCTCTGCGGCCTTTGAGAGGTCGCCTGCCCTTTCTGCCACCTGGGCTGCTGTTCTGGTTGATTCAAGCCTCTCCTTTACCTCGCCTATTTTTGATATGATCTCCTTTTCCATCCGCCAGTGCTTTATCATCTCATCGCTGCCTGCCTTTAACTGCTTAAGCTCCTCTTCGATTTTTACAAGCCTATCCTTTGAAGCAGTATCTTTTTCCTTTTTCAAGGCCTGTTTTTCTATCTCAAGCTGTGTGATCTTGCGCTGCACCGCATCGATCTCAGCAGGCATACTGTCTATCTCTATCCTTAGCCTGCTGGTGGCCTCATCTATAAGGTCAATGGCCTTGTCAGGCAGGAACCTGTCTGTAATGTACCTGTGTGAAAGGGTTGCTGCGGCTACAAGGGCAGAGTCCTGTATCCTTACACCGTGGTGCACCTCATACTTTTCTTTGAGCCCCCTTAATATGGATATGGTGTCCTCCACTGAAGGCTCCTCCACATTAACAGGCTGGAACCTCCTCTCAAATGCCGCATCCTTTTCTATATATTTTCTGTACTCCTTTATGGTGGTTGCACCCACACAGCGCAGCTCTCCCCTGGCCAGCGCAGGTTTCAGCATGTTTGATGCGTCAACAGCACCCTCTGCGGCGCCTGCGCCCACGATCGTATGCATTTCATCTATAAAGAGTATTATCTCGCCATTGGAGTCAGTGACCTCCTTGAGCACGGCCTTGAGCCTGTCCTCAAACTCTCCCCTGTACTTGGCCCCTGCCACAAGGGCGCCCATATCAAGGGCCACCACACGCTTGTTCTTGAGCGTTTCAGGGATATCCCCCTGTATGATCCTCTGGGCAAGCCCTTCAACGATTGCGGTTTTCCCTACACCGGGTTCACCTATCAGCACAGGATTATTCTTTGTCCTCCTTGAGAGCACCTGGACAACCCTTCTTATCTCATCATCACGGCCTATGACAGGGTCAAGCTTGTCCTTTGCCGCAATAGCTGTAAGGTCACGGCCAAACCTCTCAAGCGCCTGGTATTTGTCTTCAGGGTTCTGGTCTGTGATCCTCTGCCCGCCCCTTATATCCACAAGGGCAGCAAGTATGGTATCCCTTGTGATACCGGATGATTTGAGTATCCTTGCCGCATTACCATCCTTTTCATCGGATATGGCTATGAGTATATGTTCAAGGCTCACATATTCATCCTTCATCTGCTCGGCCTCTTTGAATGCCTGCTCAAGCATGGCCTGGCTCTTTGCTGAGAGATATGACTGCCCATATCCTCCTCCGGAAACTTTCGGGAGCCGTTCAAGTACATCGGTAATATTTTTAATCAGGGCGGGCTGGTTTGCCCCCACCTTTGCCAGAAGGGGAGGTATGGCCCCATCCTTCTCTCTAATTATGGCGCTCAAAATATGTTCCGGCTCTATCTGCTGATGCCCCAGCCTTTCAGCGGTCTGCTGCGATTCCTTCAGGGCCTCCTGCCCCTTTAATGTTAGTTTATCAAGACGCATATAAGTATCCTCCTGCGATTATTTTTTTTAAGATACCGGCCTGTTTAACCGATTAAAGGAAATTAAGATCATGATATTTAATGTCAAGATGTTTGTAGATGTTTAGATACATTTTCAATATTAAATGTTAGCTATGTAAGATTGGCTATATTATTGACAAAATTCGCTGAGATGCCTATCATATCCCATTAAAACGGGCATATGTTTAAGAGATCTATAGCGGACAGGATGAAAGGGGGCTTACATGATAAAGATCGCAACCAGGATTTCCTCATTTGCTTTAATCTCTCTGCTTTTTATTATACTTTTTCCCCTGAATATTTTTTGTGAGCAATCAGATAACCTTCAAAAAGGCATGGATGAATACAGGGATGAAAGTTATGAAGAGGCAATAGTAATCCTCACCAGGGCCAGGGCTGATGAACCTGGCTCGTCTGCTGCCGCATTCTTCCTTGGCATGGCCTATAAACAGACAATGGATTATGAAAAGGCCCTTACAAACCTGCTGGATGCAGTGAATCTTACCCCCAGGATCAAGGAGGCCCTTATCGAGGTTGTGGATGTTGCTATGCAGCTTGATAAGCTGGATGTTGCAAAGCACTGGATTGAAGTCGCAGAAACAGAAAATATCTTCCCTGCCAAGACCGCCTTTTTAAAGGGGCTTATCCTCACGGAAGAGGGCAGGATAAAAGAGGCCAATGATGCCTTTGCAAGGGCCAAGGCCATAGACCCCAAGATTACTCAGGCCGCTGATATGAGGATTGCCATGGGCTTTATAAAAGAGCGCGATCTGAGGGAGGCAAAAAAGAGCTTTGAGGCGGCCATCCTGAGTGACCCCCAGTCAGATATGGCCGGGTTTGCAAGGCAGTATCTTGCAGCGGTGGAGCAGAGGATCGAACTTGAAAGACCCTTAAGGTTCACCATAGGGGTATTCGGGCAGTATGATGATAACATGGTCTTAAAGCCTGATGACCAGGCATTTGCCACAGGGATCACAAATGAGGGGAGCGGGGTCTTAAATACATCCTTCCGCGTCAATTATACCCCCTACCTTAAGAGCAGGTGGCTGTTTAATGCCCAGTATGCCCTGGGCGCCAGCACACACGATAAAAACAGGTTTACCCATGACTCCATCTCAAACAGTATCTCCATTACACCGGGTTACAATTTCGGCAAGTATGCGATCTATCTTGCCACAAGTTATAACCATGCATTTGTAAGAAACCCTGACTTTAAAGAGTATTCAGGTACATTCAATACCGGCCCTCTCCTTAGGATGTCAGTAAAAGATACGCAGCTCCTTGAGATATTTTCAGGCTATTCAAACAGCCAGTACTTCAGGCCTGCCCTTGCCCCAGAAGAAGACCGGGACGCTCAGGGGTATAAAAGCTACATAAGTTATTTATGGCTTTTTAAAAAGGACTACTTCCTGAATCTCAGGTTTATGTCTGATATCATGGATACAGAGGGCAGAAACTGGGATAACAGCATGTTAGGTTTTTCCGCCAATTATGCAATGCCGATATATAAGGATATCAAGCTGCAGTTGAGCGGCCAGATCAGCGACCAGGAGTTTAAACACCTTCATACGGTCTTTGATCTAAAAAGAGAGGACAAGATATATACCATGTCAGGCGGCTTTTCATGGAACTGGGAAAGCAATGCCACTATAGTAATTCAATACTCCAGGATGAGAACCGATTCCAATATCGGCATATATGATTATAAAAGAAATATCTATACATTAGGTATGGAATACAGGTTTTGATCAGCTTTATACACCTCATTGAGGGGGATTCTTACCGATAATGAGGTGTCACTTGACATTTTTCTACCCCTGAATTACTTATTACTTTAATATCTTATTGAAAGGAAGATCATTATGAAAAGACTCACGCTATTGTTAATCTGTTTTCTTGCGCTCATTGCAGCCAATCTTTTTCCCGCTTTTGCAGCAGAAGTAAAGATAGGTGTAATAGATACCCAGAAAATTTTGTCGCAGTCAGCAAAAATCACTAAAGCGCGCGCTGATTTCACAAAGGAGTTTGAGGCCAAAAGGCAGGAACTCATAAAAAGGCAGAGCGCTGCTCAGGCCCTGGATAACGAACTAGCCACCAAGGGGAGCACAATGACTGAACAGGTCAGGCGAGACAAGGCAGAGACCCTCAGAAAGGAAGCAAGGGATCTCCCCCGTATGAAGGAAGAGATTGAGGCGGAAATGCAGGCCAAGGATACAGAACTGGGGCGCAAATTTTTAACAGCCATAAGGGATGCAGCCCAGGAATACCTGAACAAAGAGAAGCTTTCAATAATAGTTGAAAAGAGTTCAATAGTGGCTTCTGATAAAGCGATTGATGTAACTGATCAGATCATAAAACTATACGATTCAAAGCCCTAAAAAAACTTTTACCGATATAAAGTGCCCCGGGTTTTTCCGGGGCGCATAAATTTTTCAAGAGCTGATTACTCTATGATTTATCAATGGTTTGTTTGCTGCCAACCCGGCTGATTTGAGAAATAATTTGAAAATTAATACAAAAGCAATAAAAAACCTGGTAATAGCAGTATATTCATTAACTGTTTTCCTCTACCCTTCCATTAATTGCCAGGCGGATAATAATACAACTGCTGTTCAGAAGATAGCAGGGTATATTGTTGAATATAATGCAGAACAGATCAGGCTTTCAGATAGCAATAAAACCTACAGAGGGGAAGAGGGGATACTTTTCATAAAACCTGAGGAGGCCTTAAAGCTTGGCTTAAAAGTATATACTGATCAGGATTACAATGATGCAGTCGCCCTTTTTGAAAAGGCGGCTGATGCCCTTGAGGCTGCGGAAAAGGCCCTCTCTTACAGGGGAAACAGGGAGCCTGAACATGCTGTCATACAAAAAATTATCTCTAATATCCTCCTCTATAAAGAAAACTCCCTGCTTGCAAAGGAAAAGCTTGTTAACTACCGGAAAAATTTAGATAAAGATCAGGATGACAGGTTTAACCCCGAGATCTGCAACAGGCTAATCATCACCATTCTGAATGAAGACCTGAATGAGACCGGTAATAACCTTAGGGATACACTAGCCTGCTTCTACAACAGGTGTCACAGTACAAAACACGGAAGTCATTTTCTTGCCCCTGAAAACATTCGGTTTGTAAACAGTCTCTTTAACAGATTTATTGCCCAGGCATCCCCGGAGGAAATCAGCCTCTTTAATATGGATAAGAACAGCAGGAACGGTAATGGTTCGGACTATGGGGACTGGAAAAAGGTTGTAAATAAAGAGGTGCCAGAATTTCTGCCTGTTATAGAATCAGCTCTGGAAAAGGGGGGCAGCATATACCGAACAGACCCCCTGCTCTTTCTTGCGCTGATGAAAAAGGAGTCATCATTCAGGCCCAGGGCGGTTTCTTATGTCGGTGCTGCCGGTCTGACCCAGCTTATGCCGCAGACCGCGCTGGATCTTGGCCTGAAAGAGATATATATGCCTGATTATTATAAAAAAGCCGGTGAGTTATCCAGGACCGAGCGGGAAATGAGGGCAAAGGCCAGGCAGGCGCTTTTAAGTATCTCAAAAAGGGATGATACTCAGGCAGCAAAACAGGCAAGAGAGCATATAAATAAATCCATAAACGCAGGTGAAAAGCGAAAAGAGCTGCTTAAAAAATATAAAAAGGAGCTTGCTGATGGAAAAAACGATGACCGGTTTGATGCACAAAAGGTTATTGAGGCAGGGTATACCTATTTTACAAGGCTGATGAAGAGCAATAATGGTGATATAAGCCTTGCCCTGGCCTCCTACAATGCGGGCCAGCACAGGGTAAAGGAATTTGATGGCCTCCCTCCCTTCAGTGAAACCATAGGTTTCAGAAATCTTATTCTACAGTATTACAGTGAGTATCTTGAAGAACTAAAAGACTGATATTAAAAGATATTTGCATCCTGTATACCATTAACTGATCCGGTTAAAAAATTTAAGTCTTTGCCCCCACCTGTCGATTTGAATCGAGAGAGGGTACAGGAGTTTTTTAACCCTCATATTTATCTGGATAACCGCGAAATATTCTGCGGGGACTAAATCTGTATCTCTTAAAACCGGGGGTAAAAATGGGAAAGATATTAACCGGATTTTTTATCATTATGCTGGCCGCTGTGGCTTCACATGCGGTTTATGCTGAGTCTATTGGCAAATTTACAAAAGTTGAAGGTCGTGTTGATATCACCAGACCTGGAAGCCCGGCAGAAGAGGTTAATGCCGGGACTCAAGTCTTTGAAAAGGACATAGTAAGGTCAAAGAGCAATTCTAAGGCGGAGATCCTCTTTACAGATGGAAACATCCTGAAACTTGCACAGAATACAAGGGTAGAGATATCAGAATATATAAATGAGTCAGGCAGGCGTAGCGCAGTGCTTAATCTGTTCAGGGGAAAGATCCAGAACAGGGTAAAAAAGCTGCTGGGCAGCGTGCTTGGCAATGATGGAAACCGGTATGAGGTGCACACCCCAACATCGGTATGCGGTGTAAGGGGTACTGATTTTTTCATGTATTATGAGAAGGGTGAAAGCGGCGCCACATTCAAAGAGGGATTTGGCTACGGGTATAACAAAAATGAGCCAGATAACATGATAAAAATTGAGGCAGGCGAGTCCATGATAATACCCAATGCGGATGCGCACCCTGTTGTTCAGATCGCCTCGGATGATGATATAGAAAGGCTTGAAGGGGAAACAACCCCGGCGGAAGAGGAAGAGGCTGATAAGGAAGGGACAGATGAAGAAAAGGGTATAGAAAGTGAGGCCTCGGGTGATGATCAGGCAGGAGAGGCCACATCAGAAGAGTCTGAAGGTGAACAAGAGGGCGATAGCGGGTCAGCATCAGAGAGCCCGGAAGAGACACAGGCAGAAGGTGAAGGTTCAACAGCCGGAGGGGAGACCGGGTCTGTGAATTCAACTGGCGATACTGGAGCTGTAGGTGATACAGGGGATACCGGGATTATCGGGGATGGCGGGGACACCGGCGAGTTTGTGCCTGAAGAAACCTTAATGGCCGATCTTGGACCAGGTGGAGACCTCCCTGAAGTGCCATCTCCGCAGCCAGAAACTTTAACCCCTGAAGCTTCTCCGCCAATTACACCTGTGGAACCGGTTGACCCGCCTTATATACCGCCGGTAGAACCTTCTCAGGTAGAGCCGCCACCAGTGGAACCACCACCGGTAGAGCCACCGGTAGTGCCGCCAGTGGAACCGCCACCGGTAGAACCGCCAGCACCCACTTCCCTGATGGCCTTTAACGGTAATATGCTTGGTCTTGTCTCAGGTACACATTATGAAGGGGAGTATGTACTACCTTACTCAACAGACCCCCGCAAGAATGGAAATAATAAAAGTGATGCGCAGGCAAGATATGAATATGAGTATTTTAATTTTCTAAAGGATGATGATGTAACCTATTTAAGGGGCATGAGTGAAACCGAGATAATGGATTCAGACTCTGAAACATTCTATAATTATGCCCCGGGAGGTATGCTTTATATAGAGACAGGAGGAGAGGATGAGTTTGCGCCCGATGTAACTGAAAGCTCATGGAGCGGTTCACTTGCATTTCTGGCGGATCCTCCATCTGCAGGTTATTATCAACGATTCCAGGATAGCTTTACGACAACAATAATTGCAGACACAGGGAGCTTTACAGGCGATATTTCAGGCATGGCAGAGGATTTCTGGGGCGCCACTGAAACAGAGCCTCTTGCAATAACCCTTTCAGGCCAGTACACATCATCAGATCCTTTATACCTCTTCAGGGCAACCCTTTCAGGTACATTTAAGAGTGGAGGGGCCTATTCAGGTTACTTTGGAGGAACCGCGGCTGATGCAAGCGGCCTGATCCATGCCCTTTACCTGAGCCCTGATGGTACAGGGATTGGTATCCTTTCAGGCGAATTCAGCGGATCATCTGACCTCACAGGTGCATGGAGCGCTACCGGTACAATGTATGCGACACCGGTTAGCACAGGAAGGACCTTTACAGTAAATGAGTTTAACAGTTTTATTGGACACGGCTTTATTGAAGTGGAGATGCTCTCAGGCACCTTTTCAGGGAGTTCCGAGACAGGCATCAAGGCTCATGGATTCGGTGATACCTCATATATAAGAGGAGAGGATTGGGGTATTCTTAATATGTCGTTCGGTTATGCAGGATATGATGAGGGGCTGGCATCAGATTCATGGTCCGGAGCAATAAGCGGGAGCGGGCTTTTCGGGGAGTATCTGGATGATTCAGGACAATGGCGTAATGATGGCGGCATGTGGGCTGCCAAAATCACAGACGGTGCATGGCTTACTGATGGGATATCAGGTGAGATTATGGGTGAATTTTTAACCATGACCAGCACGGGCACCATAGATGGCGAGCTTATCGGCCCGGGAGGTAGTGGTGGGAACTGGTCAGGTATCTCTGTTGGCTTATATAAGAAGTCCGCTGACCTTGAGTTCAGCAGCAGCTTTGGGAGTGGATTATATCTGTTAAGAGGAGAAACAGGTGGCAACTACTCCATGATCAGTAACCCGAGCATGTATCATTACCACTATGACCTATCCAGCCATGAGGGAGGCTATACCTTTTATAATGCCGGTGCAGGTACAGATACCTATTATCAGGTAAATGCAAGGTCTTTTGATGGCACATATGCCAATTTCTTCAGCCAGAAGTGGGTGTATGACCATTCAACAGGAAATTTCATCTCATATGAATCAACCGGCCCATTTACCATGTTTGATCTTACCTCTCTTGCTACACCGCCAGGCACTTACACCTGGGAGTACAATTCTTCGTGGCAGGGTTTTAATATGTATAATACAGGCTGGCTCGACGGCATTATGGGAGGCCTTAATGACCTGTGGGGTGCAACCTATGCAAATAAAGCCGGGATAACCTTTCTGGGTAATTATGATGCCCAGTTTTCAGTCAACCCATCTCAGCCTTTCATATTTGCAAACCGCCTGGATAGCTACAACCCCTATAATGACACCGACACAACCCCTGATGGCGGGGCATATGCTGGATTTATAAGTGGTGTACTTGGTTCTTCCACATTTGGGAACATATATGCGGTCTATATAAGCCCGGTAAACAGGGCGGGTATACTTATTGGTGATTACACCGGGAGCGCAAACAGGGTATCAGGCATATGGGATGCAACAGGGGGTATATATCCGGTGCAGGTTGAAATGGCCTCTTCAACCCCGGGCACACTTCTGGAAGGGCTAAAGGATAAGACCCTCTATTTCTGGGGCCGTTATGACTATGGTTCATATTTATATCCTGGCGAAGGGAACTTTCTTGACTCAATGGGTTACTCAACCGGGTATTTATATGCAGGAGGGGGTAATCATACAATTCGTAATATCAATGGTGAGCCGTGGGGTGTGTGGCAGGCAGTGCTGGGCGGCACGTACAGCGGAACCCCTGAGAGCAGGTGGATAATTAATTATCACAGTGATTTTTATATCGAAGGAGTTGGCAACACCGCAGGGATGATTGCCAAATATAATGTTGATGGCACGTGGTCTGATAACAGGATTGAAGGTGATATGGTTGGAGCATGGGTTGACCTGAACGATATTGTCCCGATTGTAGGGGTCTCTTCAGGTAAGATAGCGGGTACATATGACCCATCAGATTCAGAAAATCTCAAATGGCAGTCAGCCGCTGCAGGGGTATGGGTAAAGGCAGGCGAATATGTTGGGATGGCGGCAACAGAGACCGGCCGTGCAATACTTTCATCACTCAATATACCTGCGGTGGAGATAGGCAGAACAACCCTCTCAGGTACAGGTGTCAATGTTACAGATATTACAATGCATGATGTTACCTTTTTTGCATCATCAACAGGCAGCGCCCCTGAGATATGGGCTACCGGGAACATAACCGGCGAATTTACAGACAATCCTTTTGGCGAGAATGTAATGCTTACAAATGGCGATCTCAGTGTTGATTTTAATATTAAGAATTGGGATACCATGAATAACACATGGGGAGCTGATGTATATAATGGACATGGCACCCTGAGCAGAGCAGACACGGGTACAACTGCACAGATAGAGTTCAGCGGTGTGGCTGGCGGCACCCATACCGGAGGCACATCGGGCAGCTTTTCCGGCGAGGGTGCAGGATATGTTAGCGTAAAACCCTGATGTATAAATTTACCACAGGGGCAGGTTACTGAACCTGCCCCGGTTTTAAAATAAAACGCTTGACTAATCGATACTGCAAATCAATATTAATGGTTTCGTAAAAAAGCTGAATCTCACACAAAGACACAAAGTCGCAAAGGTAAATACTTAAAATAAAACTGTTTTTCTTGGTGGTCTTTGAGGCTTTGTGTGATAACTTACCTTTTTAAAATGTTGTGAATATTAATTAAGTAAACCGAATTAAATATCAAACCCTCCACATGAATAAACCGGTATACTGCCCCGGTTTCCATAAAACCTTCAAAAAAACTCTTTTCGTAGTAGAAACATATCGGTTTCAAAGAAAAATAACTTAAATTCGGTGCTTCCTGTCAGAAGGAAAAGCTGCCTTTGCCTGTAGACAAGAATAGTAATCAGGAACATTGATTTATCTTGTAAATTAATTAATAAAAATATAGTTATTATGGCTAGTTATCTTGTTCTTCTAAACGGCAGCTATTAGATCGGGAGGTCGCAAACATGTATTCAATTATCTCAAGATATTTTTACTGTTTTTCAGGGGGCATTAAAGGAGGATTTATAAGGCTCTCTTTTTGCTCTCTGTTACTGTTCATCTGCTCTCTGTCTGCATATTCTTCTGATCTGCTTGAGGTCTATCAGGTTGCCCTTGAGAATGATGCAACCTTTCAGAAGGAGATACACCGGCACAACGCATCGCCTGAAATATATAATCAGGCATTCGCTGAGATACTGCCTGTTGTCAGTTTTGATGCCTTTTACAAACGTTCAAGGCATGAGATATTTGACAATGAGGTTGTGGTATATGGCGACAGCACTGCAAAATATCCGGGTAAGGGGTTTGATCTGGTATTGAGCCAGCCTCTTTTTAAATACTCATCTATTGTCAGGCTTTCACAGGCAAAGGAGGAGGTCAGGCAGGCTGATCTGGAGCTTGAGACAGCAAAACAGACACTCATTCTCCGGGTTACAGAGGCATACCTTGCAGCGCTTGAGGCAAAGGATATCCTTCAATTCAGCAGATCGGAAGAGGCGGCTGTTAATATGCATTATAATCTTGCAAAGGAAAGATACGAAAACGGTCTTGCCCCTGTTACCGATTTCCATGACGCAAAGGCCCGGCTTGCCGTTATTACGACAAAGCGTGTAAGGGCTGACCATATCCTTGAAGATGCCCTTGAGGGGCTGGCTGAGATAACTGGCAGGCGGATGGATGATCTTAAAACCATAATATTGCCCGATATCAAGATTGATAGTTACCTCTCTGAACCTGGCGCAAGAAATATTAATGGCGGCACAAAGGCTGCCGTTACTGATGAAAAACAATCTCCTGGGACAGGTGATATAGATATAAAGGGCTTCAACAGCCTGAACCCCGGAGAAACAGTGGCATACACATGGGACACAATCCCGTTGATAACCCCGATACCTGATAATGTTGATGAATGGGTCGCTTCAGCAAGAAGGCAGAATATTGATGTGCTTGTAAAGGAGAAGAGAGTGGTTGTGGCAGGAAAAGAGGTCTCAATACAGAACTCAGGCCATCTGCCGACTCTTAATCTTGTTGGCAGGATGAACAGGGATATAGAAGATGGGTCATTATATGGCGGCGGGAGCGATCTTGAGAGATGGGAAGGGGCAGTTGAACTTAAGATCCCTATTTTTAACGGCTTCTCCACCTCATCAAAGGTGAGGGAGGCAAGGCTTCTTTTAAAGGCCGCTGAAGAGGATCTTGAAGGAGAGATCAGATCCGCAACCAGGGAATCCAAGGCAGCGTTCTTGGGTATTAAAAGCTCAATAGAGAATATCAATGCCCTGAAAGAGGCAATGATCAGTAACCAGATTACACTCACGGCCAAGAAAGAGGGATTCAAGTCCGGCATGTTCCCCAGCCTTGCTGTAACAGATGCAGAAAGGGACCTGTACCAGACCAAGCAGGAGTATACCAAATCGCTGTATGAGTACATTATCTACAGCTTCAGGCTCAAAAAGGCGGTCGGCCTGCTTGCACAGGAAGATATCACGGTTGTCAATGAGTGGCTTAAGTAGCAAAAAAATAAAGAGTTAACGGATTAATATTTAATAAAATCCACACAAGAGGTAATCCTTCAAATGTCACACCTGAAAAAACTGACAGGCAGGCTTAAGACCTTTACAGGTAGAATATCAAAAAAAGAACCCGAACGCCGCAGGATGCTTTTTGAAACCCTTGAAAAGCGTATTCTGCTTTCTGCTGATCCGATTATTGCTGCACAGGATCTGCAGGAGCATGAGATACTTCTTACAGGCGCCATCTCTGCTGCTCAAGTGGACACACTTTCCAGCGAAAGAGTGAATAATGAATCAAACACTGATGATGTAAAGGCTGGTATAACACCACCAGAGGCGGTAACATCTGCTGACTGGAAAGATGGTAGAGGGACAAATCATGCGGACACCCTGTCCGAAGGCGATACCTCAGCAATAAAAAACGATTCCGAAGCTTATACTTTTTCAAAGGAAAATATATCTGTTCAGTTATCTTACCTGCTTTCAGAGGATAGTGGACGCCAGCTTGTAATTATTGATCCCTCAGTTCCTGAATATGAAACACTTATTAACAGGAAATTTGAGGATAGCCCTGGTGGTACGGAAAATCAGGATATTCTTCAAGAGAAAAGCCTGTCAGGAGATGGGGGCATTCAGAATGGGATAAAGGGTGATGATGTCAGGGATTCTTCTTATGAGGTAATAATCCTGGATCCTGGCAGGGACGGGATTGAACAGATTACAGAGATACTGAGCCAGTATAAAGATATAGACTCCATTCATATTATTTCACATGGTGCATCAGGTATGATGCGTATTGGAAACAGTATTGTTGACAGGAACAGTCTGGAGGAGCATTCGGAAAGCCTGAGGGTCTGGCAGGAAAGTCTTAATGATGGCGGGGATATTCTGCTTTATGGGTGCAATATTGCAGATGATGAACTGGGCATTGGCTTTATCACAGAGTTAAGCAGGCAGACTGGCGCTGATGTGGCAGCTTCAACAGATGAAAGCGGCCACATGGGGTATGGCGGGGACTGGGATCTTGAATACACTGAGGGCATTATTGAGTCCACCTCCCTTTTCAGTGCTATTGATATGTCAGGGTATGATCACCTGCTGGCGGATATCAATGTGAATGGTACAACAGGTGCAGATACAATCACCTTTAATCTGGAGACACTCACAGTATACGATGGTTTTGTTACAGGCACCTTAACATCGGATAATTACCTGATAAACGGTCTTGAGGGAAATGATACCCTTATTATAGAGGGCACAACAGGCGCTGATACCATAGGAATATCAGATTCCGGGATTACCATAAACGGTACTTCCTATGGCATTATTTTAAACAGCATATCCAATATTGAAAATATAACAATAAATGGTGGTGATGGAAAAGATACCATTACCATATCTGATAATCTGCTCCTTACAGGTGTTAATCTGACAATAGGGGCAGAGATAATCAATATAAACAACTCCATAGACACAGGGTCAGGCGCTATAAACCTTTTGTCAACTGCTGTTGATAACAGTGTATTTGGAGATGCAAGGGCCTATGTCACCATTAATAATGCCACTCTTAATGCAGGCGAAATAAATATAATTGCAGAAGCAGGTGTTGATGCAGATGCGTCGCTTGAGCTGAAGCTCCCTGTGGATGTAGCGCTTATCAATGTAACTTCAGAGGCTATCATATCCATAACAGGCTCATCAAGGATAGTTACTACAGGAAATACCAGTATCAGCGCAACATCAACAACCCAGACAACAGCGCAATCTCTTGCATCAATGGGCGGGTCAGTATCTGCCGATGCAGCGGTTGCAACCTCTATTGTTAACGGGTCTGCGGCTGTCAGGGTAACAGGCTCATCCGCATTTAATGCGGGTGGTGCAATCAATATCAATGCGCTGAACACAAGGACAGTAAAGACAGAGGCGGACGGTACAGCAGGAGGTTCAACAGCTGCCGGAGGCAGCGTAGCGGTAACAACCATAACAGGGGATACTGAGGCGTACCTGAGTGAAAGCGCATCTGTGGAAACTGCCGGGAGTATTTCCATACAGGCCAAAAAGCTTGACACCATAACAACAGCGGCAAAATCAACATCAGGCGGGGCGAGTGAATCAGGCGGATCAACTAAAACAGAAAAGGCCCTGAGCGATAATAAGGCAGAAACGAGTGATGGTGCGGTTACAATCGCGGGTGCAGTGGCTGTTTCCACCCTTTCAGGTGATACAAGGGCATATATTGACAGCTCTCAGAGTATTATAACCAGCGGTCTTTTAAATTTAACATCCCTTAATAATTCAGATTCTTCAGCAAAGGCTGATGGGAGCACGGTAGGTTCGGCTGCTGTTGGTGTCGGTGCAGGGGTATCCATCAATATTGCAGATATAAGTAATGAGGCATATCTGAGTGGGGGAGGAGAGATTCGTGCTGCCGGTATCACTATTAATGCATTGATGGCTGAAAAGGGTGATGAAACAATCCTCGCAAACACCATATCATCTGAGGCTATATCGGGCGCTAATGGGGGTACTGTAGGAGTAGCCGGGTCATTGGCATTAGGTATATTGGATGGTAATAGCCGGGCGGAGATAGAGAGTGGTGCGAGTGTGGTTATAACTGGCGCAGGGGATGTAAGTTTAACAGCAGAGAACACGACAGTAAACACAGTTATCGCGAATCCGGCGAATGAGGGTGCTACAGCAGGGAGCGTAGGCGTAGGTGCATCAGTAGCGCTAAATATAGCCAATACGAGCACGAGGGCTAAGGTAGCTGACACAGTTGTTCTCACCGGAGCGGATGATGTAACCCTGAAGGCCACATCTGATAATACTGTAGTGACTACAGCGAAGGCAGGGGGCGCGGCCACAGGAGGAAGCGGCGTAGGTTTAGGCGGTGCCATAGCAACAAGCGTAGTTAACAATGAAGCAATTACAGTAATAGGAGAAGGCAGCCCGTTAAGTATAACCGGAGCACTTAAGGCAGAGGCACAGCATACAGGGAACACAACCACCTTTGCAGACGGATCAGCAGGAGGGGCAAGCGCAGGTATAGGTGTAGCGCTGGGGCTTAATGTAGTAAATGATATAAGCCTGTCTACGACTGAAAGGGTAATAACAGCCGGTGGAGACGTGATGTTTGGGGCCTACAATGCGGGTGCAAGCAGCGCAGGCGCTAAAGCCAGTGCATCAGGCGCAAAGGAAGAGGATGATGCTGATCCTGAAAAGGATAAGGGGGTAGACAAGAAGATAGGGGCAGAGAGGGGCCTTGCGGATAAGAAGGCAGGTGAGACAGGTACAAAGGGGACAGGGGAATCTGCAGAGACACCTGCTGCTGAGACATCAGAAGGTGGCGTGAGCGTAGCGGCAGCGATAGGGGTGAACATAGCTAAATCAACGGCACAGGCATATATCCCAGATAACGGCACAATAGCCTCTGACGGCATGGTTACTTTGAGTTCCAGCAATAACACTGATGCGACAGCCAAGGCAGATGGAAGCGCAACGAGTGCATCTGGAGGGGTAAGCATAGGTGCAGCGGTAGCTATCAACCTTGTTAGCGCAGTAAATGAGGCCTATGTAGGAACAGGATCAACGATAAATGCGGACTGGCTGACAATAGAGGCCAAGAAGAGATCTGTATCAGGTGATACAACAGGCAAAATTGGCGCAGAGGCGATATCAGGGGCGAGCGGAGGCAAGGTAGGTATAGCTGGGTCATTGGCTCTGAACATAGCTGACAGCAGAAACGAGGCGCTGATAAATGGAGGTAGCACAGTAACTCTTACTGGCGGGGATGTTAAGGTCATTGCAGAAGGGTCTACTGAGTCTACAGTTTTGGCCACGGCCAAAGGAGCTTCTGTAGAGCCTGAGAAGAAGGTAGAGGCAGCAGGTGACACGGATCGGATCACACTTGATACAAAGATCGGGCAAGGAGCCGGGGAATTTAACCTGACAGCAGCAGGTGCTGGCACAGGAGATCTGGTTTTTAACCTGCGTAATGGGAAGAGCTTTGTGGTTGTCCTGAATGGTGCAACAACTGTGCGTGAGGTTATAGAGAAGATCAACAATGCCGGGAACAACAAGGGTCAACTGGTAGCAAGCTTTGACGAGGCAAAGCAGCAGTTTGTAATGACGGATACTATCACCCCTGCTGACCCGGTTGTAAGTGCAGGAACATCAGTAACCATGACAGGGAGCCCAGTATTTTACAGGAGGGATGGTGGAACAGCGGTTGAATCACCAATTAATGATGAAAGCGAAGCGCTTAATTTTGCCTTACGTGTAGGGACAGATAACGAGCGTGTGTTTGTAACAGTTGAAGCAAAGGAGTACCTAGGTACAGCGGATGAGTGCAAGAAGGCATGGTTAAGTGATATCAAGGCCGCGATAAAAGATGCCATGGTAGATGCCGGTCATCTTGAAGCAGGTGATGCAGCATTAGTGGATGTAAAGTTTATAGGAAATCAGCTTATCTTTGACTCGTCAGAGACAATGACGATCTGGACAGATACCCAGACAGCCAGCGTGAAGCAATTTAAGGTGGAGGCTATTGGTGCAGCTACTGCCATTACACAGCTTGGACTTGAGACTACGACAGCGAACGCTGAAGGGTCTGTAATGACCGGTGAGAAGGTGAAGGCTGTCAGCGCTGATGCGGTAGCAAGCAAAGGATTTGATGCAGGTACAAAGGTTGTGGCTACCTCAGACACGATTGAACTGGGGGAGAAACATGCCCTTCAGACAGGTGATGCGGTTGTATACAACAAGGGTGACGGAACAGCTATAGGCGGTTTAACTGATGGCACGATCTATTATGTGATTACCGATGGGACTACCAGGGTGAAGCTTGCCACTACAGAGGCTAATGCCAATGCTGGTACAGCGATTGATATTACATCAGCCGGAACAGGAATACAGAGCCTTACAGTAGAATCAGCAGCCCCTGCAAGCGGAGGAGGTAACCTAGGTATAGGTGCCTCTGTAGCCTTAAATATATCTAACAACACCTCAACGGCGAAGATAGAAAACAGCGCGATAATAACCGGAACGATAAATGATATAAGTTTGTCAGCGGACAGTAATACCAAGGCAGTCACGACCTCAACAGCCGGTGGTGAAGCCAAGGGTGGGAGTGGAGTTGGGATAGGTGGGGCTATCAGTATAGCGGTAGCCAATAACGATACAATAACCTACGTGGGCAGTGGAGATAAACTGGACATAGATGGTGACTTTAACGCAAAGGCTAATCACAAAGGAGTAACAGAGACAAAGGCCGATGGTGCAGCCTCTGGTGGTGGTGCAGCTATAGGTATAGCCCTGGGTCTGAATGTGGTTACTGATAGTGCTATATCTACTACAGACAGGGAGATAGATTCTGCCGGTGATATGAATTTTGAGGCCTTTACCATTACTACAAGCTCCTCATCTGCCAAGGCAAGTGCAAAAGGGTCTGAGGGTGAATCTGAAGGGAGCGGTTCATCTGAAAATGTTGACAAGAAGGTTGGTGATCAGAGAAAGCTCGCTGATGACAAGGCACAGGAGACAGGTAAAAAAGGTACTGGAGATGCTGCTGAAACACCCAAGGCTGAAACCTCTGATGGCACTGTAAGTGTTGCAGCCGCCATAGGGGTAAATATCACATTAAGTGAATCAAAGGCATTTATCCCTGCAAATGGACATGTAGTATCAGGAGGCACCCTTACATTAAACTCTTCAAATAACACGGATGCAAAAGCAGATGCAGACGGAAGCGCTGTTGATCCTGCCAATACAAAGGTTGGCATAGGCGCAGCGATTGCAATAAATTATTCGGATGTGGCAAACAGGGCCTATGTAGGAACCGATGCTGATATAGATACCAACGGTCTTGTAGTAAAGGCCGATATGGCAGGGGATGAAAAGGCCATTGATCTTTCCAGTGTTTCTGTGACAAGGGAAAGTATAAATCTTGGGGAAGAGCATGGTATCCAGACAGGGGACAAAATAGTATATGACAACGGCGGGGATGCCAGCATTGGCGGGCTTGTAGATGGCCAGACCTATTATGCCGTTTTGGATGATACCAGAAGCTTCAATATTATCCCCTATGACATTGATGACCTCGGGGTAAATGAACTCAATACCTTCAGGGACGCAATGGCAAAGGTGGGTATAGACATAAATACAATAGGCGGGTCTATAAATTATACAGATAACTGGATAGAGCTGGGGGCTGACCATTTTTTAAAGGATGGAGACCTTGTGGTCTATTCCAAGGGGAACCTGCTTAACAGCGGACCTATCGGGGGATTGAAAGAGGGGGCAACATACAAGGTTGATGTGGATGAAGATAATCCAACCCGGATTAAACTGCTTGACCCTGATTCCGATGAAGTGCAGGACCTTCTATTTTCAGTTGAAAACATAAGCTTCTTTGATCACAAATTTACTATTGTATATCCGGTGGCAGTAAAACTTGCATTAACCCCGGAGGATGCCCTGATCGGAAAAACAATAGACCTTACAACAGGAGCCACGGGCAGTAATCACAGGCTCATTGAAAAGAGTCATAGCTTTGTCGCAAATGCGGTTTCTGGTGCGGGTGCCTCAAATGTAGGTGTTGCAGGCTCCCTGGCGCTGAATGTTATTACAACCCATACTGAGGCAGTGATTGAATCTTTAGCGGCAGTTGATGCCGGGACAGGCAATATTTCTATAATAGCTGAAAGCTCACAGAATGATTCAGCAAGTGCAGCATCAAAGGTCACAGGCGGTAAAGTAGGCATAGGTGCATCGGTGGCGCTTAATGTCCTTCCGGTAAATGTAATAAATGCGGATATACAGGATAATTCACAAATAACCGGGGGTAATGACCTTACCATAAAGGCAGAATCAGAGCATGCCGTGTTTACAACGGTCAAGGCAGGGGCTGCAGGCGGTACGGCAGTGAGCCCTGCTGTAGCTGTAGCCTTTGCCAATGATTATACGACTGCCAGGTTAGGTGCCAATGATATCAGCCAGATAGATATTACAGGCAATGTAACTATTGAGGCAAACCACACAGGAACAGCCCATACAATAGCAGACGCATCTGTGGCCGGTGACAAGGCTGCGGTTGGTGCAGCAGTGGGGTTAAATATTATTCTTGATTCCACAGTCGCAAAAATAGAACGTGATATTTCTGCAGATGGTTACATAAAAATTGATGCCCTGACAGATCAAATCAGTATGCTGGATATTACTGCCAGCGCAAAGGGTAACAAGAGCGAAGATGAGACAAAAGAGGGTGAGGCTGCACCCAGGAGCAGTGATGACGAGGCCCAGGCCCAGGCCAATGCAGCAACCGGCGGCACAAAAACTTTGCCAAAGGCAAATGACAGCCTTTCTGATGCAAATGACAAATCCCTGGAAAAAACCAATGATAAGAACGGAAAAAACGGAACCGGTTCAAGTAGCGTGGGTATTGCAGCGGCTATCGGAGTAAACTGGGTAATATCGGACAATAAAACCTCTATTGCAGAGGATATCCATGTGAATGCTGGTGGCTCACTTGAGGTAATTGCTGAATCTGAAACAGACCTTACAACTAAAGTCACAGGCGCTGCCCTCTCCTTTGACAGTACAACAGGTGTGGGAGCGGCAGTAGGGCTCAATGTCGGGATTTTATCTAATGAGGCAATTATCGGTGCCGGTGCAGACATCGAGGCAGCCAATATCTCTATCCAGGCGGTTACACCTGAAGATAGGACAAATGATTTTACAGTATGGGCGCTGGCCATTGGCGGAGGCAAGGATAATGGTGTTGCAGGGTCAGCCGGTATCAATGTCATGGTCATGGATACGGATGCCTCCACAGGTGCAGGTGCCACCCTCAAATCCACAGGTAATATAGATATAGATGCAGAAAATGATATCTCATACCAGAATATAGCTGGCGGCGGTGGTGTTGGCAAAAAGGCCGGTGTGGGAGTTGCGGTTGCAGCCAATATAATCGTCTCTAATACTGATGCATACTTAAGTGAGGATACACATGCGGATGCCAGTGAGGTAATATCAATCAACTCCGATTCCTCGATAACACCGGTTAATCTTGAAATACCTGGTATGGGTTCCCTTGGTTTTGGTGTCTCATCCATAGCAGCGGGCGGAGGAGTAAGCACCAGCAGTGAAGGGAAGGCAGCCGTTGGAGGATCTGCGGTTGTAGATGTAGTTGTACAGAATACCCATGCCTATGTTGGTGAAGGGGTAAAGATAAACACTGATCCCGCATTAATTGCAGGGCTTAATCAGTCTGTTGTAGTTGATGCCTCAAGCCTTACAAGGATACTCAACGGCGCCGGAGGTCTCGCTGTTGCCTTTGGTGGCACAGGCGTCGGCATAGCCCTTGATGTAGGTGTTATTGTTAAGGATACAGAGGCCTATATTGAATCTGGTGCAACAGTAAATGCAGATAAGTCAGTAACCATAAATGCAGATTCAGAAGAGGATATTACATCAGTTGCGGTATCAGCCGGGGTCTCAAAGCAAAACGGTATTGCAGGCTCCCTTGCGGTATTTGTGCTTACAGCCGATACACGGGCCAACATAGACGGGGCATCAATTGATTCCGGCGGAAATGTGATCCTTACGGCGACAGACACATCCAGCCTAAACACTATTGCCTTTACAATAGCAGCTGCCGGTAAAACCGGTGTGGGTGCAGCAGGCTCTGTTAATATAATTACAAACAACGTTCTTGCGGAGATATCAGGATCAACAATCGATTCAGAGGGAAATGTATCCCTCTCAGCCAAATCCACCCCCATAATCAGGTCACTGGGTATAGGCGTTTCAGGCTCAGGTGAAAATGCGGTGGCAATAAATGCATCCGGAAACGCTGTTGCCAATAGTGTCAGGGCCATAATAAAGGATGGGTCAACAGTTACAGCAGAAGGGGATGTGCTGCTCTCTGCAAAGGATGAGGCAGGGTTTATAATACCCACCTGGATGATAGATGAAGGGGTTCAGGAGGATCTGAACGCTGCCCTGGAAGACTCACCAATAGACCTTAAATCGAGCATCCTTGCGGTCAATGTCAGCGTTGCAGGAAGCGGACAAAAGGCTGTTGGGGTGGCTCTCATGGGTAATGTAGTCACAAATGATATAGCGGCTGAGATCAGCGGTTCAACAGTAAGGGCAGGAGTAGATGATACCGGTACAGTGATAAACGCAGAGTCTGATCTCTCCTTTGATGCCTATTCAAAGGCGGGCATTCTTGCTGTTACAGTTGGCGTAGGCGCATCAGGCGATCTGGCTGTTCAGGGGACCGGATTTGGTAATGTTATCACAAACAGTACAGGGGCAGGGATCATCTCAAATTCCAGTGTAGAGGTTGCAGACGATATATCTGTGAGTGCTAAAGATGATTCATCCATCAGGTCTCTGGGGTTAAGCATAGCTGCCTCAGGAAGCAATGCCATAGGCGCAATTGTCGGCGCAAATGTGATTACAAACAGCGTGACATCAGAAATCGCTGGTTCTCATGTAAAAAGTGGAGACAGTCTTGCACTTAAATCTTTGTCCGATTCCGATATAATGGCCTTTACCGGTGGAGTGGCAGCTGCCGGTTCTACCGCGGTGCTGGTTTCCCTTTCAGCCAACGTAATTACAAACTCTACAAAGGCGATTATAAGTGATCAATTGATCAATAACATAAATCACCGGTCTGATATTGATGCTGGCGGTGCAGTAGACATCTCGGCCAAGGATAGCTCAACCATAGATTCCCTTGCCTTTGGTGTTTCGGGCAGCGGAAGCACGGCAGTAGGTATTGGTCTTGGTGCAAATGTTATCGTTAATACCATAGAGAGTTCAATTATCGGGTCAGATCTTGATACAGGTTCAACTCTTGGCATCGAGTCTGAGTCTTCCGCAATAATACGCACACTTGCCATAGGGGTCTCTGGCTCTGGGTCAGTAGCGGTTCAGGTAACGGCCATGGGAAATGCAGTGGCAAATACGGTTTCCGCAACCATTTCAGAAGGATCAATAGTCACAGCAGCAGGGGATATAACAATTACTGCAAAGGATATTGCCCCAAGCCTCATCCCTGACTGGATAGTCTCAGCAGACAGGGCCGATGATCTAACAAAGGCCCTTGAAGGTACTCCGATTGATCTTGATGCAAATATACTTTCCGTTATGGTAAGCGTAGCGGCCTCAGGTTCAGTTGCAGTAAATGCCGCACTCGTTGGAAATGTTATTGCCAATACAGTTACAGCAGAGATCAGCGAGTCTGATGTTGAATCATTAGGCGGCCTTATCGATATTGATGCATTATCAAAAGCAGGCATTATCGGCCTTACAGTTGGGGTTGCAGGTTCAGGGGCTGTTGCTGTGAATGCAACAGGTTATGGGAATGTGATAACCAACAGGATTGAATCAATTATCACAGGCGGTTCACATGTCACCGCGTCGGATACGATCGATATAACAGCAATGGATAGCAGCCAGATCCGGTCGCTTGGTGTTAGCGTTGCAGGTTCAGGGGCTGTATCAGTAGGTGCGCTAATTGCTGCCAATGTTGTTGCCAACACTGTTATGGCGAATATTGCAGGATCGACAGTCGTAACCGGGTCAACACTTAATATTGAAGCTGAAAACAATTCGGATATTCTTGGGTTGACCGTGGGCGTTGCCGGATCGGGCGCAGCCTCAGTATTGCTGTCATTATCTGCCAACGTCATCTCAAACACAACCGAGGCAGGTATAAGCAGCGGTACAGGGCTGGTTCATGAGCTTACTCTGGATGATACGGCAACTGCGGACAAAAAGAAAGTTTTTGATCCTGCCAATGATGTAAGTATTGATAATAATACGATATGCGTCGGTCCTGACCATGGTTTTAAGACGGGTGATGCGCTTATATATGGTACAAGTGGAGGTTCAGCTATAGGCGGTCTTACAGATGGTGAGACCTATTATGTTATAGTTGATGACCCTGCATCAGGGAATATTGAACTCGCATATACAAAGGAGGATGCATATAACGGGCAATCGATTGATCTTATGGCCAATGCCTTGACAGGTTCAGTTATTGATGCAGCAGGGGCTGTGACAATCTCATCCAAAGATACATCAGAAATCAATACACTTGCAATTGGCGTGTCGGCAACTGGCGGCGGCGCAGTTGGCGTGGCCCTTGCAGCAAATGTTATTACCAATTCTGTCGGAACAAGGATAGAGGGTACAACACTTGAGACAGGGTCGACCCTTGATCTGACATCTGAGAATTCATCGATAATTCGCACGCTGGCTATAGGGGTTTCAGGTTCTGGTGGATTTGCCGTACAGGTAACAGCCATGGGGAATGTGATCGCAAATGATACCTCCGCTGTAATAAGTGATTCGGAAGTTACAGCTGCTGGTGATATCAATATTGATGCCAGTGATATAGCGCCGACCATGATTCCATTGATGGATGCTGTCGGCTCATACATTACAGATGGAGAGACAGTCCAGGACCTTAAAGATGGTCTGTCCGGTACGCCCTTCGATCCAACCGCAAACATAATCTCCCTTATGGTAAGTGTAGCAGGTACAGGCGGTGTGGCTGTAAATGGCGCATTTACCGGTAATGTTATTTCAAACAATATTGAGGCGTTGATACATGATTCAAGGGTTGTATCAGACACAGGCCTTATAGTGCTTGATACGGAATCAAGGGCCGGTATTCTTGCCCTTACAATCGGTGTAGCAGGGTCAGGCGCTGTTGCGGTTAATGCGACAGGGTTTGGGAATGTTATTGCTAACTCTGTCTCATCAAGAATCACAGGGGGTTCGGAGGTTATTACCGGTTCGACCGCAGGTGATATTACCCTTGATGCGACTGATACATCCCTGATACGATCCGCTGCCATCTCTGTTGCAGGAACCGGTGGTATTGCCGCAGGGGCGCTTATAGGCGCAAATGTAATTAGTAATTCGGTAATTACAGAGATCAGCTCATCGAAAGTTGAGAGCGGAGCAGAACTTGAACTCACATCAGAAAACAAATCCTCTATTCTGGGGCTGAGCGTCGGTGTTGCAGCCTCAGGGGCCGGGGCGGGTATCCTTTCTCTTACCGGAAATGTTATAACAAATACAACCAGGGCAGCCATAACCGGAGAGGAGACAAGCAGGTCTGATATTGATACGACAGGGGCAATAAACCTTACAGCTAAAGACATATCAGAAATTAACACCCTTGCCATTGGTGTTGCAGGCTCTGGGGGAGGCGCTGTGGGGGCAGCCCTTGCGGCAAATGTTATTGTAAACAGTGCAGAGACCGAAATTAATAATAGTGATGTTGATACTGACTCCACACTCCTTATGGACTCATCAAATTCCTCCATAATCAGAACACTGGCAATAGGGGTATCCGGTTCAGGCGGGTTTGCGGTACAAGTCTCAGCAATGGGGAATGTAATCGCTAATGACACATCCTCCTTAATAAGCGGCTCCACAGTTACTGCAAACGGGGATATTACCATAAAGGCAGAGGAAAAATCCCCATCCATGATACCTCTAATGGATGCGATTGGCTCCTTTATAAATGATGCAAAGACTAAAAATTCATTACAGGACGCCCTTTCAGATACGCCATTCAGTCTGTCAGCCAACATACTTTCAATGCTGATAAATGTGGCGGGTTCAGGCGCAGTGGCAGTAAGCGGGGCCTTTACAGGAAATGTTATAACAAACTCCATAACAACAGAGATCACTGATTCAACTGTAACCTCAGAAGCAGGTGGTATAAGTGAAACCTCTGTTTCAAGCGCAGGGATAGTCTCTATATCGGTTGGCGTGGGAGGCTCCGGTATCGCAGCAGTAAGTGTGGTCGCATTTGGAAACACCATTACAAACAGGGTGGAATCCATTGTCTCTGATACATCAGTTCTTGATGCGGCAGGCGAGATTAAGGTCTCTGCTTCCGATAAATCCACCATACGCTCAGTGGGCCTGAGCATAGCCGCATCAGGCGGGCTTGCGGCCTCAATAATAGGTGCTGTAAATTTTATTACCAATACTGTTACAGCAGAAATCTCCGGTTCAACAATAACAGATGGCACAAACCTGAACATCACAGCCCTGTCAGATTCAAATATCTACAGCTTTACCGGTGGTATTGCCGCTTCAGGGGCTGTCGCAGCACAGTTATCGCTATCAGGCAATGTCATTATTAATACCGTTGCATCAAGGATAAAGGATTCGAATCTTGATCTGACAGGGGCAATTACCCTGCTTTCAACAGACAGCTCAACCATTGACTCCATTTCAGTAGGAGTAGCGGCCTCTGGCGCAGCGGCAGCCGGTGCGGCCCTGTCGGAAAATCATATTCAAAACAGTGTAGGTGCAGGTATAGAGGGTTCCCATGTTGCGGTGAATGGAAATATAGAGGCATTTGCAAAGTCCGCAGCAGTTATCAGGTCTCTTGCTGCTGGGTTAAGCGGGGCAGGAGGGGTCTCAGGGGCTGCATCAGTCACCCTTAACCAGATAAGAAACAACATATCAGCATTTGCGACAGGCTCTACCCTGATATCAACAAACGGGGAAATAATAATAAAGGCGCTTGATTCCGCCGATAAGGCCTCAAATTATATGTCAGGCATGACAATGCCCAATAATGTCTCCTCATCTCTGAACAGTAGACTGTCAGGAACAGATCATGCGTCATCAGCAAATATCCTCTCCTTTGCAGGTAGCATCGGAGGCGCCGGGCTTGCAGCAGGGGCCGCGGCGGTTTCGGATAATGATATTCAGAACACAGTAAGTGCAGCAGTTACAGATTCTGATTTAACATCAACTGCCTCTGACATAACTGTATTTGCAGAATCAGAATCAAAGATTGTCTCCATGTCACTGGGTATTGGGGCAGCCGGGGGTATCGCCCTGAGCGCATCAGAGACCAACAATACTATTAAAAACAGTGTTGATGCAAATATATCAGGAGAGTGCGCTGTTTCGGCAAAC
The DNA here is from genome assembly GCA_016931115.1 of Deltaproteobacteria bacterium. Classification (GTDB taxonomy): domain Bacteria; phylum Desulfobacterota; class DSM-4660; order Desulfatiglandales; family HGW-15; genus JAAZBV01. The sequence continues at coordinate 95,321 of JAFGFM010000144.1, read as the reverse complement.
GATGATATTACAGTAAAGGCCACAGATGAGTCTGAGATAGATTCCATTGCATTAAGCCTTGCAGGTGCCATCGGTGCAGCAATCGGCGGGGTATCAGTAACCAACAATATTGATAATGATGTATCTTCAAGGGTCTATGGCACATCGGGCTCAAAGAAAAACAGTATTAATAAGGCTGATGATCTTAATATATATGCAAAAGGCACTTACCGCATTAAAGGTGCAGGTCTTGGCGCAAATGTCGGGATCGTTGCAGCTGGCGCCTCTGATGTTGAGTCTGAAATCGCCGGTTCTGTGAATGCTTATATCGGAGATTATACAGATATAGGTCAGGATACAGACCATCTGAATGACATCTATATAAATGCCATTTCCGATGCAGATATCATGAGTAAAACCACTGCCATATCAGCAGGTATAGGCGGTGGCTCAGAAAATTATGCTGAATCGGAAATAAAGCCTGAAGTAAATGCCTACATCGCTGATAATACGGTCATTGAGGCAACAGGTAATATTGAGGTAAATGCAGAAGCTACTTCTAAATCATACGCGACCACTACAGGCATTAATGCCGGCCTTGCTGCTGTCGGCGCATCAAAGTCAGTCTCAAAGATATCGCCCACAATTATTGCCTATGCAGGCGGTGACATAACCGCTCAAAGTATCCAGGTAAAAGGTACTCATAAGCTGCCATCAAGCGGTTATTCAACCTATGCAAGATCCACAGGTTCAGCGGGCGCCCTTGTTGGGGTTGATGCCACTACAGGTAATGTTGAAGCAAAGGCTGCTGTTAAGAGCTATATCCTGGATGGTGCACAATTTAATATCACAGGCACAACTGTTATAAATGCTGATAATAAAACCCTTCAATATTCAGAGGCAAACAGTAATGCAGGCGGATTAATCGCCCTCGGGTTTAACAAGGCCACTGTACTTTCAGGGACAGTTACGCATGCCTACATTGAGGGCAATGTAAACATCACAGGCGGTAGCCTGGATATCAGTGCAACAGGCGTTGATAATAATAAGGCGTATGTGAAGGCCGGGAGTGGTGGCCTGGTGGCAGGGTCTGCATCTAATGGAAAAACCATAAATAACAGCACTACCTGGGTGGATATCGCTACCGGAACCGGTACAAAAATAGATGTTGGTGGCAATTTCAAGGTAAAGGCAGAACACAACACCCTGTTCAGAGCAGATTCAGACAGCATAACAGCGGCGCTGGTTGGAGGGAGCGGGGCCAATGTCACAAACAATGTCACCTCTGATGTGAATATTGTCTTTGGCACGGGGGTAGATGTTAATGCCGGGGCTATTGATGTTGACGCTAATAATATTATCACGAAGATCTCAGACGGTTATAACGTAGTTGCAGGGGCAGGCGGGCTTGTGGGCGGGCCAGCAGCATCAAGCATAACAACAATTGTTGACCGTACAAAGATAATTGTTCAGGATGGTGCCGATATAGAGGTGGATGGTGACAGGCATCACCCTGGCAGCATGAATTTTGATAGCAAAAACATGCTTTATGCAACCGATAAGGTGAAGCTTGATTCGGGTGGAGCCATAGCCATTGCACTGGCAAAATCAGTTATCATAAACAATGTAAATACAAATGAGATCATAATCGGGGATGCCAACCTGACCGGAGTAGGAAGTATAGGCATATCTGCCTCTTCAATAGCCAATGTGCAGACACAGGCTAATTCTAATACCTATGGTCTTGCAGGGGCAGCTCAGGGAGAGTCATATTCATCTGTTCATGCAGATAACAAGGTAACAGTTGGCAATAATGCGGAAATAGACGCACTCGGGGATATCAGCCTTAATGCCGGGGTTGGTAACAGTTTCTATGTAAAGGCCAATACAGACCTATGGAACAAGACAGCGCTTCCTATCTATACTGATCCAAAGGCGCATGGTGAGATAGTCCAGAGCAACCTTGTAGATATAAAGAGTGGGGCATATATAGGCTCTGCTGCTGATGTGCATCTTAATGCAGACAAGGGTTATTATTATGCACATGGGGCCGGTGTGGGAACAGACCTTTACCGTGAGGTGCTGGCCGCCATAGCAAACTTTTTTGGATCAATCTTTGGTATAAAACCAGTAAGCCTCAAGATAGTTAAGGATTCATACAAAGAGGCAGCATCTGCCGATGTAAGGGTAGATGGTAGTGTAAGGTCAGGGAAGAATAATATCCAGGAACTCATTATAAGTAATACGGATGAACAGTATGCCCCCATTATGATGACTGATCAGGGTAGTGGTGTACCGCTCCTGACATTTGCAGCAAACGGGGTGGATGATGATACCATTACAAGGAGTAACGGATCATGGGTTACAGATGGGTTTGAGGCAGGACAATATATAAGGGTATACGGGTCAAACGGTAATGACGGCGTATACAAGATTAATTCTGTAGGAGATACAGTTCTTACACTTGCGGATAATATCATTATAGACAGGGTATCTGACAGCGCAGATCTTTTTGCAGCCACAAGTTCTACAGGTACTAGACCAATAGTCATGAACGGGTCGCCGAACCTTACATTCAATCGTACAAATTCCACAATTACCCGCGCGGCTGGAGACTGGATTGAAGATGGTTTTGTCGAAGGACAGTATATTAATGTGGATGGATCTTTAAATAATGATGGTGCATACCGTATCCTGTCAATAACTGACACGGTTATCACTGTAACCGGATCAAAACTTGCAAATGAAACAACAGGCAGCGCCGATATAGTTGCACAGGCAATAAAGCCGGTCTCAAGTGCTGCGAATATAACAGGTAATCCTGTCCTTGATTATATTCCCAGGCGGGCAGTAATAGAAAGGAGTTCAGGCAGCTTTATAGATGATGGTTTCCTGTCAGGCAAGACAATCATAATTGATGGTGTCAATTATGCAGTTGTCCAGGTAACAGCAGGCAGTCTGTACCTTGCAGAGACCTATGATATTACGGAGCATTCGGATATCGCTGAAAATATAACATCAACCATAGGCCAGACCACAGTCGATATGGCATTTGTGCCGGAACAGGCTGAAGCTGATGCGGAAATAACCTGGTCTGGAGGCAACTGGGCGGATCAGGGTATTGCTGCTGGTGATCTGATAAGGATTTCAGGGGCCGATAATGCAGCTAATAACACAGGCACAGGATTTGAAATATCCTCAGTCAGCAGTTCTGTTATTCAACTTGTGGATGGTTCAGGGATTATTGATGATGCTGTAAGCAGCGGCCCCATAACTATTCAAAAGGATATATCTGTTTTGTCCGGGGTTGATTTAACCTTTGCAGCCGAGGTAAGGGATGGTGATGATAATCTGGTTTCTAGGGCAACAATTACCAGAGACACTGGCAGCTGGGTTACAGCAGGTTTAAGGGCAGGGCAAAATATTACCATATCTGATGCAGGAGCAAATAATGGTAATTATTCGATCTACTCTGTTTCAGATTCTGTAATTACACTTATTGAGAGTTCGTCAATTGGTGCCGCTACAGATGATAATGGCTCTCTGTTTACCTTAAACCTTACTATATCAGATAATGTCAGCTTCACAGCCCAGAGAGAGCATGAATATGCAAAGGTTATAAACCAGTCAGGCAGCTGGTCATCTGACTACAGGCAAAATCAGCAGGTCACCTTCTCAGGGGCGGATATTTCAGGGAATAATGGTTCTTATACTATCCTTTCTGTTTCCGGGAACACTATGTACGTCAACGGCCCACTTACCCTTGATATGGTTGATAACGGCGGACAGACAACCGCAACGGTAAGCGCATCAGCTACAGCGAACATCACATGGTCAATAGACAACGCCAGGATAGAGCGCAGTTCCGGTTCATGGGTAACTGACGGGTTTGCTGCTGATCAGAAGATTGTTATCAAAGGTTCTGATAATAATGATGGCGACTATGCAATTGAGAGTGTTACTGCAACTGTCATCAGGCTGAAGGATGGGTATGAATTAACCCATGATGAAACAAACACTGATACAGATACCCTTATTCAGACCCCTGCCGCAAAGGTGGTTGAGGTAACATATGGGAAAGGGATATTATTCACAAGAGGCGTTGGTGGCAGCCAGGACAGGATTGAACTCACTGATAGTTCAGACTGGTCAGATCTTGGTTTTGCAACAGGGCAGTATATAAGGATTACAGGGTCTGCAAGTGGTAATAACGGCATATACAAGATAGAACTGGCTACAGGGGACACCCTTATCCTTGCAACAGGGTATGATACCTTTGATGCTGATGAAACATACATTGCGTCAGCAAGCAGGAATATTACAGGTATTGCACCAAAATCCATTGAACAGGTAGTGTCACTCACAGAGGGGACAAGCCTTACCCTGACAGTGGCAGACAACCGCATTACCCGCTTAACCGGTGACTGGGCTGCCGAAGGGTTCCAGGCAAACCAGTATATCGTAATACGCGGTAGTTCTGAAGGAAATGACGGGACATACAGGATTCAGGAGATAAGCGGTTACTCTCTTATACTGGATGGAAACCACAGGATCAGTCAAAACGAGACGTATGCAGGGATGAAAATCTATGCGACACCCATAAAACCGGGCACTATTTCAGACCTTATCTACCGTACCCCGGGAGTCGATATGCCTCTTGAGGTAAAGGCAGATATAGCAGAAGCTATAAGAGCTGAGATAGATAAGCTGGAGCTGGATAAGCAAAATTATGGGGGAGATGGAAAGGCCCTTGCAGGCATACAGGCGCAGATTGACCAGCTTAAATACCAGGCGGGCGAACTTGGACTTTTAAGCCCGGATGGCGCTGTTGTAGGAAATATGGAGGTCACATTTATTGAGACCCCTGAGATTATCGCGAGAAGCGGTGATATAATAATCTCAGGCGATACACTTTCAGGATCAGGAAAACTCGATGCCCCCGGGGATACCCGCATCACCATAGAAAATCACAGCCCCTATTATTTGCGCATCAAGGAAGACCTTACTGTCCTGGACCTTGGTGGAAATGTCACCTTTAACGGTGCAAGGGTTTACAGTAATAGCGACATACAGGCTCGGAACAGGTCAGGCAGGCTTGCGCAATTCAGCAGCATCATTACTGACAAGAATTCAGCAGATCCCCTTATAGAGATACGCAATACCTATAATCCTCCACCAACAGGGCTGCTCGCATCAGCGCCACCCCCGGATATAGAGATACTGGGCTCAAATATTACTAATATAGAGGGGACAGTAAGTATCGCCAACAAAGAGGGAAGCATCTTTATTAAGGATGATGATTCAACAGTTCCTGAGCAGAGGACATCTATAAAGGCCAAGACGGTTGAGATAAAGGCCGGAAGGGATGTTGTCATAGCTACTGATACCCAGCATGTGGGCGGAGACCCAGCAGCAGTATGGGATGATCTTGCAACTGCAAGTGATAGCACTCAAAAATTTAATCCTGACGGAACCGAGTATGATGGAGGGAGCAACTGGACCGGCAGCAATACCGCACATCGTGCCCAGAATGGTGCCATTATTGCCGGTAACAATGTGTTTATCACCGCAAGGGTGCTTAATATTAATGGCCCGATCCAGAGCGGAAATGCAGATCGTACACTAACTCTTCAGGATACCTCTTCTGTAACACTGAAGGATAAGACGACAACCACACTTGATCAGAGAATATCAACACTGGAAGCAGAGGGTAAAAGCGACTGGATCACTCTTACAGATTCAGATATAGAGGTCTTTTATAACCATGAAACCAACCGTATTATTATAGATGATGTATCAGTTGATGGAGGCCTGATAAAACTTACAGGGCACATCCTTGCAACGGACACAGATGGGCTGCTCAAGGTCGTGGATGGATTTGGCAAGATAAAAATCGATAATCAGTCCTCCTATGTAATTGATGTACAGAGTATAAAAACCGGAGAGGATGAGGAGCTGATCTTAACCGGCGCTGACCTGCGTGTTACGGGCCGGGATATGCTAGTAACAGGAGCTGACTGGATTACACTCAAGGATAACGGCGCTTCAGGGGCTGATACAGTTACAAGGCAGACAGGCAGCTTTATACTTGATGGTTTCCGTGAGGGACAGCAGGTACGCATAACTGGTTCACAGGAAGGTAATAACGGGGTCTATACTGTTGAGAGGGTGGAGGAAAAGGCGCTTACCCTTACAGCAGGAGCGACGCTTACCACTGAATTCCGTGACAACTCCTCTTTTGAGATCAGCGGCAACTGGATCACCCTTTCAGACACAGGTGCAGATGATACAATAAGCCGGAGCGCAGGGAGCTGGATAACTGATGGTTTTTATGTGGGGCAATCGATCAGGATTTTAGACTCTGCAAATGGGAATGATGGCATATATGTTGTGAAATCCGTGGGAGACCTTAACCTTGTACTTGAAGGGGGTGATTTTTCCAGTGAAGTCAGCACCTCTACTACACTTGAGGTGGTAGGCAACTGGATCACCTTCAATCATACCGCAGATTCGGACACGGTAACACGTAATGCAGGGAGCTGGATTGAAGAGGGATACCGTGACGGCCAGACAATAGTAATTACCGGCTCAGCAAATAATAACGGTGAATACAAGGTGGTCCGTGTAACGGAAAAGGGCCTTGAACTTGATTCAACCGCATTCCTTGTTAATGAAGTCAATATCTCTGAAGGTCTAACTGTAAAGGGGATGGGTAATGGCATAGAGGGAAAGGTAATTATCACAGACACAGCCTATGATGTGGACAGTGACCCGAATGTTTACAAACCACTTACAACGACCTATACAAGGATAGGGAATTCTGTACAGGTAACAGATAATGATACTCAGAATGTGGTTTCAGGGTCCAGCGCCATTATTGATGGCCGTAATGCCACATATCAGCCTGTTTCCGGCCAGAGGTATTACTGGGTAACAGGATATTCAGAGACCTCTGTCCTGACCGAACAGTGGACAAGCAGTAGTTTTTGGGGCATTAACTATGCAAATGGGCAATCCAGAAGCTATTACAATTATGTTGATCCGACACCGGTAGATCTCGAACCTGAAAGCAAATTTGTTGAGAAGGAAAACGATGGAACAACCAATCCAGGTTATGCCTATGAATTCAACAGCCTTGGAGATCCTGTTGTATATACCAGGGAATGGGTAACAACGAGCGGGTGGTGGATATTCTCTACAAAGACCTATCACCTTGAGAGAATTACCTCTGTAGGCCGCACCAATTATGATTATCACAGTGTCAAGGCAGACTACCCTGTAAAGATTGAGTTTATGGGGTATGAAACAGGCGTTGTTGAGATCACATCTGACACCGACATAAACCTTACCGGTGTTATAAGTAACCTCTCCGGCCCGACGGCCATTGTTTCAGAAAACGGCTCTATAAACCAGCTTGAAGAGCTTGCGCTTATCAGGGCAGAAAATATAACCCTTGAGGCAGCTAATGGAACCATCGGTAATCAGGTAAGGGCGACGATCAGGAGAAACAGCGGTAAATGGACTGAAGAGGGATATGATGCAGGAGATATTATCAGGTTCACTGATGGGTTGGGGGAGAATAACAATAAGGATTTTGTCATTGCCTCAATTACTGAAAGCACAATTACACTTGAAAACGGCTCAGGCCTGGTTTCAATAACAGACAATGATGGATTTACTCTCTACAATGTAACGGATGATACAACTACTGAATACAATACTGACCCCTTAACCCTGACCGCAGTTGAAGAGCATTATAAGTCTGTACGTACTGATGTAGCTGGCGGTCTTCTTACAGCCAGTGCAGATGGCCTTGTTGCTATTGAAGAGATAGAGGGCAAGGTTACTGTCGACACGGTCATATCTGCAAATGATGATGTGGTAATGGCATCAGAAGGGGGCATTTTTGCTAATGATAACAGCTCCCTTATCTCCGGGGATAACATACACCTGACATCCTTAACAGGAGCGTTGGGCACCTCATCACTGAATTTACGCATTAATACAAATAATGATAACAACTATGATGATGACGATAAGTTTGATGCCATTACAGCCCATGCATTTAATGACATATATTTACATGAGATATCTGATGATCTCAGGGTTGTGGCCATTGAATCCCTTGATGGCGATGTAAATATCACCATTGATGACGGAAACCTTGTAGATGTAAATACGCTTGAAAGACGGGATGTCCGCACAGAGGCTGAGCTCGCTGATCTGTGGGATGAGATGAATCTCATTGATAATGACGGTAAGGAAACACAGGATGCCTACAAGGGGCTTAAGACCCGTGAATATAATACCTACTGGGGATATAGAACAGGAAGTACCATATATATAGACAGTATCTCCCAGGTAAGCGGTACTTCTATTACCTTTGATGCTGATCACGGGTTTACAACCGGTGATGCCCTGCTTTACCGGGTGATGGAAGGAGATACAATAACAGGGCTTAATGATAAACAGACCTATTATGCCATTGTTGTAGGCAGCCATACCATCAGGCTTGCTGATTCTCTCTCACACGCAAATGCAGACCAGTCCATAAATATCAGCACTCCTTTAGCAGAAGGGAGGTTCTCTCTGACAAATATGCTGGCATACGATACGGGGTTTAAAGTCACAATGACTGATGCCCAGAGGGAGGCTTACAAGGATCAGCTGGGGTGGGATGATGCCAGGATAGACCTGGAGGAGTTAAAAAGAACGCAGGAGTTCCATGAGCTTCATAACCGCTTCAGCGTATTGGGTGATACCTTTAATCCTGACTGGCAATATGATACCGCTAACCCCGGGTATGAGCCCCTCTTCACGCCCGCCCAGGATGTGGACAGCGCAAATGATACCATCAACATAGGTGTCAACCTGTTAGCTACCGGTACAGGGGTTGTCTACAATGCAAACGGTGGTTCTAAAATTAGGTACATGGAAGAGGGCGAATGGAAGGAGCTGGCCGAGGATAAAATTTATTACATAATTAAGGCCGATTCCGGTAATCCGTCGATAATAAGGCTGGCTGACTCACTGGAGAATGCAAACCTTGGTATCTATCTTGATATTGATGCTTCAGGGGCAACAGGAACGGATCACAGCATCTCTGATGTTGATGCACTTGCAATAGGCTCAAGCTGGACAGAGGAGCAGCTCAAATATTCTCTTGGTGCAGGGTGGCTCAAGGAGACCACTGATACTGAGACACGTATAGAGTCCTCAAATATTATTGGTAAAAATGTTGTTATTAATGCCTCCGGGAGCATAGGTAATTTTCTAAACGAACAGGTTATCCTTATTTCAAACGGTGACCTTGAATCGGGCGGCACCCTGATTGATCTTGCCGATTCTGAAAAGGCTGCCCTTGCTGCCGCAGAAAGGGCAGATCTCATCTCCATTAAGTCTGATACCAACACTGTAAGCTTTGGCACCCTTCATGAACTGGAATCGGGTGCAGCAGTAATATTCGGGTCAGGCGGGAATATGGGTGTTGGAGGGATACAGGGTGTAACTGACGGTGTTACATATTATGCCAGGGTAATAGATGATTTTACCATACAACTGTTTGACAGCGCTGCTCATGCGACGGGAGAGGGTGATACAGGCCTGATAAATATCACGCGCAGTGAGGCAAGGATTGTCCAGCGTGAGGATATAGATTTCTCCTCAGGCGGGACGGTTACCGAGATCAGCATCTACACATCAGAAGGGGATATGGGTGGAGAGGGTACACTCTTAAACCTTACTGATTATGAAAATGACCTGATCAATTCAACAGATCCGGAAGATATTACAGAAAGTAATTCCGCTCTAAATACAATAAGGTTTGGCTCGGCTCATGACCTTACAAGCGGTACCCCTGTTAATTTTGGGCCGTTCGGCACCTTTACAATAAGCAATATCTCCGGTGTAACAGATGGAGAGATTTATTATGCAAGAGTTATTGATGAATTCACCATAAAACTCTTTGACACAGAGGAAAACGCCCTTGGGTCGAATGATACAGGTGTTATCAATATAACGAGAAGCGAGATAAGGATTATTCAGCAGCAGGATACAGGTGCAGGCATAGATATAAAAGCAGGAGAATTCATATTCATAGGTTCTGAGTCAGATGTGAATATCATATCTATTCAGGCTGGGCCGGATGATAATCCCAACGGGGAGATAAGGCTTAAGACAAAGGGCGGCATATACAATTCTTCTGCGGGGGCAGGAACTAATATTAAAGGCGGTGACCTGTTCCTCGAATCAGGGCGTGAGGGGATTGGCCTTGATGGGGCTCCTGTAACCATAGACCTCGCTTCCGGTGCTAAACTCACTTCAAGGGCAAATAACGGGATATTTATCCATGAAGTAAATGGAGATATGAATGTAGATACTCTGTTTTCAAGAAAGAGGATAGATCTTATTGCTGACATGTCCATCCTTGATGCCTTTGATGATGACTACCTGAATATCCGCACAGAGGTCTTGAACCTCTTTGCAGGGGATTCCATAGGCAGCAAAACAGGGGACACAATTAACTACCTTGATATCAATCTTTATCCTGAAGGCATCCTGAATGCAACCGCAGGCGGAGATATCTATCTCTATGAGACAGATGGAGACATGTTAACAGGCAGTATTGTATCTTCGAATGGTGATGTTACTTTAAGAGCAGTGGCATCCATACTTGATGCTGAAAATGACCTTCAGGCAGATATTACAGGGAATAGCATTAACCTTGAGGCCATGTTCGGAGGGATCGGGATATCAGGTAATGACCTTGATATAAACAGCGCATTCTCAGGCGAAGGAAGCCTTATCAGTACCAGCTCATTAAATACCTATCTTACTGAAACAGATGGGGATCTATCAATTTATCAGGTATTTACAGGGCCTGGTTATACCGCATTTATCGGAAGCGGGGCATCAATACTTAATGCAAGGCTTGATGAGGAGGATAATATCCTGTCAGGCTCTGCATGGCTGTTTGCAGATGGAAATATAGGTTCAGGTACAAGGGCCATTAAAACCACTATCGGCCACCTTGAAGGTCGCTCTGTACATGGCAGTATATGGCTTATTAACCAGGGCCACCTTATCATAGGCGGGGTAACAGAGAATGATGGCATCAGGGCTGAAGGTAGGATAGAGATCACAGCCCACAGCCCCATGACCGTTACAGAACGCATGGAGGCAGGCGATATTATTCTTACCACAGCGGATAATTCTGATGCAGACCATTTGACTGTACAGGCGGGTGTGAATGTAATATCGACTGCCGGGTCAATAGAGCTTAGGGCAGGTGATAATCTCATTATTGAGGATGGGGCAATTGTTCATGCCGCTGACAGTGTGGAACTCTATGTAGATTTTGGAAATGCGGACGCTGGTGTTGGCGGTGTCCTGGAGATGAGAGGCATGGTTACTGGTAATCTCGTAACGATAACTGGTAACAGCGATAATGATATTATTCCTATTATGTATACAGCCTCACCAACTGTAATCAATACGCTGGGTGGTAATGATACTATCAGCATAGGAAGCAATGCTGATCCTGACAGCAATAATTCAGGTAATATCAGAAATATTCTTGAATTGATTGATATAGATGGCGGGGCAGGCATTGATACACTCCACCTTGATATTACCGGAGAGACAGAAGCTGTAACAGGGACCTTGACAGAGGATACTATTACAGGTTTTAACATGGGTTTAAATGGCTCAGTTCAGTATACCGCCATAGAAAACCTTAACCTGAATACAGGAAGCGGGGATGATGCGGTTAATGTGCAGGCAACAGCATCAGGAACAGTTACAAATATCTTTACCGGTGCAGGTAATGACACTGTTAATATATCCTCTGATGCCCCGGCTAACCTTGGTAACCTGGATGGCATAAACGGAACAATCAATATTGATACAGAATCAGGCAGTAACACCATTACCATAAGTGATGCAGGATCAGAAACAGCGGATATTAATGTAATTATTACAGAGAACAGGGTCTCCGGCATGTCGCCTGCGGATATTAATTATGCAGCAACCAATGGAACCTTTGAGGGCGGTATAAAAATTATCTTCGGAAGGGGTGCAGATGTAATCTCTGTAGTAGATATCCAAAGTGATACTCTTACAACGATATCGGGAAATGAAGGAGACGATGTTATAACCATAGAAGAGACGGTTATTTCAGGCAGACTTGAGGTTCATGGCGATGATGGAGATGATACGATTGACGCCTCAGCTGTTCCTGCTGGTGCCGAGCTGGTTCTGGCAGGCGGGCTTGGTAATGATAACCTGTTTGGCGGAGATGGTAATGATGTTATCTTTGGTGATGAGGCAACAATTGACCGTGATATTAATTACAACATTACAGGGGTAGTATCAGTTCAGCCTGACTCTGGTGGTAATGAGGTAATTGTTGGTAATGATGGAGACGATATACTTGTTGGCGGTTTTGGTGATGATGATATCACCGGGAACAATGGCAATGACTATATTGTAGGCGACAATGGCACAGTTGAAATCACTGACAATATCGTGACCCTGATGGAGAGCAGAGATACGAATGATACCACTACGGGCGATGACACAATCGACTCTGGAGATGGTGACAACTATGTGATAGCAGGTGGTGGAAAGGATACTGTAACCGGCGGTTCAGGCGATGACTATGTGATTGGTGATCATGGTACACTGGTCTTTACAGATGTGGGTGACCTTACCGAGATAGCCACACGCCTTAATGAGCTTGGCGGGGATGATATCCTTGACCTTGGTGATGGTGCAAATATTGCGATAGCAGGTCAGGGCAATGACACAATAACAGCTGGGATTGGTGATGATGCTATTATAGGTGATTCAGGTGTAATAGGAATAGATGAAAATGGTATTATAACCGGACTTGAGAGCGCAAGACTGACACAGGGCGGTGATGATGAGATAACAACAGGAGATGGCACCAATTACATAATAGCCGGTGCAGGTAATGATGCTGTAACAACAGGTGGAGGAGAGGACTACATCACTGGCGATAACGGCACCATTGAAATCACAAATGGCATTGTAACCCTGATGGAAAGCAAAGATACTAATGATACCACCACGGGTGACGACATAATCGATGCTGGAGATGGTGACAACTATGTGATAGCAGGTGGCGGAAAGGATACTGTAACTGGAGGATCCGGGGAAGATTATGTAACGGGTGATCATGGTACAATGGTCTTTACAGATGTGGGAGACCTTACCGAAATAGCCACCAGGCTGGATAACCTTGGCGGGGATGATAATATTGACCTTGGCAATGGTAACAATATTGCGATAGGCGGTCAGGGTAATGATACCATAACAGCTGGAGAGGGCAGTGATGCCATTATCGGTGATTCAGGGGTAATAGGAATAGATGAGAATGGTGTGATAACCAGGCTGGAAAGTACAAGCCTGACTCAGGGTGGTAATGATAATATAACCGCAGGAGATGGCACCAATTACATAATAGCCGGTGCAGGGAATGATTCAGTCACAACAGGCGCAGGCAAGGATTACATAACTGGTGACAATGGCAATATTGAAATCACTGACAATATCGTAACCCTGATGGAGAGCAAAGATACTAATGATACCACCACGGGTGACGATATAATCGATGCTGGTGATGGTGACAATATTGCGATAGCAGGCCAGGGCAATGACACAATAACAGCTGGAATTGGTAATGATGCCATTATCGGTGATTCGGGCGTAATAGAGATAGATGAAAATGGTGTGATAACCAGGCTGGAAAGCACAAGCCCGACACAAGGCGGTGATGATGAGATAACAACAGGAGATGGCACCAGTTACATAATCGCTGGCGCAGGGGATGATACTGTAACAACAGGCGCAGGCAAGGATTACATTACCGGCGACAACGGCACAATTGAAATCACAGATGGCATTGTAACCCTGATGGAGAGCACAGATACGAATGACACCACTACGGGCGATGACACAATCGATTCTGGAGATGGTAACAACTATGTGATAGCAGGTGGCGGGAACGATACTGTAACCGGAGGTTCAGGAGATGACCATGTAACCGGTGATAATGGCCTCATGATCTTTACAGATGTGGGTGACCTTACTGAAATTGACACAAGGCTGGATAACCTTGGTGGGGATGATACTGTTAACCTTGGTGATGGTGCAAATATTGCGATAGCGGGTCAGGGCAATGACACAATAACTGCTGGAATTGGTCGTGACATCATAATTGGTGACCTTGGCATAGTCACCTTTGAAGATGGAGTTGTCTACCAGGTAATAAGCGTCCCGGCACCTTCCGGGGGACAGGAGGTGTTATCCGGAGGCAATGGCAATGATATCCTCTTGGGCGGTGAGGGTAAAGACACGATTTCAGGAGGAAATGGCACTGATATCCTCATTGGTGATAATGGATTTATTCAGTTCAGTAATGGTATCCCTGTCACAATAGAGACCAGGCATACAGTCAATGGAGAGGCTGATATTTTTGATGGTGGTGAAGGTACAGATATCCTCTTTGGCGGTGAGGGTAAAGACATTATCAACAAAAAAGCCCCTGAGGATGTCCTGATCAGCAAATATGGAAGGGTTATCCTTGAAGAATACAGGGTTAACAGGGTTTACCCACCTCAATATAATATGGCAGAAGGGGCATTATCTAAAGCCGGAAGATTAACCTCGCCAGGAGAAAACATTCTCCACCCTTCTGACAGGTCTCTATTTATGCAGATTGAGAGTAAAACAATTGCATCAGGGACAGTAATTACCGGACCGGAAGAGGCTTTTGGTATGGGTAGCTATTACAGCCATCTCTCTGACGGTAATAATCAGGGCCAGGGAAAAGCCACAATTAAAACCTCAATCCTGTCTGATGGCGCAATTGAAAAGCGTTATCCGAATGGCCTTATAGAAGTTATTAAACAGGATAAAACAATAGTAAGGAACGCACCTGACGGCAGGGAGGTTATGATATTCCCTGATGGCACCATTACCATCACCTTGCCTAATGGTACCAAAACAATTAAAAACCCGGATGGATCTTCTGTAACGACATATCCTGATGGAAGGATAATAAAGGTGCTGCCGGATGGTACGATCATTAACAGCTCAGCGGAGAATGAAGGCACAGACCTGAGACTGAATAAATTATTGTTGAGCGCAAGAAGGGATACTGACGGTCTCTCTAATATGGATAATGACCTTCGCACAGGCTTGAAAGCAAAAGAGAGGTCTGATAATCTGGACCAGAAAATAGATATAACAGCAATGGTAGCAGGTCTGACCGGCTGGGGTGCATTGTCTGGTAAAAAATCTGAAACAGGTAAAATTATAGACAAATCAGGATTCATAAATCTGGATAGAAAGAACAGGCTCAGGAAGTTTGTCAAATGGACTAACGGAGAGCTGGATAAGAAATCAGGCAATGAGTTGTCATATTTAAAGAAAAAAGAGCTTAATTAGATGAACATGGAAAATGGTTTCGGTACATGGATACATATTTAATATAAAATAGAAAAATAATAAGGAGAAATTATGGCCACTAAACATGAGGAAAAGATGGAAGAGGTAAAAGATGATAAAAAGGCGGTTGCAACACAGACCCTGCGCTGGGATGACTCAAAAATGACAAGCACCTATGCAAATGTGTGCAATGTTTCCAGCACACGGGAAGAGGTTACAATGCTTTTTGGGACAAACCAGAGCTGGCATACAGGGCAGCCTGAGCTGACGGTTCAGCTTACAAATCGTATCATTCTGAACCCCTTTGCCGCAAAGAGGCTTGCCATTCTGCTTGGTAACATTTTACGGGAATATGAGGCGCGTTTTGGTGAACTGAAGATTGATCTTACTAAATAATTAACCTGTACCCTTGTAAAGCTGTATATCAGATTTTTATCAATTTTGCTAAAGGACTTGACTTGAAGGGTTAAGTCCTTTTTTAATACCGGGTCTGCCGTGAATAAAACATACAATTACGAAAGAATAAAATTTCGACCCAGGATTGACAACCGTTTGTGGTCTCAGTTCACAAGCGCTGTAGAAAGGGAAGAATACTGTCTTTACTGGCTTACACTCCAATGTGCAATAATCGCCAATGTTACTCAGGGTATAGTTATCCTTTCCGATCAGGCAAAGGAGAATTTTTCTCCAGCGGCAAAATGGCCTGAAAAGGGTGCAAACCCGGAACGCCTTACAGAGATAGCAGAGCGGGTTATTGAAGATAAAAGCGGCATGCTTGTGGAGCTTGATCATGAAGAGAGGGCCAGGCAGGATAGCGTCCGCTCATATGGTGTTGCCTATCCTGTTTTTACCGGTACCATCTTTTGCGGGCTTGTCGCGATCGAGGTAAAGGCTGAAACAGAAGAAGAGTTGAAATATACCCTGGAGCAGCTTCAGTGGGGCATCTCCTGGATGGAGGTCATGCTGCGCCGTGAACGTGAAAATGATGCCGGAGAATTACTTAAAAGACTCAAGGCTTCAGTAGATTTAATGGCAGAGGTTGTATCCAGAAAAGATTATATGAGCGCCTGCCTCTCCTTTGTGACAGAGTTGGCCACATGCCTGATGTGTGACAGGGTTAGCCTTGGCCATATCAAAAACAAAAAGATAAAGATCCAGGCAGTATCCCACAGCAGCCGGGTTTCCGATAATATGAATCTTGTCAGAGCTATTATTCAGGCAATGGATGAGGCAATAAGCCAGCAAAAGGAAGTTTTCTATCCTGGCACAGGGCATGAACGCCAGATCGTACGGGATCACGAATCCCTCGCCCGACAGCATGGGTCAGAATATATCCTTACAATCCCCTTTTATGATGAAGAGAGATATGTAAATGTAATCACCCTTGAAAGAAGCAAAACAGGGCCATTTACAGATGATGATTCCATGTACTGTAAAAGTGTAGCATCCTTGATACAGCCAGTACTCAGAATGATGTTTGAAAGGGAAAGGCCAATACTGACAAAAGCCTCAGATGGTTTTAAATGCTTTATCAAAAAAGGTATGGGGACTGAATATGGCGGTAGAAAACTTTTTGCCATCCTTATTGTTATCATGGTCATATTTTTCGCTGTAAAGGATGGGGATTACAGGCTCCCGGCAAATACCATCCTTGAAGGGGCTGTCAAACGGGTGATTGTGGCGCCATTTGAAGGCTACATAAAGGATGCCTATGTAAGGGCAGGAGACCGTGTGGATAAGGATGCGAAACTGTGCATGATGGATGACAGGGAGTTGCGTCTTGAGAGGCTCAACTGGATGAGTAAAAAGGCACAGTATGAAAAACAGTATCAGGAAGCGCAGGCAACGCGTGAGAGAGCTGAGGCAGAGATATTCAGGGCACAGATTGATCAGGCCAGCGCAAGACTTGAGCTCACAGAGAGCCAGATTGAAAGGGCAAATCTTGTATCACCGTTTAACGGGATAGTAATAAGCGGTGACCTGAGTCAAAGGCTGGGCGGGGCAGCTGTCAAGGGTGAAATACTCTTTGAAGTGGCCCCCCTGGATGAATACAGGATCATACTGGAGGTTGATGAACGACGGATTGCCGATGTAACAACGGGTCAAAAGGGGCATATGATCCTGTCAGCCCTGCCAAATGAAAAGATTGCCTTTACAGTAAACAAGATTACACCCATCGCTGCTGCAAAAGAGGGGTTGAATTTTTTCAGGGTTGAGGCTGCCCCTGAGGTGATCACAGACAGGCTGAGACCTGGCATGGAGGGGATAGGGAAGATATATATAGACAGAAGAAATCTTTTTTCTATCTGGACACGCTCCATGAAGGAATGGCTTGCAGTAAAGTTTTGGGAATATTTCAAATAAAAAGAATAAATTAAAACAGTTTTGAATTTACAGGACAAAAAAATTGACCGGCTCTCTTTTCAGTGAATCCTGGTACAGGGTTTCAGCATTAAGGCCAGTATTAAGAAGTCACGCAAAGGTACATCACCAAATGTACAGGGGCGAGGAATGGCATGTACTCCAGGATAATTACACGGGCGGCTTTCATCGGTTTTCAAAGGAGGCGTACTATATAATTGGTTTGATGGATGGTAAAAACAGCCTTAAAGAGATATGGGAATCGGCCTGCGAAATGCTGGGAGATGACATGCCTACCCAGGATGAGGTGATAATGCTTTTATCTCAACTTCATCAGGCTGACCTGCTTCAGGCAGATATCCCGCCCGATATAAAGGAACTTTATGAGCGCAATAAAGGGTTTAAAAAAAATGATATCCTGAGCAGGATAAAATCACCGCTCTCAATAAAATTGCCCCTGATTGATCCTGAAAGATTTCTTGAAAAGAGCATGTTTCTTGTCAGGCCCCTCTTCACTGGAACAGGGCTTGTCTTCTATTTAATCCTGCTCCTTTTCTCTTTATCTCTTGCCACATTTCATTTTAAGGAACTGACCATGAACCTTGCTGACAGGGTTCTTGCCCTTGAAAACATGTTTCTTCTGTGGATAATCTACCCGGTAATCAAGGCTGTGCATGAGTTTTCACATGCCTATACAGTAAAATACTTTGGGGGCGAGGTACATGACATGGGAATTATGTTCCTTGTATTTGTGCCTGTCCCCTATGTTGATGCATCATCTTCATCCGCCTTCAGAGAAAAATACAAAAGGGTAATGGTGGGGGCCAGCGGTATCCTCGCCGAACTAATGCTTGCGTCTTTAGCAATGCTGCTATGGGTCAATGTAGAGCCGGGGATTATAAGGGCAGTATGCTTTAACGTCATGATTGTTGCGGGGCTCTCAACAATCCTGTTTAACGGCAATCCCCTGCTCAGGTTTGATGCCTATTATATCCTGTCAGATCTTCTTGAGATACCCAATCTTGCAATGCGTTCAGCCAGTTATATCGGTTATCTGTTCAGGCGGTACCTGCTCAATATGGAAGATGTTGTTAGTCCCGTAACTGCAAAGGGTGAGGCAAAATGGTTTGTGATATACGGCCTGAGTTCCTTTACGTACCGCATTTTCATAACAATCCGAATTGCAATATTCATTGCAGGGCGATTCTTTTTTGTAGGGGTCGTGCTTGCCATCTGGGGTCTGGCTGGCATTATTGTTATGCCCCTGGTAAAAATAGTAAAGTTTTTCTTTTCTGATCCTGTGATGAAGCGAAAAAAGGCAAGGGCAATCAGTGTAGCATTAATCTCTCTTCTAGTAATTATTCCAACTCTGTTTATCATCCCATTCCCCTCCCATACGATTTCCAGGGGGGTGCTGTGGCCCCCTGAAAATTCAAGACTCTATGCCGGCGCAGATGGATACATAGAAAAGGTTATCGTGCCTTCAGGCTCAAAAGTCAAAACGGGCGATCCTCTTATAGTATGTGTAAATCAGGATCTTGAAACACAAAAAAAAGAACTGGATTCAATAGTTAAGGAATATGAACTGCGCCACAACCTTGCAGAGACACGTGACCGGATAGAGGCCAGGATATTAAAGGATGAGATTTGGCGGATATCCGCAGAGCTGAAAAACATCACTGAACAGATCCAAAACCTTACAGTAAAAAGTCCGTCGGAGGGTATATTTCTTCTTCCTGACCAGGAAAACCTTATTGGCCTTTACTTAAGAAGGGGGGTACAGATAGGGTATGTTGTGGATTTTAACAGGGTAACTGCCAGGATAGTGGTGCCGCAAAGGGATATAGACAGGATCAGGGTGAAACCCGGTACTGTTGAGGCTATGCTTGTGGAAACCCCCGGGCAATCATATCCAGGCCGTATTTACAGAGAAATCCCTGCCGCATCCACAGAACTGCCAAGTCTTGCCCTCTCTCTTGAAGGGGGAGGCGAACATGCCCTTAATCCTGCTGACACTGATAGGGTTAATGCATTTGAAAAACTTTTTCATTTTGAAATATCAATTGAGAATCCGCGTATATCCAATATCGGCTCCAGGGTGCTTGTAAAATTCAACCACGGGTATGAGCCTCTTTTCATAAGGATCTACAAGGGAATAAGACGTACATTTTTAAGTAAATTCAGTGTGTGACCATGCTATTCAACAGGACAGAATTTCCTCCAGCCTCCCATATATTGAGGCCTGAAAAGGCTGACAGGAGGACAAACGCGCTGGATAGAATATATAAAAATCTGGTTATCTCCTTTTCATCACCTTTTAAAGGTTACAGGCGCAGACTTAAAAGATTTGCAGGAGAGGTGGAACAATTATCATCAAACCTGGAAGGATTGACAGAAACAGAACTTGGAACAAAGGCGGATGAATTAAGGGCGATATTTAGAAGGGAGGGGATGACAGAGAAAAACGCCAGCCATGCCTTTGCTATTATAAGAGAGTTTTCTTCAAGGATTAAGGGCCTTAAACACTTTGATACACAGATCGCAGGTGGAAAAGTCATGCTGGACGGCATGATAGCTGAAATGGAGACAGGAGAGGGGAAGACCCTTACCGCAACCCTTGCAGCTGGGACTGTTGCGCTCGCAGGCATTCCTGTTCATGTTATAACCGTAAACGATTACCTGACACAGAGGGATGCAGAATGGACATCTTCCATATACAGTGCAATGGGTTTAACCACAGGATTTATCATTCATGGCATGACGCCAGAAGAGAGAAGAAGGGCTTACGAAAAGGATATAGTATACTGCACCAACAAGGAGATAGTTTTTGACTACCTTAAGGACTGGCTCATCCTTGAAGACAGGGGCAATAAGCTTAAGCTTCATGCTGAATACCTCTATAACGGGAGTGAGCGGATAGAGAGGCTTCTTTTAAGGGGCCTTCATTTTGCTATTGTAGATGAGGCAGACAGTGTTTTGATCGATGAGGCAAGGACACCGCTCATTATCTCAGGTCAAAGTGAAACTCTCCATGATGAACATAAATTCTTTCATCAGGCTATTGATCTGGCAGGCAAATTGACCGAGGGCAGGGATTACAGTATCAATATCCCTGGCCATGAGATAAGGCTGACCCCAGGCGGTGAAGAGATGATCGTTAGATTATCAGCAGGACTTGGCCCCCTTTGGACAGGCAAGGTAAGAAGGGCCGAGATCGTTAGGCTTGCCCTTTCGGCAATACATTTTTTCAAACCTGATGAACAGTATATGGTGCGCGATGGAAAGGTGCAGATCATTGATGAATTCACCGGCAGGGTGATGGCCGACAGGTCCTATGAAAAGGGGCTGCATCAGCTAATTGAGGTAAAGGAGGGGTGTGAGATATCAAAACAGACAAAGGTTCTTGCCCGTATCAGCTATCAGAGATTTTTTAGAAGGTACATAAAGCTGTCCGGGATGACAGGCACTGCCCGTGAGGTGAAAAATGAGCTTATTAAGGTATATGGGCTCAATGTTATAACCGTCCCCACCTATAAACCTAACAGCAGAAAATTGTTTTCTGACAGGGTATTTTATAAAGAAGAGGAGAAATGGGAGGCTGTTTCAGAAAGGGTTTATGCCATGCATAAGGAGGGAAGGCCTGTGCTTATAGGCACACATTCGGTAGCCGCTTCGGAAAAGGCCGGGAAATATTTTGCTGCGAAGGGCTTACCCTTCAGGATACTGAATGCGAAACAGGACAGGGAAGAGGCGGATATTATTGCCCAGGCCGGTAATGAATACAGCATTACCATTGCTACAAACATGGCTGGCCGCGGAGTTGATATTAAGCTCTCGGAAAAAGTGAGTAAGCTTAACGGCCTTCATGTCATACTTACCGAACGCCATGAGGCAGGCAGGATAGACCGTCAGCTTGCCGGACGGTGCGCCCGTATGGGAGACCCTGGAAGCTTTGAGGCCATGTTATCCCTTGATGATACCCTTCTTGAAAAAGGAAGAGCCGGGCTATGGAAATGGATGGCTGTAAATTATCCATTTGAAAAGACATTGCTCTTTTGTTTTTTATCAAAAAAGGCCATATTGTATGCACAGAAGAGGATGGAACATATCCATTCAGACATGAGAAAAAACCTGCTTAAAGAAGATGAGCGGCGTGGCAATATGCTCTCATTTTCGGGGCGCTCTGAATAGAAGGGGTTTATCAATGAAACATAACCTGCTCAAAGGCACATTTTTATTAATAATGATTTCGGCCATCCTTTCGAATGCGGTCCATGGTGAGGAGCTGTATTATGACGGTATTGTTGAGCCCAGTGAGCTGGTGAAGGTGAGCAGTCAGGTTGAGGGCATCCTTGCACAGGCCTTTTTTGACCGGGGTGACAAGGTCAGTTCAGATGATGTAATTGCCTCTCTTAATTCTGACATTGAAAAGGCCTCTGCGGACCTTGCCCTTGCCAGGGTCGAATTCATGAGGAGAAAATGCCAGAGGAATGAAGACCTATATAAAAAACAGCTTATCTCCATTCATGACAAGGATGAGATGGAGACAGAACTCACGATCGCAGAGCTTCAGTATAAAGAGGCCCTTGAAAAGCTGAAAATAAAGAATATAAAGAGCCCTGTGAATGGCGTTGTTGTTGAGAGGTTTATCTCAAGGGGAGAGTATGTAAGTGATAAACCCATAATGTCTATTGCCCGGATTGACCCGCTTTATGTGGAGGTTGTTATGCCTGCCGGGGAGTATGGCAGGATCAAAAAGGGCTCAACTGCCAGGATCAGGATAGAGAACCCTGTTTCACGGGAGCTGAAGGCAACGGTAAGCGTTGTGGATACTGTGATAGACGCTGCAAGCGGCACATTCGGTGTGCGGCTTGTACTCGCAAATCCCGGGCATTCACTGCCTGCGGGGATCAAATGCAGGGTCTTTTTCCCGGCGCTGAATTGATTAGAAAAATTCAATAAGATATAAATTACACGTTCATGCTCATAAATTCATTAAGGCTCTGGACACCCTCAACACTCGATAGTTTAATATTACTCCCCTCTGGCACTATCCTCCCGGCCAGCCCCATCATCTGTTTCTGCGGGCCAACATCAATCATGGCGTCCACCTTTTCTTCCATCATGCGGAGGACAATATCATACCACCTTACAGGGGATGTTAACTGATTTGCCATGATATCCTTTATCTTTTCCGGGTCAGTCTCCACACTGGCGGTTGCATTGAAGAGAATCGTTGATGAAGGCCTTTTAAAGGTGATCCCCTCCATATATTCCCTGAATTCATTCACGGCCCCCTTCATAAGAGCGCAGTGCCACGCACCGCTTACCTTTAAGGGTATGGCCTTGCCCTTTTCTTCCTTGACAAGTGAGAGGGCATATTCCATGGGCGCAGCTTCACCGGTAATAACAATCTGCTCTGCCGAATTGTGGTTTGCTACTGCAAGCACCCCCTTCTTCTTTGCCTTTTCAACTATCCCGCTAACCTTTTCAACAGGGAGTTTCATAACCGCGGCCATAACTCCAGGATGAGTTAACGACTCCCTGTGCATGAGTTCACCGCGTTTTTTCACTACTCTTAAGGCATCATATTCTGTAAGCACCCCTGCGGATACAAGGGCTGCAAACTCACCAAGACTGTGGCCTGCAGATATGGAGGCCTTTATCCCCTTTATGTTAAGTGCCTTTAGACAAGCAAGGTTAACCGCTGTAATAGCGGGCTGCTGGTTGACAGTAAGGATAAGCTCCTCATTAGGCCCTTCAAAGCAGAGTTTAGACATGGGTTTTTCACAGATATCATCAAGCTCTCTGAACAGTTCACGCACCTCAGGGTATTCATCAGAGAGATCCATGCCCATACCTGTTATCTGGGAATTCTGACCTGGAAACAGGAATGCGATTTTATTATACATTGGTTGCTCCTTAAAAAAGCAACCCCCTGACAAACAAAGGGGTTGCTTTGATAACTAATATTTTTTTGACATTATTGAGGGATGCTTCCGCCCTGTGGGTCGCCCATGGTTTTGTGGAAGAGCTCTTCAAATGCAATGTCATAGTCCCTTGAACCGGGAGAAATGGATTTGTTGTTTGAAAGCTGCTGCATTATCTTCTCTTCAGCCCTTTCAAACTTGAGGTTTATGTTTGAAACAACCCTGTTTACCGCCTTGTATATCTCTTCCTCTGTGCCAAAGACATCAATAACACACGGGTCATTCATAACATCTTCAAGGATAAACTGGGTCATATATAATGAAATGGGGTTCGATCGGGGAATCAGGCCCCTTATGGGGGCGATAAAATACTTGTAATCAAACTCGCTTGTCTTCTGGAGCTTTTTCAAACCCTTAAGTATTAGCTCTGAAAAGGCCCCTGCATTATCTGTTTCAACAACCTTCTGCATCAGAAGTTCCTGTGTCAGGCTGGAATGGATCTCATTCATCTTGTATTTGAGAAACCTGTCCCTCTGAATGGACTGCTTTTTTTCCTGCTGCTCAAGCCTTTTTATCAGTTTATTCTGTTCTTTATCTGTATTTAGATGTTTCATATTTCCTGTTTTTTAAGGGGCACTGGGCCGTTATAAATTCACGCAGGTTATTCATCCTTTGTCTTTGCACTTTTTGCCTCTGCCTTTTTGGGGGCAGCATCAGTGCTGCTGCTTTTTGCTTCTTTAGCGGGTTCAGTACTGTTGCCATTGCTGGCAGCAGGATCACCCGCGCCGGACTTGCCGTCATACCCTCCTGATTTTGAAGCATAATCAGTTACATACCACCCTGACCCCTTTAAATGAAAAGTGCTGTGGGATATCAGTTTTTTCATTTTGCCTTTGCATTTCTCACACTTTGTGATTGGCGGATCAGATATCTTTTGTAAAACTTCAGTATGATGATGACATTTTGTACATTCATATTCGTAAAAAGGCATTTTTAATTCACCTCTCTCATAAAAATTACACAGCCAGTTCACATGGTCTGTGGTGTTTGTATGAATCAAGTATATAATCCATGTTTTTCAGGGCAATCCTTTTAAGGATTTTAAATGTGGTATCATGCACAAGAGCTTCTTCTTCCTCCCTGGTTTTTCCTGAGACCTCATACCTCTGAAAAAAATTACAGAACCTGACAATATGCACCAGCTCATGAGTAAATATATAAACAAGGAGTGGCAGCAAAGTCAGCTCTTTATCTCTTTGAAGGGCATTTAATATAAGATGATCCTGGAGGCATATAAAATAAAAATCACGTTTTTTTGTGCTTGAATCAAAACCTTTTATGGCCCTTGTGCCTTTATTCAAAAGGGCAAATGCAAAGGAGGTTATTTCATTTTCATCAAGTGATGCCAGCGTTTTTACATCGTACTGAAATCTCTTCCATTGTTCAGACGAAAACTTGTAATAATCACCGATCTTGTCCTCAGCTATAAAAAGCGCCTCGCTGATAGTATCGATATTATCATCCTTAAATGCCAAATAGGTCATCACGAAATTCTCTTGATATATTTAATTCCGATTTAAAAAAATAAACCGGATTTCAAGATTGTCAACACCTTTTGACTTTTTAGTGGCGATGACTGGAGTTGAACCAGTGACCCTACGGATATGAGCCGTATGCTCTGACCATCTGAGCTACATCGCCAATGAACTGCCTAATTTATCCAAATCTTTTCTTTTGTCAAACAAAAAAACCGGGGAGATAATATTCCCCGGTTTTATATAATTTACTATATCACCTTTTTGATCTCTTCTGTTAACGCTGGAACCACATTAAACAGGTCATCCACAATCCCATAATCCGCCTTCTGGAAAATAGGTGCCTCAGGGTCTTTGTTAATGGCAACAACATATTTTGATGTTGACATGCCTGCCAGGTGCTGGATTGCCCCTGAGATACCGCAGGCAATGTACAGGTTAGGAGAAACAACCTTTCCTGTCTGGCCTACCTGATCATTCTGGGTCCTCCAGCCTGCGTCGACTGCTGAACGTGATGCGCCAACAGATGCCCTGATAGCATCGGCCAGTTTTTCAAGCACATCAAAGCCTTCAGGCCCCTTCATGCCGCGTCCGCCCGAAACAATCTTGTCGGCCTCGGTGAGGTCCACCTTTCCGCTTTCATCCTTGATAGCATCAACCACCTTTGTCTTGATTGCGCTGTCATCTAAAGTAAATGCAGCATCAACAACCTCTGCGGTAAGCGCATCATTTGGTGGAATTATTGCCATGACATTTGGCCTTGCTGTCGCCATGTTCGGATAGCTATCATCATAGCTTACCTGGGCATATGCCTTGCCTGCATAGATAGGTCTTGTTGCAACAAGCTTTCCGCCTTCCACTGCAAACTTCGTGCAGTCCTGTGCCATGCCTACGCCAAGTTTTGCCGCAAGGCGGCCGGCCAGGTCTTTACCCTGTGAGGATGCGCCAAGCAGAAGTATCGCAGGGCCAGCGGCCTTAACGATCTGGGCGATTACTGATGCATATGCATCTGTTGTATATTTTGCAAGCCTTGGGTCATCAGCCACAATCACCTTCTTTGCGCCGTATTTTCCAAACAATGCGGCCTTGTCCTTGATATTTGAACCTAATAAAACCGCTGTCAGTTCCTGACCGGAGGCATCAGCAAGCCTTTTACCTTCACTTGTGAGTTCATATGATATCTTTCTTATGTCTCCATCTCTCTGTTCAGCGATGATCATAACTCCTTGAGCCATATTTATATCTCCTTCTTTATAATATCCTTTTTAGTATGGTACCCGGCACGTTAACTAGATAACCTTTGCCTCTTCATGTAACAGTTTCGCAAGCTGTGCGGCCTTGGTCTGGGGTGAATCCCCATCAATAATCTTACCGGCAGCCCTCTGGGGGGGCGGTGTAAGCGCCACTATCTTCAACTTTCTGGCATCCTTGCCGAATTCCGCTGCATTTAGCCCAAGGGATTCAAGGGTCTTTTCATCAAGAGGTTTCTTCTTTGCCTTCATAATGCCTGGAAGGGATGCGTACCTGGGTTCATTAAGACCCTTCTGTGTGGTTAAGAGGACAGGTGTGTTTGCCTCAACAACATGGGTTTCACCCTCTACAGGCCTGTTTGCCTTAACTGTTTTTCCATCTTCAGATACTTCAAGCTTTGTTATTATTGATATCTGGGGGATATCCAGGTATTCCGCAATGGCTGCGCCCACAAGACCACTGTCATCATCAACGCCTCTCTGACCTGCAAAAATAATATCATAGCTTACGGTCTTAATTGCAGCGGCAAGCGCCTTTGCTACGGCGAGGGAATCACTTCCATCAAGCGCAGGGTCTGTAATCAGGATGCCCTTATCAGCGCCCATGGCAAGGGCCGTACGGATAGATTCCGCCACCCTCTTGGGGCCAAGGCCTATTACAGTGACCTCTCCTCCAAATTTTTCCTTTAATCTCAGTGCCTCTTCAACCCCGTATTCATCATAGGGGTTCATAACCCATTTGATATCATTTTCAGCAATGGATTTCCCGTCCGGACCTATCTTTATCTGGGCTTCAGTATCGGGTACCTGTTTCATGCATACAATAATATTCACTTTACTCCTCCTTTAATTGTTCAATGATAGAAAATCTGTTCAAGTCTTTTCTTCTTAATTAATATATCAACCGCTATGTATCATGTTTAACGGCTGACCGAAATCATATAACACTATCATTTTATTATCGAAATACGGATTTTATTCACTAGCATGGCTAACAAGAGGGTGTCAAGAGCAAATGCCCGCCAGCAATATGAAAAATGTTATATGATTTCAGATTTATACAAATATTGCATAATTTAAATTAATTTTTATTAACTTACATATAAACTTCCTTTTATGAACAGCATTTTTAATGGTTATTGCCTCCAGCCACCTTAAGGCTTATCTCTGACTGTGCAGCGGCAAGCCTTGCAACAGGCAGCCTGTAGGGTGAACAGCTTACATAGTCCATGCCCTCCCTGTTGCAGAAATCAATGGAGGCAGGGTCTCCTCCATGCTCCCCGCAAATACCAACCTTGAGGCTCCTGTTTATGGAACGCCCCTTTGAAATACCTGTCTCAATAAGCAGGCCTATCCCATCCTGATCCAGGGTGCGGAACGGGTCATCCTTAAGGATCTTTTTGTCGAGATATTCCCCAAGAAACCCGCCTATGTCATCACGGCTGAAGCCAAAGCCCATCTGTGTAAGATCATTTGTGCCAAATGAAAAGAACTGAGCCACACTGGCCATTTTGTCCGCAACCAGGCATGCCCTTGGTATCTCAATCATGGTGCCCAGCCTGTAATCTATCTTTTTGAGCCTCAGTTTTTGAATAACCTCTTTATATACAATGTCTATAATCTTTTTCTGCTCGCAAAGCTCATTTACATCGCATGTAACAGGTATCATAATCTCCGGCAATGCCTTTTTTCGTGACCTTATCAGCTCACCGGCAGCCTCCAGGATGGCCCTGACCTGCATCTCTGTGACCTCCGGGTAGGTGATCCCGAGCCTTACACCCCTGTGGCCCATCATCGGGTTACTCTCATGCAGAAATTCCTCACGTTTTTTCACCTCCGCAAGCGTGATGCCGAGTTTATGTGCCAGCTCCTTCTGCTTTACAGTGTCATCAGGGATAAACTCATTAAGTGGCGGATCAAGAAGGCGGAACATTACCGGCCTGCCGTTCATCACCTCCATGGTGGCCTTTACATCGCGCTTCATATGTTTGAAGAGTTTATCAAGCGCCTTTTTTCTCTCCTCAAGGGTCTTGCTCATTATCATGCTTCTGAGCAGGAAGAGTGGTTCATCGCTGTTTTCGCCGTAAAACATGTGCTCTGTCCTGAACAGGCCAATACCATCTGCACCGAATTCAAGGGCCACCATTGCATCCCCCGGGGTATCGGCATTTGCCCACACACCAAGCTTCCGGTGTTTATCTACCAGCTTCATATATTTTTTAAACCCGGGGTTTTCGGTTGCATCGATCATCCGCAATTCACCCTCATACACAACCCCTTTTGTTCCATTCAGGGTAATAAGATCGCCGCGCCTCAGGCTCTTTGACCCAACTGTCATGGTACCAGCCTTCGGGTTTACGTGGATCATGCCTGCGCCTACAATGCAGCATTTGCCCCAGCCCCTTGCAACAAGTGCTGCATGGCTGGTCATGCCTCCACGGGATGTAAGGATACCATCAGCTGCCCTCATGCCTGACACATCTTCAGGACTTGTCTCCTCACGGACGAGGATTACACTTTTCCCCTTTTTAGCCAGCTCACATGCCTCCTCAGCAGTAAAGGCTATATGCCCGGATGCCCCTCCGGGACCGGCAGGGAGACCTTTTGCTATAGCCTTTGCCCTCTTTTCTGCGGCAGGGTCAATAATAGGGTGAAGAAGCTCTTCAAGCTGTTCCGGTTGTACCCTCATTATCGCGGTTTCCTCGTTTATCAGCTTCTCTTTGAGCATGGCCAGGGCCATGTTAAGCGCGGCAGTACCTGTGCGTTTTCCGGTCCTTGTCTGAA
The DNA here is from genome assembly GCA_016931115.1 of Deltaproteobacteria bacterium. GTDB lineage: Bacteria > Desulfobacterota > DSM-4660 > Desulfatiglandales > HGW-15 > JAAZBV01. Next base: position 66,011 of record JAFGFM010000144.1, on the reverse strand, counting down.
GCATGTACAGTGAGCCCTCCTGTATGGTGAACTCAATATCCTGCATATCCCTGAAATGGCTCTCCAGCTTTTTCTGTATGGCGAAGAGCTCTTTATATATCTTTGGCATGGCCTTTTCGAGGGATACAAGATGCCGGTTCTGGTCCATCTTGGTTGATTCATTAATGGGGTTGGGGGTCCTGATGCCGGCAACAACATCCTCTCCCTGGGCATTAGGGAGCCATTCACCATAAAATTTATTTTCTCCTGTGGCAGGGTTTCTGGTAAATGCAACACCTGTTGCAGAGCTCTCACCCATGTTGCCAAAGACCATTGCCTGGACATTTGTTGCTGTGCCCCAGTCATCAGGTATGCCCTCTATCCTGCGGTAGGCAATAGCCCTTTTGCCGTTCCAGCTCTTGAATACCGCGGCAATGCTGCCCCAGAGCTGCTCCATCGGGTCATCCGGGAATGGAACTCCAAGCACCTTTTTTATTTTTTTCCTGTATTCATCACACAGGTATTTAAGATCGTCAACACTGAGGTCAACATCATTTTCATAACCCTTTTTTCTTTTGAGCTCCTCCATGATAGCTTCAAGCTGTACACGAATGCCCTTTCCCTCTTCAGGCTCTACTCCCTCTGCCTTTTCCATGACCACATCTGAATACATGGTAATAAGCCTTCTGAAGGAGTCATACACAAAGCGGCCATTACCCGTCTTTTTTATGAGCCCGGGTATGGTCTTTGTACACAGCCCGATATTGAGCACGGTCTCCATCATGCCGGGCATGGACTTGCGTGCACCTGACCTGGATGATAGAAGAAGGGGATTATCAGGGCTGCCAAATTTGCTCCCAAGCTCCTCTTCAACAAGTGTAAGGGCCGCTGTGACCTCCTTTTTCATCCCCGGAGGAAAGCTGCCCCCGTTTTTAAAAAAATCATTACAGCATTCTGTGGTAATAGTAAAACCGGGCGGCACAGGGATTCCTATCCTGCTCATCTCAGCCAGGTTGGCCCCTTTGCCTCCCAGAAGATTTTTCATCTCTGCATTTCCATCTGTCTTCTTCCTTCCAAAGGAATAAAGATATTTCAACATCTCTTCTTCTCCTGTTACATCGTTTGTGACTTAATAAAAATAATAGTTAAAACAAAAATGATAAGGCTCCAATTATATACTCAATTGGCATTTTTTCAAGGAGGAAAAGCCTTGATTCCAATGTTCGGGAAGGCCTATAAAGGCCCGGAAGGTAAGGTAAAGCATCTTCCCTTTCATTGCTACACAATGAAACAGGCTATTCAGGAAGGATTTATTATTGATGTGCCCAAGAACTATGCCCCTGTTAACAGCTACTATAAACTTGTAAAAACAGTAATAGATGATCCTGAGGTTGACATAAAGAAGGCCCAGAAAAAACTCAGAAAATATGTTGAGAACCATGATCATGCAATAAGGCTCAAGGCCGAAATAATGGTTGACCATTTTTATGAGCAGGTTATCAGCAGGAGAAAAATAGGAGGTAAAGCCCGCGCAATGGTTGTTTGCAGCGGGGTAAACCGGGCGATACAGTATTTTTTTGCCATTAACAACTACCTTTCTGAAACTAAAAGCCCTTATAAGGCAATAGTGGCCTTTTCAGGTGAACACGAATATAAAGGAGAGAAGGTAACTGGATCCTCTCTAAATGGCTTTTCAAGTATCGATATATCTGAAAAAATTAAGGAAGACCCTTATAGATTTTTAATTTGTGCAGATTAATTTCAGACAGGCTATAATGAACCATTGCTGCATACGATGTATGTGGATAAATCCCTGTCAGGAATCAAGGCAGTCCAGGCCCTCTCCCGGCTCAACAGGGATCATTCCCAGAAGAGTGATGTATTTATTCTGGATTTCATGAATAATACAGAGACAATTGCATATGCATTTGCCGACTACTATCGAACTACAATTCTGGTTGACGAAACTGATCCAAACAAACTTCATGATCTTAAGGCGGTTCTAGACGGGCATCAGGTTTACAATCCTGAGCAGCTGGACAAGTTTGTCTCATTATACCTTGGTGGTGCTGATCGTGAAAAACTTGATCCTTTACTTGATTTCTGTGTCGCGGCTTATCTGGAAAAACTGGATGAAAACGAACAAGTTGAATTTAAAGGAAAGGCAAAGACATTCACTAGAATCTATGATTTTCTCGCTTCAATATTGCCATACAATAATGCTGAATGGGAAAAGCTTTCCATATTTTTAAATTTTCTTATTTCAAAACTTCCTGCACCAAAGGAGGATGACTTTTCAAAGGGGATACTTGAAACCATAGACATGGACAGCTACAGGGTTAAGAAACAGGAAACCATGAAAATTATTCTTGAAGACAAGGATGCCGAACAAAATGATTCTTTCAAAAGATTTGTCACTGATATGGTTTAAAATTTGACTGGCGGACTTGACCACTAAAAATCACATAAACAATTATAATGGCGCACGCGCATTGAAAAGTCGTTCATAATCCTCTTTATACCTTTTAGGGGTATCGTTTAAATATACCCAGTATGAAGCAATCTCTCTGACTTTCCTTTTCGTTATATGACCGGCTTTATACATTAGATGTAAAAGAGTGAGTGACTTAAAAACAACAATCTCATACTCTTTTGCCAGCGTTATCATATCGGAATCATCCGTAACAATTGGTATACCCAGGACATAAGCATATGAAAGGGCTGTTAAATCAACTTTTGATACCCCCAATTCTTCTTCTCTTGCAGTATCCCTCATAAAATAAAAGGCATTATGGATGGCAGCTTTTTGTTCATTCGTCAGAGAAAAACACCTTTTTCTGTTCGCGGAATATTCAGGGTCAGCTACCCAATAAAATTTACTTTGAAGCGTCGGGCTTTTGTCATATTCATTTTGAAGTTCCTGAATAACACCCAGTTTATGTTTTTCTTCACCGAACTCCACATTTAGCAGAGGATGAATGCTATGAGCCAGGCGGAAATATGCGCATGAATCTACAAGGATATTGCAGGCCATTGGAATAGATCTTCATATAATGTCTGTGCATCAACCGGTGAGAGGCTCAGAATAGTCTGTACGAATCCAACAGATTTTCTTTCTTTAATCAGGTAGTCTTTTAAAGCTTTAAAAAATGGGCTTTTAAATACCTCGGTTGTTACTGAAAAATATTCCTTTGATGTCGCAGGCAGAGCAGAAAATAATTTATTTGCAATAGTAGAATATTTATTCTGAAAATTGGTATTGGCCTTATAAATGAGCTTATCTGTTTCGAGATTAATTTTTTGTTTTCCATCATGCCTGGCATATTTGTTAATCTCATAATAAACAGTTAGCGGAGAAACGACTAAATTCTCTGCCACTTCCATAATTCTGCTTAGCTGGGAGGGCTCGTTTGTTAATCTCCTTAATTGAATATATTCTTCCTGTGCAAGTTCCGAATTAAATAATAAAGCCCCTGCAAACAGATCTGCAAAGTCTTCAGCTTCATCACCTTTTAAATCGGGTGATTTGACATGCCCAAGCTCATGAGACATCCAGAATTTAAAATCGTGTATTTTACTGTCAAGATTTAAGTATATCCATGTTGTCATTGATCTGGGTAGAAATACGTGTAATGCGTTTTCATGATTTTTTTTATTGCCCCAGAACACAGGAATTAAAACAGCATGATGTTTATTGAAAAAATTGATTAAATCTGTAAATTCGATTTTTGAATCATTTGATTTACATATTTCTTTTCTTACAGCCCTTGCAGCATCCTGGATATATTCATAATCCAAATTAGGTTCTTTTAAGGATGGTGGTAATGATAAATTATCAAAAGGTAAGTATTGAACAAGGCTGTTCAAGAGATAGCCTTTGTCTTTTGCCTCTTCGATGTAATCTTCTGATATGTTATGTCTGCCTTTTTTTCTGAATGCAACGACAGGTTCGTTAGATCTGTCTTCTTTGATGACTATCTCATTAAAAGAAAGTTTCAATAATTGAGCAAGTTTTAGTAATTTACCAGGACGGGGGAATTTATTATTTTTAAACCATTGTGATACTGTCTCCCTTGTAACATCCAATGATTTAGCTATCTCAGCTTGAGACAATCCAAGCATTTCAATTTTTTGCTCAATGTTTTTTATGTTGAGCATTCCTGTTTCCTCCAAGTGTTTCTGCATTACAAGATAATAAACTTGTCAACTTTTGTCAACTTTATTGTTGTAATCGTGACACAAAATATTTTTTTCTATGTATATTCCGATAACGAAAAACATAGGATCAAGTACTGGCACTGACCCATTAGAGCAAGAATTGGTGTCTTGGGTGACTGTTACAATATCCTTACCCGTCTGTTTTTAGTTGCCTGGTACTTGATGGATACTTGATAGCTAATATCTTTTGCGTATGATTTTTAATAGCTCTTAGATAAACTCAGAGAGAATTTATCTATAATTTAGCTAGACTTTAGCTAAACATTATCTAAACTTTAGCTAGTCAATTTTGTAAAGCACTGAAAAAACAGATGAAATGGCATTGACTCATGATTAATTAAAAAGAAAATATTTTGTAATTAGCTAAACATTATCCATACTTAATAGATAAGCATAGGTTTTTTTAATATTCTTTATGATGTTTTAGTTACACCCTTTTTTGTCTTCATATCGCTCATCCTCCGCTTTATCTCTTTTTCCATGCCTCTATCTGTGGGGTGATAAAAGGTAATATGCCTGATATTTTCCGGGAGGTATTCCTGGTCAACCTTTGCGTCAGGATAATTATGGGGGTAGAGGTAACCCCTGCTGTAGCCCAGGTTCTTCATTAGTTTTGTGGGGGCGTTTCTTATATGCATGGGCACAGGCAGTGCACCGGATTTTGCTATCTCCTTTTTTACAGCCATCTCTGCCACATAAAGGGCATTGCTCTTTGGCGCGGTTGCAAGATATACAGCCGCCTCCACAAGTGCAAGCTGCGCCTCTGGCGGGCCAACCTTTTCCCATGCCTCGAATGCATTCAAGGCCACCTGCAGTGCAAAGGGGTCTGCAATGCCGATATCCTCGGATGCAAACCTGATCATCCTCCGTGCAATAAAGAGCGGGTCTTCTCCTGCCTCAACCATCCTGTAGAGCCAGTAGATAGAGGCATGTACATCGCTTCCCCGCAGGCTCTTATGGAATGCGGAGATGATGTTATAGTGCTCTTCACCATCCTTGTCATAGGGAAGGGCCTTTCTGTCCAGGGCCTTTTCCACAAGCTCAATAGTGATCTGATTATTGTTCCCTTCATCTTCAACCGTATAATATGCGGCTATCTCAAGGTTATTGAGCGCAAGCCTTGCATCTCCGCCAGAGATATCCATGATATGGTTAAGTGCAGCATCATCTATCTTTAGCTCAAGGCTGCCAAGCCCCTTTTCTTTATCACTAATGGCCCTTTCAAGGATCTTTTTCAGGCCATCGTTATCAAGGGGCTTCAGCACCATCACCCTTGCACGTGAAAGTAGCGGCGGTATCACCTCAAATGAGGGGTTCTGTGTGGTTGCGCCAACAAGTATAATAAGCCCGCTTTCAATGTGTGGCAGGAATGCATCCTGCTGCGCCTTGTTGAACCTGTGTATCTCATCCACAAACAGGATGGTTGACTGGCCGCTTTTGCCCCTCTCCTCTTCTGCCTCAGCAAGTATTTCTCTGAGTTCTTTTACACCCGATGTAACAGCGGAAAAGGCCCTGAAGGGTTTATGGGTATATTCTGCCATAAGCCTGGCAAGGGTGGTTTTTCCTGTGCCGGGCGGCCCCCAGAATATCACAGAAAATATCCTGCCCGAATCAAGCGCCCTCCGAAGTGCGCTTCCCTTTCCAAGAAGGTGCTCCTGACCCACTATAAGGTCAATACTGTCAGGCCTTATCCTTTCTGCAAGAGGTGTTTCAGGTATTATTGTCTTTTCTGTCATTCGTACATCACCATAAAAAGTTCAAGGATATTCCTTACCGCCTCTTTTATATTATATGGTTTAGGGATTATTAGATCAGGGTTACGCTCTATCATATGACTGTGTCCCGCTGCATTTTTCATCTCCATTAATCCCACAGTAATGAGTTTAGGGTTGATCTCCCTGCATTTTTTCCAGAAGGAGCTATTGTTCATGCCGGGGCCATCCATATCTGCAACAACCATATTTATTCTTCTCTTTTTTATTGCCAGGACCCCTTCCATACTGCCTTCTACTGTTTCAACAGTGCACCCCTTTTCGATAAGCATATGGATAAGCAGCTCCTTTGCTATATCGGAGTTTTTTATGATAAGTATCCTTGCATGTTTTATCCTGTTAAGGTCTATCTTTCTTCTCTTTTTATCCTCTTTAAAGGCAGGCAGGGTTATCTGGTAAAAATTCCCCTCTCCTCTTCCCGGCATATACTCGATTTCCCCATTATGCCTCAGTATAACCGCCTTTACAAAACTCATACCCAGTTCATCGGTAAGAATGGTTTTTTGCGGGGTAAAAGGGCCTGAAACATGCGCTGTTTCATCCCCGGAAAAAGGTGCATTATCCTGGAAATAGATAATAATCCTCTCCTGATCCTCTTCTGTTGTTATGTGGATCTCCCCCTGGTTAGAGACCTTTGCGTGTAAATAGGAAATAAGCTCACAGATTGCCTCTACCAGTTCACCGGGATTCCCGTTTACAGATGATGTTGCCCTTAAGTAGCTCTTAATAGTGACTGAACCCTTTTTTAACAGCCCTTCTCTTCTTGTTAATGCCTCTTTTATTATCCGGTTGATTTCTATAAACTTTTTTTCCTGCACCTCCTCTTTTTCCTTTGCTATCACATCCAGCATCCAGGTCTCTTTACGGATAATCTCCTGTTCCTGCCTTAGCCTTGAGGCTATCTCTTTAAAATCGCTCCTGTTTATATCCTTTGAACCCCTGATAAACCTGAGCATCTCAAGTACGGCATCCGACCTCTTGATCAGCAGGCTGTGAAGCACCCCTGTCATCTTAATCTCTGCCTCTTTTCTTATCTTAAGGTGCAGCTTCTCCTGCCCTTCTGCCCTCTCTTCAAGCCTTGTAATATTCAGGAGGTATGATGCCTTTCCCCTGAACCTTATCCTTTTTGATTCAATACTGCAGAAGATCGATTCACCATTTTCACGTACAAGCCATGTATCATAATGGCCCCTGCTTATCTTACCCGCGTTCCACCTGTTATGCATAAACCTTACTTCAGAGAGATGATCATACCTGACAAAATTCAGGAAATTCCTGTTTATCATCTCATCAGCCCTGTAACCCATGTAATCAAGAAAGGTATCATTTACCTCGATTATCCTTCCCCGCCATAAAAGGCATATACCTGCCGGCGCATCATTAAAAAGGAGGCTTTTTTCATGGAACTCCTTTGCAATACGGGCATTTTCTTTTTTCAAATCCGAAGCAGCCTCCATAAGCCTCTGATTTTTTTCCTTAAGCCCTTGATTCTTCTTTTCTATTTCTTCAAGCTTATTCATTTGAAAATGGTTCCTGCCAAAGATAATTTTCCAACATATCAGTGTATATTAATAAACCGGTGTAAATTCCTAAATTGCTCTTGATGATGATTCCCTTTTACCGTATCATACTCGCCTCATTACCTACAATATGTAATGTTTTAAAATATACCGGGGAATAAAATTGTCTGACAGTTCATCATTTGTAAATCTGCACGTGCATACCGAGTTCAGCCTCCTTGACGGGGCGATCACCATTAAAGACCTTATAAAAAAGGCCGAAGGCTTTAATATGCCTTATGTAGCTGTAACAGATCACGGCAATATGTTCGGGGCTGTACAGCTCTTTACCCAGTGTAAAGGGACTAATGTTAAACCCATTATCGGCTGCGAGGTATATGTTGCGCCCGGTGACAGGCGGGACCATGCACCAGCAAAGGATGGCCAGCCAAACAACTATCACCTTGTGCTTCTGGTAATGAATGAAACAGGTTACAAGAACCTCAGCAGGCTTGTTACCATGGGGCATCTTGAGGGGTTTTACTACAAGCCCAGGGTCGATATGGAGATATTAAGGCAGTATAATGAAGGGCTTATAGCCATGTCTGCCTGCATGAAGGGTATTGTGCCCTACTATATTATGAAAGGGCGCATGGAAATAGCAGCACAGAAGGCCCAGGAACTTGAATCCATATTTGATGATGGCAGGCTTTATCTTGAGGTGCAGGCAAATGGCATGCCTGAACAGGATGATATTAATAAAAGATTAAGAGAATTATCAAAAAAGCTGACCATACCCCTTGTTGCCACCAATGACTGTCACTACCTGAACCGCGAACATGCAGAGGCGCATGATGCCCTTCTCTGTATACAGACCGGTAAGCTCGTTGATGATGTTGACAGGATGAGGTTTTCAACGAATGAATTCTATTTCAAGTCAAGGGAGGAGATAGAAAAGACCCTGGGAGAGGGCTACACAGAGGCTCTTGATAACACAGTTAAGATTGCAGAGCGCTGTACCTATCAGATGAAATTCGGGGAATACAAATACCCTGTTTACCATATAGAAGGAGATAAAAGCCTTAATGACCTGATTAAAGAAGAGGCCAGAAAGGGGCTTGAAAAGAGGCTTGGCCAGCGGGAAAAGGAGGATGGGCCGCTATCTAACGAGCTTATAAAAGAATACAGGGATAGGCTTGAGTATGAACTTGATGTTATCACAAAGATGGGCTTTTCAGGTTACTTTCTTATTGTGGGTGATTTTATAGAGTATGCCCGCAAGTCCGGTATCCCGGTAGGCCCCGGACGCGGTTCTGCTGCCGGCTCGCTTGCTGTCTACTGTTTGGGCATTACCAACCTTGACCCCATAAAGTATGACCTCCTCTTTGAAAGGTTCCTTAACCCCGAAAGAATAAGCATGCCTGATATTGATATAGACTTCTGCATGAACGGAAGGGATGATGTTATCAGGTATGTAACTCAGAAATACGGTTATGAGAATGTAGGGTACATTGTTACCTTTGGCACCATGAAGGCACGTGGTGTTATAAGGGATGTGGGCCGCGTGCTCAATATACCCTATAATGACGTGGACAAGATTGCAAAGATGGTTCCAGAAGGGCCAAAGGTTACACTGGCATCGGCAATGGAAGAGGAGCCTGACCTTAAAAGGCTTGAAAACGGGCAGGAGACAGAGCGCAAGCTCTTAAGGATCGCCCGTGTCCTTGAGGGGATTGCAAGGCATTCGTCCACCCATGCATCAGGGATAGTTATTTCTGATAAGCCCCTTGTGGAGTACCTCCCGGTAATTAAGGGTCAGAATAATGAAATCATGACCCAATTCACAATGGATCAGCTCGAAAAGGTTGGCCTTATCAAGTTTGACTTCCTTGGACTTAAGACCCTCACAGTTATAAAGCATGCAGTTACGATCATAAAGGAATCCACAGGCGTGGAGCTTGACATAGACGACCTCTCCCTTACGGATGAAAAGACCTTCAGGCTCTGCCAGGAGGGCAAGACCACAGGGGTGTTCCAGCTTGAAAGTGACGGCATGAAAGACCTTTTGCGCCGATTAAGGCCTGAGGACTTTGAAGATCTGGTGGCCCTTGTTGCCCTTTACAGACCCGGGCCAATGGACTGGATACCAGACTATATAGATGGAAAGCACGGGAGGAGGAAACCAAACTACCTGCATCCAAAGCTTGTGCCTATACTTGGTAAGACCCATGGTGTTGCAGTATACCAGGAGCAGGTAATGCAGATTGCTCGCGACCTTGCAGGGTTCTCCATGGGAGAGGCAGATGTTCTCAGAAAGGCCATGGGAAAAAAGAAGGCGGACCTCCTTGCTGAACAAAAGGAGAAATTTGTAAAAGGGTGTGTCAAAAATGGTATAGATGTAGCCCTGTCTGAAAAGATATTTGCATTTATAGAGCCATTCGCTGGCTATGGCTTCAACCGTTCTCATGCTGCATGCTATGCCCTTATAGGCTACCAGACCGCATATTTAAAGGCCCATTATCCTGTCCAGTTTATGGCAGCACTGTTAACAAACGACATGGGCAGCCCGGACAAGACCATTAAGAACATTGCCGAGTGCCGTGAAATGGGTATCAGGATATTACCTCCCGATGTAAATGAAAGCCGGGCCGATTTTACTGTTGTTAATGACGCCATCAGGTTCGGGCTTGCCGCTGTAAAGAATGTAGGCATGAAGGCGGTTGAGTCCATTATAGAGGCGCGCAACAAAGAGGGCAGGTTCACGGATATATTTGACTTCAGTAAAAGGGTGGATGGCTCAAAGGTAAATAAAAGGGTGCTTGAGGGGCTTATACAGTGCGGGGCAATGGATTTTATCGGGGTTTACCGCTCAAGGCTTTTTGCATCGGTAGATGATGTAATAAGGATGTCAGGGGCAAACCATAACCCCAACCAGCTTACTATCTTTGGCGCCATGAAGGGTGATAACAAAGGTATGGCGGCCCTTTTTGACTTCCCTGAACTTAATGAGTGGAATGATAAAGAAAAGCTCAAGAGAGAAAAGGAGTCTCTTGGTTTTTATATTACCGGCCACCCGCTAAATGAATATCAGAAGATAGCAGAAAGGTATGCCTCTTCAACTATTGCAGGGCTTTTAAAGTCAGAGGACCGTTCACAGGTCAAGGTGGCAGGTGTGATAGCGGATATAAAGCTGAAGAGGACAAAAAAGGGCGACCGAATGGCTGTTATATCCCTTGAAGACCAGACCGATTCTGTTGAGGCGGTCTTTTTCCCTGATGCATTTAACAGCTCATCTCACCTGTTAAAGGGTGATGACCCGGTGCTGATAACAGGCACTGTAGAGATTAATGAAAATATGGCCAAAATTATAGCAAAAGAGGTTGCCTCACTTGAATCTATCAGGCAGCAGGCCATTAAGGTTGTAAAATTTAATCTGGATGAGAAAAAGATATCAAAGCAGTACCTTGAGGAGCTCAGGGATATATTCTTCAAATATCCGGGAGAGAGCAGCGTTGAATTTATGCTTGAAGGTGATAATGGCCAGAAATTCTGCGTATGCGCCAACAACCATTACAGGGTGCTCCCCTGTGACGAGTTGATGTGCGAGATAGAAGAGAGGACAGGGCAGAGGATTCCATGCACATACCATTAACATGTTAGTGGGGATATGATCCGAAAACGCGCAATAAAGGTTTCAATAATTATTTTTTTAGTCATCCTTTTTATCGGACTTGGGGTGATTTCATGTTTTTACCTCTTTGTCCCCGGTTATGTAGAAAAAGATATTTTACTTCCACTCCTGAAAAAAAGCGGGGTAGAAGTTACCCTTCTTAATGTCCGGGCAATAGGGCCTCTGGGCACAGAAATAAGTGATATAAAAATAGGGCCGGATGATGGGGGCATTCTTATTGACTCCATCCGGCTTGATTACACCCCTTCAGGACTTTTTAAAAAACATATAAACAGGGTTGTGCTTAGTGGTATTTCTATAAATGCAAAATATGAAAATGACAAACTCTCCATAACAGGGCTGGATGAAATCCTTAACAAAAAGGATAACAGTAAAGAGGATAGTAACACGGCCCCTCCTGTAACAATCGATGAAATCAAAATAGTTAATTCGACCTTGGACTTTGGATACGAGAGCAGTAATTTCAGGATACCATTAGAAATATCCGCGACCTCCTTTGATAACAAATTTATACCCCACATCTTTACGGTTATGATTTACCCTGAGGGTAACAGGGTTAATGTTTCAGGTACATGGGAAGACAACAATATCAAACTTGCAGTAAAATCAGATGAAATGGCCCTTGTGTTTTTTGAAAAGATATTGAGGGATATGACACCGGTCAGCCTTAAGGGCAAATCAAGCTTTGATCTTGCTGCAATCATTTCCATTGAACCATTTTCCATAAAGGATATTTCTGCCTCCTTCAAACTGGATAAAACCAGAATTGCATACTCCGGGGTTATCCTTACAAATCCTTCTGCCCCGCTGATGGATTACAAGCCCATCAACATCAGCGTAAACTCAAAGGATGCACAACGCTTCAATTTTGAAATCTCCCCTGTTATTTTAAATAATAGCGGGCTTCATATATTATCTCAACTTGCAGGGAGTCTGGATATTGGTAAAGAGGGCCTTAAGGGCGATATAAAGGCATTAACCCAATTGCTTGCTGGCGATAACATGCCGGCCCTTGCATGGGATGTGGCAATAGAGAGGCGCACTGACACAACCCGTGTACAGATAGGCGCAAAAGAGGATGAAGAAAATATGGGCCAGCCCTTCAGGGTTTCTATTAATAACACCGATATTATTGCTGTTTTACCAGAAATTGAGGCCTCTGTTCTATTTGATAAGGGTATCATCTCCGGTGATTATCTCTTTAGATTGAAAATGGCAGGTGCTAAGAGCGGGGATATGAGTCTTTCTTTGCCTGCGGTGTCTGTAAAAGGCAATATCAGGCAGGATGAAAATAATATGAATCAATACATCTCTTCATTCACACTAAACAGCAGGGAAATCATCTTTAACAGCCCGGATATAAAGGCAAATATCCCTGAACACCTTGTGAAAGGGGAGATAATATTTGACCCGGATAAGGGCATTAACATAGATACAGGTGCAAATTTTAAAAAGGGTGTTGTGTCAATGAAGGATGGGGCAATAATTATAAAAGAAATTGCAGGGGATTTTCCCTTTTCATGGCCTTTAGATAAAAGCTACGACAGGGGTAAACTATCCATTGGAAATTTCACCTATGGAGATTATGCCCTTGGCCCTGTGAGCCTCAAAATAGCACAGAAAAATGGTGATATATCATTTGCAGGTACTGTAAAATACCCGGCCCTGGCTGATATGATAATAAACCTCAAGGGCTCCACATCCCTAACATCAAAGAGCGGCGAAACAAATATAAAAGCGGATATCCCGGCATATAGGCCTGCGGCTGAAATTGACCTTGGTAAATTTGCCCCTGAATTAAAGGGATACAAGTTTAATGGCCTGCTAAAAACAGATGGAGAGATTAATCTCGCAGGTTCATTGATCAAGTCAGGGTTTGATATCAATATAGAAAATGGTAAGTTAAGCAACAAAGAAACGAAACTCACCCTTCAAGATATCCTGTTAAGCTTAAAACTGGATGACATTATTTCACCCAGAAGCCCCTTTGGGCAGAAGATAAAGATAGGCAAGGCCTCTTTTGGGGATATATCTGTTAATGATGTCGCGATTGATTTCAGGGTAGACAGCCTCTCTTCCATATTTATTGAACAGGGGAGATTCAAATGGAGCGGAGGCAATATCAACTTGCAGTCTTTCATGGTGGATACAAAAAAGGATGAATACCTGATCATCCTATTCTGCGACAGGCTTAAACTTTCCGATTTACTGGAACAGTTCGGGGTCTTTGGTGTATCTGGAGGGGGGACGGTTAATGGCAGGATACCCATAACCATATCAAAGGGCAAGATCAGCTTTCAAGATGGTTTTTTATACTCCACACCGGGAGGCGGCGGAAAGATTAACATACAGGGCACAGATATCTTCAAGGAGGGCATGGCCCCCGGCACACCTGAATATATACAGATGGATATAGCAAGCGAGGCATTAAAGGCATTTGATTACTCGTGGGTAAAGCTTTCTCTTGACAGCAATGATGGTGAACTGGCTGTTAAACTTCAATTTGATGGAAAGCCTGAAAATAAACTGCCTTTCAGGTATGATAAAGACTTAAGCAGGTTTATGCGTGTAGAAACCTCATCAGAAGGCTCCAACTTTCAGGGGATAAGCCTTGATGTTAATTTTAAACTGCCCCTTGATGAGTTGTTGAATTACAAAGGGGCATTGGATATGATAAAGTAGGGAACAATGCGCAGGGCTCAGGGCGCATGGTAAAGGGTTAAAACCAGGGAACTCTTATTAATAATCGAAAAGGAGTATGATATGCGAAAGGTATTAATGATATTAGCGGTATTAACAGGGTTGCTTTTTTTAGCAGGGGCCTGCTCAACAAGGCATGCGATCGAGGTGGCGCCGGTTGAGGTCAAACCCATACATATTACAATTGATGTGAATGTAAAGATTGACCGAGCCCTTGATGACTTTTTCAGTGACATAGACAAGGCTGAAAGTAAGCTTCAGGGATCAGACAAAAAATAACAGTGATCTAATATGATAAGGAGATAAAAATGAAAAAAATATCATTTCAAACAATAATGGCAATAACTTTCATCTTGTTGCTATGTTCATCAAACCTTTATGCACAGGGTATAAAGGAGAGGATGCAGGAACGTCTGCCTGCTGTTGTTGAGCTTAAAAAGGCCGGCATTGTGGGAGAAAATAACCTCGGTTATCTTGAGTTTGTTGGTGCGACTAAAAAGAGCGAAGATATTGTTACGGCAGAAAACGATGATCGCAAAAAGGTTTATGAGGCCATTGCAAAACAATCAGAAACAACTATTGAACTGGTAGGAGAGAGAAGGGCCAAACAGATAGCTGAAAAGGCTGACCCCGGTGAATGGCTCAAGGATGAAGCCGGTAAATGGTATCAGAAATAGTCTAAAAAAATATTTCACAGACCTGTCATGCCCGCGAAGGCGGGCATCCATTTATTTAATGATATAGAGTTCTCAAGTGGATTCCCGTCTTCACGGGAATGACAGAATATTTTTCCTGCTTCTATATAGGACACAATATAGTTATTTGACTCCGTGACCTCCGTGCTCTCCGTGGTAAATTTTCTTCCTTAAAAGTGGCATATCGGCACTATGATCTATGATATATCAATCCTTTGCAGAGGGCTGAGTGCCCCTGTTATCGAATATTTCCCTGATCGTTTTCATAAGGTCACCCATGACAACAGGCTTTGCCATATAGTAAATACCCTCTTCTGAGAGGTGTTCCTTATTGATCAGGTCACTGAAACCGCTGCATATGATGAAATGTTTATGTGGGTCGATTTCCCGCATTTTTTTTGCGATCTCAAGGCCGTTCATTTCAGGCATTGTCATGTCAGTAATGACCATATCATAAGATTCATGATTTTTTTGGAACTCTTCATATGCAAGTCTGCCTTCATTAAAGACTGTTACCCTGTAACCGTGTCCTTTAAGTATTCTTGATGTTACGTCGGTGATGCCTGTCTCATCATCAATAACCATCAGGTGTTCACTCCCGGATCTCTGAATCTCCGGCTCCGCCTTTGCATCATCAGGTATTGCACCTGCAACCGGGATATAGACAGTAAAAGATGCCCCCTCATCCTTTCTGCTCTCTACAGAGATATATCCATCATGGCTTGTAACTATCCCGTGAACTATTGAAAGGCCAAGACCCGTGCCCTCTCCCACCCCTTTGGTGGTAAAGTAGGGGTCAAATATCTTTTCCATTGTTTCATCATCCATCCCATGCCCGGTATCGCTAACCGTAAGACGGATATATTCACCGGGCCGCATGTCCGGTAAAGGATTATTGCTGTCTTTTCTCACTTCCGTATCCGATAACTGTATTGTCAGCTCTCCACCGGTAACTTTCATAGAATGATATGCGTTTGTACATAGGTTCATGATCACCTGGTGCATCTGGGATGCATCAGCAAACACGATTTTTTCCGAATCAATATGAGCTGTGATGTTTATTGTAGAGGGGATTGTAGACTTGAGCAGTTTTATTGCCTCGTTAATTACATCCTTTAACCTGATATGGTGTTTCTTCTCCTCTGCCCTTCTGCTCATAGCAAGGATATGATTGACCAAATCCCTTGCCCTGAAGGCTGCATTCTTCATCTCTGCAAGATCATGGCTGACCTGTGCAGGATCGGTTATATCAAGCTGGGCAAGCTCAATGTATCCGAATATGATTGACAGTATGTTATTAAAATCATGGGCAATGCCCCCGGCCAGTGTACCAAGGGCCTCCAGCTTCTGGGTTTGCAACAGCTGCTTTTCAAGAAGCCTCTTTTCCTCTTCGGCCTTTTTTCTTGCAGTAACATCAGTAATTATGGTTGCAAACTGACCCGGCTCAGGGCAGTAGGCCAGGATATCAAAATATTTCTCAAACCTTTCCGCATAGTGTTCAAAATGCATTGAAACCCCTGCAAGGGCAACCCTGCCATATTTTCTAATCAACTCCGTGCCTGTTTCCGGGAAAAGTTCAAGGGCGCTCCTGCCAATAATCTCTTCCTTTGCAACACCTGTCAGCTTTTCAAATTCAGAATTGACCTCAAGATATCTAAAATCACAGGGGGTACCTGTTTCGTTGCAGATTATTTCCTGAAGTGCAAAGCCGTTGGTCATTCGGGTGATGAGTGTGCGATACCGCTCCTCGCTTTCCCTCAGTTTTTGAGTACGCTGATCCACAAGCTTTTCAAGCTCTTCCTTGTATTTCTTAAGCTCTATTTCAGCCTTTTTTCGGTCAAGGGCATTCTTAACAGTTATGGGCAGGGTTTTAAGATAGTAGCCATCAGGGTCCTTTATCAGGTAATCGCTTGCGCCCATCTTCATTGCTATCACTGCTGTCTCTTCGTTGCCTGTGCCTGTTACAACTATTATAGGCGCATCACCGATATTGCCAAAGACCTCAAGACCGGTGCCATCCCCAAGCATATAATCAGAGAGTATTAAATCAAAGGAATGTGAGGCCAGGATCTTTCTTGCAGAGTCCACCGAGTTCGCAAACATAAAATCATAGGGAAGCGCTTCCCTTATAATAAACCTCTCATAGGCCATCTGGTCAACATGGTCATCCTCTACTATAAGCAAGCTCACCCTGTTTTCAGCCATTTTATCCCCTATTGGCACAACTCACTTAATGTCCAGTACAGGTCAATAGTCCTTATTACCTCAACAAACTGCATATAATCTACTGGCTTATGCATATACCCTGCAACGCCAAGGTTAAAGCTCTTCACCTTATCATCTTCCTCGATTGATGTAGTAAGGACAACCACAGGTATTTTTTTAAACTCAGCATCCTTTTTTATCACAGAAAGAAATTCTATCCCGTTCATTCGTGGCATATTAAGGTCCAAAAGTATAATGCCTGGCCTCTGGTTTTTACTGTCCCTGAGAAATGCAAGTGCCTCTTCACCATTCCCGGCAATATCGAGCCTGTTTGTAACATGGATATATTTCAAGGCCCTTTGTACAGTCATCTGATCAATTTCATCATCTTCAACAAGCAAAATGGGGGTGTCTTTTTTCATTTGTGCTCTCCTGTGGCCTGTACAGGCAGTGTAAATGTAAACTCACAGTATTTACCAACCTCTGATTCCATATCGACCTCTCCTCCGTATATCTCCACTATCTTTTTTACAAGGGTAAGTCCTATACCTGTGCTCTCCTGATTGGGCGATGGTGAAAGGACCTGAAAGATCTGAAACACCTTGTCTTTATATTTTGCATCTATGCCAGGGCCATTATCCCTTACCCGGAAACGCCACAGGTTATTATCTCTTTGACATCCTATTGTGATAACCCCCTCCGGCTTATCCATGAACTTGATTGAATTGCTCAGAAGGTTTTGGATGATCTGTTGAAAATGGACCCTTCTACCAGGGATTACAGGCAGTTGGTTTTCTATTTCAATACGGATATTTGAAGGCTTATAGAGGCTGTCGATCACCTCCTCGGTAAGCCGCATCATATCCACCTCTTCTTTTTTCTCATGATCCCGCCCGGCCCTGGAGTAGGCAAGTATATCATCAATAAGCCTGTACATGCGCTTGACCCTGCCTTTGAGCAGCTCTATGTTTTTCTTTCCATCCTCATTAAGGTTATCATAGTTATCTTCAGCTATCCACTGGGAGAGCTGGCCTATGGCCCTTAAGGGTGCCTTTAGGTCATGTGAAACAATATAGGCAAATTCACTAAGGTTACGATTAGCAATTTCAAGCTTGTCAGTCCTCTCTTCAACAAGGTGTTCAAGGTGATCCTGATATTGTTTCAGCTCCTTCTCCGAGATATTCTGCATTATCGCATAAAAAACAAAGGCCCACATCATAGGTATAAGAGCGCCAATGAGATCCTCATAGGGGTCAAGGATATTGGTTACACCTGTCCACTCAAAAAAAAGGCAAAGGCCGTAAAGTATGTTAAATAAAAGAAGGGATGAAATAACTATTTTGATGTCAGCCGGGATTATCCTTCTTTTCAGTGTTAACACTATTGGCAGAGAGATAAAAGCGGCAATGATAAAAAGGGTATCCATTACAGCTATAGGGCTATTCATTTTTATCCCCTCTAACAGTAATGGAACTGATACACCATATCAACATTAATAAGGCATTTGCCAGATAACAGAGATGTTCCAGATGGTTGAAAATGGTGCCGAGCATAAAGGTTTCCAGGACCGTAAAAACAGAGCCGGCAGTAAAAAAGAAAAACGCCGCAAAAAGCAGCCTCCATCCATAGAACTGCCTGAAACTGTGCCTTTTAAGGATTATGAAGAGCGCCACACCCAGGGAAAGAAGCAGCATAACAAATTCATTCTCATGGAGCATTTACTTCACCTGTGAAAAATAAACTATATTACAAGAAAAAGATGTCTTAATACTTACTGGTACTTGATGTGATCTATTGCTGTAAAAAAAATCGTAACTACTTATATTTTTAACTGATTGATAGTTGAATGCCCTTCATTACCATGTCGGCATCACCAACTTCTATTGACTTTAAACCTGCCTGTTGTAATATTCCATACAAAATCAGGTCAAAAATCTACCACACTATTACTAAATATTCAATGGAGGAAATTTATGTCCAACCAGTCAGTAAAAAATCTCAAAGAGGCCTTTGATTTCTTAAGGCCCTTCGTGATTCTCTATCTACAAGTGTAAAGAGTTTATCTATTTTATCCTTTTTTTGAGAGGTCTTATGCCCCTGCACCTTTATAAAAACGGGTTTAAGTCTCTCTGTCATTCTAAAAAATTCCATATACAGATCAGCGTTCTTTAACGGTCTGCCTTTACCTGAGTGATAATTTTTTTCTTCAAGCCGATTGTGTCTTTCCGGTAAACTCATGATGTTTTGAGAGTCTGTGTATACAATAATCCTGCCTTCTATCTGCCCAACCTCTTGAAACGCCCATAAAAGTGTTTCAAGCTCCAGCCTGACAGATGTGGTATTTTCAAACCTCCTCACCTTGACCTGTTCAAGCAATAATTCGGGTGACACCCCTGTGTCTGTTACAGCAATATAGGCGCCACAACCGGTTTTTGTCGCGGGATTATAACTTCCATCAGTAAACAGGTGCAGGGCGTCCATGGATATGCTTAACGACCATATTCATAATCATAGGTGCGTGTCTCCACAATCTCCTCCGGTATCTTTCCAGTGATCGGCATCTCGGTAGACATATGTATTTCCCTTTTCACCTCTTCTTTATAAATCCGCATTGTGGCGGGATCTATTATGCGGGTAACCATTCCATTTATGGATGCACTCTCCTGATCCAGTTCAGGGTGTTTGTCATCTTTTACTGTCAAACCATCTCCCGCGCTGTCATATGTCTGTTCAATAAGAACACAGGTAACACTGTTTTGCTGAACCTTTTCCTTAAAAAGGGTCTTTACCCTGTAGCTGATTTTATCTCCGTTTGGCAGGATATAGGAGGCATCATGCTCCCATGTATCACCAATGGAAAATTTCTTACCAAGAAAATCACCGACCCTGTTTTTCCATTCAGAAAATTCCCTCTGCCTTATTGCATCTATATTGATCCCTGCTGAAACATTTTCTGCAACCTCAGGGGGATACTGTGATTTCACCGCCTCCAGTACCCTGTCATATCCAATAAGATCCTTCATGTTACCACTGCTGTCTATTCGGTATGTAATAGTGAGTTTTGAGATAAGAGCAAACAGAGGGCTCTGTATCTCCTCCCCATTTTTCATCATTATTGTGTTCAGGGTCTGAGACTCTATATCCCACCCCTCTATTATCTTCCTGCAGGTCACCCTTGTCTCCAAAAGGGTATCTTCCATCTCCATGCTGTCAGCACCGGTGAGCCTTTCCCTGCTTATTGACAGTTTCTGTACATATGTTTCACCATCCTGGCGGTTAAAGGTAAATTTGAACTCCTTGTCAGATGAGCATCCTACGTGTAACATCAGGATAAGCGTAAATAATATCAGAACGCCCTGATATCCTTTTTTTATGACCTTCATATACCCTCCATTATTTAGTCAGGGCAGAACCATAAATATAATCAGAAAATAATTCAAGAAATTCCTTAAACACCGTGTCCACAGTTAAAGGAATGGAGGTAGGGCGAATCAGAAATAGCTTAATCATGGGGTTTGCAGATCCTTAATCATCTGCAAGAATGTCCAAAATTCTTTCAGAGGCCTTTCCGTCACCATAGGGGCTATATCCTTTGGCCATCGATTTGTAATAAGTATTATCATCTAACAATCTTTGAGCAGTCTGAATGATAAGCTCTTTATCAGACCCTGCAAGTTTTGCCATGCCTTCATTAACAGCCTCAGGGCGTTCAGTTGTCTCACGTGTTACTATAGTAGGCTTTCCAAGGGCAGGCGCCTCCTCCTGAATACCTCCCGAATCGGTTATAGTAAAATAACAGTGATTTAGAAGCCAACAAAATGGCCTGTAAGGTATAGGATCAACAAGAAAAAAATTAGGAAGCCCTTTCAACAACTCCAGCACAGGTTTTTTAACATTGGGATTCATGTGTACTGGATAGATAAAGGCTACCTGAGGATTCGCCATAGAAAGCTGCCTCAATGCTGTCAGGATATTACGAATAGGTGCCCCAAAACTTTCTCTTCTGTGCCCGGTAATGAGAATAAAACGGGAAAACCTGTCAAGGACAGGTGTCAATTCTTGGATAGGGCATGATAGATCCTTCGTTTTATATGCTGTCCACAACAGGGCGTCGATCACTGTATTCCCTGTTATATAAACGTGTGCATCATCATAACCTTCATTCAGTAAATTTTTTCTTGCTGACTCTGTTGGTGCAAAATGATAATCAACTATTGATGATGTCATTTTTCGATTAACTTCTTCAGGAAACGGGCTGAATCTGTTATCCGTCCTTAATCCTGCCTCAACATGTGCGATTTTTTTCCTCGAATAAAACCCTGAGAGAGCCGCGGCCATGGTTGTTGTTGTGTCACCCTGTACAACTATGATATCCGGATCCATTTCCTTTATGATATTTTCCATTTCAGCGAGAATCTTTGAAGTAATGTAATGGAGGGACTGATTGGGTGTCATAATATTCAGGTCCCGATCAGGTTTTATTTCGAATGACTCCAAAACATCATCAAGCATACTTCGGTGCTGAGCACTGTTTACGACAAAGCTCTCAAACTGATCTTTTCGCAATTTTGCCTTTATGATAAGAGGTGCGAGCTTTATACCCTCAGGCCTTGTGCCAAATACAAACATAATTTTTTTAATTTTCATCATGTTCCCTTTTTTACAAACATGAAATACCGATACATATAGAAAAATAGACTAACTATCTTTGTAAAAATCTTAAGTACTTATTGACCGTTTAAAAGAACAAGTATAAAAATTAGCAAATCCTATGCCATATGTGCAAGCATATAATATTGTATTAAAAAGGTATTTATAAGGTAAAGGTAAGAGATAGGACATTTTATGAAATATTTTCTTTTGCCAGATGTTAAAATGATTTGCCAAAAAATTTGAGTTACACTATGAAAATAATTACCATTTTGATGTCAAATATGCCATTGTTTTTGGGTAATTTTTTACATATACGTGGTCTAGGCGATCCCTGTTAACATTTATCTTGCTGAATTTATTGTTATTATTAGTATTGCCTTCCGTGGCATGTTTTTTGCTAAAGCATAAAGTTGTAAAGAAATTTATTATTTTGCCGAATAAATTAAACAAAAGGTGGCTATCATGAAAAAATATAAAGCTTTATTAAAAATAATATCTCTTTCTGCTTTTATTTGCTTTGCATTAATTAGCTTTAATGCTTTTGCAGAAAATATCATCTATCCAGGTGACTCAAATTGGAATTTGGTAACCTTGGGTGATGGTAAAGCAGAAATAACCGGAGAAAATCCCCGGTCAGGGAATGGATCACTTGCCCTGAGCACCAATACTTTGGATGACTGGGCTTTTTATTCACGGTATGCTGGCGAAATAAATACTGCTTCCTGGGGAAAACTCTCTGATATTGATGCATTATCCTTTGACTGGTTCCGTGAAGATATAGGTATAACTGATGAGTATGGATCTCCATGGCTGGCGCAGACTCCAGTAATAAGGCTGTTAATCAGAGATGATAATATGTTTAGTGAGCTTGTCTGGGAGAAATTTTATACTGACTCGACACAGTCAACCAATAATATCTGGGTAGAGCAGAATATGATTGGAGAAAACTTTTGGAGACATGTGTTTGATGATGGCTATACAATAGAAGATGGCTCCATTTTAGCTGATTTCACAGGGTACGCCCTAATGGCTAACACTTTATCTGAATGGACAGCTCCGTTCAACAATGGTTTTGATCTGACATATAGCATGGACGCTGTTGTATATGGTTTAAGTGTTGGGGTTGGAAGTTACTGGCCGACTGATTACAAGGGGTATGCTGACAATATCTTCCTATCCTTTAAAGAAACAGGCAGTGTAATTGATGACAATTTCGAAATCCCTGCTGTTCCTGAACCGGCAACAATATTATTACTGGGTTCAGGATTGGTTGCATTGGCAGTAAGACGTAAGCGACTTTTAAAAGGTTAATGTTGTTTATTATTATAAAGTTCACTATCGTATATACATTTCTTTTTCCGGCCTTATTCCTTACAGGTAAGGCCGGAATTTTGTTTAGGTCATAAAATGGCATGACGGTGAGAGATATATATACTGTGGAAAAAACAAAAATATATTATCATCGTGCCTACAGGAAAATAACCGGTTCAGTATGGAAATTCCTGTTGGAGTTGATGTGTATAACCGTTCCATTATTATTTCTTTTTCTATTTGTCTATCCGCTATTAACAAAAGGCATATGTCTTATCACTCATAACATCCTTTCTGGTTACTTTTCGTCAGGTACGGTTCATATTATTGATCAGGCCTTTCTGCTTGGCAGGATATCTTTTATCGATATACCCGGAAAAAATCCTTCAAGCATTATAACCTTAATCAATTTAATTATATCTCTATGCTTGATCATTATTTTACCGCGCCTGAAAAGAAGAAAAAACATTGCGATTTTTTTTGCATTCATGTCTGCTATTAATTTGTCATCAGCTTTATTTTTTACTATTTCACCATCTGAATTTCCCTATACACTCACTCAGTTTTCTGAACTTTACATAAAGACACAGATAAACATGTGGCTTTTTCTACCATTTATTCTTGGATTGGCCCTTTTGCTTATGCCTGACCCCTTTTTACCAAAACCGGCTTTGGTATTGTTGACACTTATCTATTCTATTGTTTTTGGCTTCTTGCGTTATATTCTTTTTCTATTCATTGTTTCCAGGTTCTCGATTATCTATATCCCTATATTGTTTTTCGCCTTTGGACCCCTTATTGATTTCGTATATTTAGTGGGCATATACAGTTATTACAATAGCAGGGTTGCACAAAACCTTAGAATGAACAGGATGGTGTGGAAATGGTCATTTTAATTTCCAAAATATATATTGTTATCACTGTCGTTATTCTTCTGATCTATACAATTCGACACTATCTGTTTACACTGAACAGGCTTTTTTCTGATCAACGTATCTACTATCAGGACATAATTGATTCGAAACTTAAAAAGATTTCTGTCCTGATTCCTATGCATAACGAGGAAAAGGTCGCCGGGCAGATCCTGGATTTACTAGTTACCGGATCTGATACTTATGATAACACCTTGATCGAACCAAATAAGATACTTGATTTGCTGATATCAGCTGACTATCCTCACAATAAACTGGAAATTATTCCCATTAATGATTTTTCTTCCGACAGCACACAGAGCATTCTTGAAGAATATGCCAGGCATTATCCCATAGTTAAACCCATACACAGGTATGAAGGAGACCCTGGAAAACCTGCTGCTCTTAATGAAGCAATAAAACGCGCGACCGGTGAGATTATTATTGTTTTTGATGCTGATTACCTTCCCCCCAAAGGTATATTGAAGGATATTACAGCATGTTTTAATGACCCTGAAATCGGTGCTGTCATGGGGCGGGTAGTACCGGTTAACACAAAGGCAAATCTACTTGCCCGAATGCTCGACCTTGAAAGATCTGGAGGGTATCAGGTTGATCAGCAGGCCAGATATAATCTGAAACTCACGCCTCAATACGGAGGGACTGTCGGGGGATTTCGCCGGGATATCGTCAAATCTCTTGGATATTTTGATACAAAAATTCTGGCTGAGGACACTGAATTAACCTTCCGTTTACTCATTAACGGGTGGAAGGTAACCTATGCAAATCGCGCTGAATGCTATGAAGAGGTCCCTGAAACGTGGGATGTCAGGGCACGTCAAATCAGTCGCTGGTCGCGAGGGCATAACCAGGTAATGTTCAGATATCTATGGCCTGTTATCTCATCAAAAAATTTATCATTTAAAGAGAAGTTGGATGGTATATTACTCCTGTTTGTATATACTGTTCCACTTATTCTGCTATTGGCATTTTTTGATTTGCTGGCACTTTTCTATATTGGTGAGATGAATATTGTATCGGGGGTTTCTGCTCTTATCTTTGTAGGTGCCTATAATACCTTTGGCAACTTTGCCCCATTTTTCCAGATCGGTGTGGCCACACTGCTTGACAACTCGACGCGCAGGGTCTTGCTTTTACCTTTGTTATTATTTAACTATTTTTTCAACACATGGTTTATTGCTATCGGTTTTTTAGGGGCACTGATAGATATAATAACAGGCCGCAAATCAAAATGGGAAAAGACAGAAAGGTTCAGGAAGAAAAACCAGGGATTACCTGGAACCATTCTTAAATTGCGCGGTCAAAATAGAGATAATTAGATATGATTATATGGATAATACTTATTTCATTTTTATTGTTATTTCTTCTTCCATTTATCCCGGGGCTTATTGAGATAATAAAAAAAGAAGATGCAGAACCTCTGCCTATCGAAATGGACTATATAAGACATCCGCGCTATTTCGCAAAATCCTTCAGAAAGATCCTTGAAAAAGCAACCAGTGGTTTTAACCTGGGACATGGGATTCATAATGTAAAACTCTCTAAAGACGAACCTCTGGCAATTCACCCATCGCTAAATATAGGTGATGGGGAGATAATCAACCACCTTCTTTTAATAAAGGGAAATTTTGTATCAGGCTCTGATGTTCAATTAAACAAGGAGGTACATGTTACAGGCGATGTTATCATTGGACCAAACAATGTTTTACAGGCATTAAGTATAGAAGGGAATGCTCAAATTTCTGATGGAGTCAGGTTTAGACGCTGGTTAGATGCAGAAGGAGACATAATTATTAAAGAGGATTGCAACCTTGGTATAAGTGTTTCATCTGCTAAAAAATTGTTGTTATCTGAAAACTGCATTTTCCACAGGCTTTTCGGAAGACCCGTTATCTCAAGTAATCCTTTATCAACGACTATAAACCCATTTGAGACATTTAAATCGCAGGAAATAACCACACAACAGAATTCATTTATTCGTAAAAGAGATAAAGTATTACCTCCCGGGACAATAGAAATCAACAATGTAGTGTTTATGCGGGATATTCGGATCGGGTACGGGTCAATATTTGAAGGAGATATAAAATCTTATGGCAGGATAATCCTTGAGGAGGGTGTAAAAGTCTATGGAAATATTTTTTCTGAAGGAGATATCATTATTGGCCGAAATGCGAGAATTGGAGGTCATATATTTTCTCAAACCTCTATCCATATATCAGAAGGGTCATGTATAAGTCTGCCCGAAGAGATAAAATCAGTTATCGCAAAGAAGGCAATTCATATTGAAAATAATGTTACTATCTATGGATATATTTCTACTGAAGGGGTTGGCTCAACACAAAAAAAATGAATTTCATCTGTATGGTTTAGTAATTATTTTGGTTAAACTTGTATTAAAAAAAGGCTTACGAATTTAATGAAGATAAGAGGTAAAAAATTGTTGGACAAAAAAAACCTGTTGATCCTGTTTTTATTTACAATAACGTACATCATAATAAGTAGCAATATTGCCATCTTTGCTGAAGAGAAGAAAACCCGTCGTATTGAGTCCTCATTATCTTATGAACATCTGTCCCCCAATCAAATATATGGAGACTGGAAGACCATAAATTTATCTTACTTCTCAAAGCCCTATATCGGATTCACATATCTCCTTCAGGGTTCCTTTTACAATCGTCAGGAGGACGAGGGATTAACCGGTACTATAGGAGCATATAAAGACTGGAATAGCTCTTTATATACTTACTCTTCTGTTACCTTAGGGAGCAATACCCCATATCTTCCTGAATTCCGGGTTGATCATGATTTTAATCTTAAGCTGGGTGCAAAAAAGAAACTCATCCTGACAATCGGAGCTAATTATATAGAATATTTTAACGAACATAGTGATCTTATTATTTCAGGTGGTCCTACCTATTATCTGGGAAAATGGATTTTTCAATACCGATATTTTCACAATCAAAGTGACCCCGGTTCTGTCAACTCACACTCCCAGCTTATAAGCATGGGATATGGGGAAGAGGGTCTCCAATGGACATGGTTATCATATTCATTCGGAAATCAGGCATACCTCGCATCATATCTCGTCTTGCCTGAGGAGATAAATCGGGATTCATTTGAGTTTACCCTGAAACACAGGCGCTGGTTAGGTAAAAACTATGGCGTTTTCGCAAGCAGCAGCTATTTTGAGCTGGATGAAGGTTATGATAAGATTGGGTTTGGATTAGGATTTTTTTATGAATTCTAGGTGATTACCCGCTAATTAAAATAGATAATTCAAACTGAAAATATAATGGACTGATCAATCCTGACTGTATGGCCATTCTTTGTGACATTTTTTTTAATGGTTGTGCCAAGGTGCCTTAATATATATGGGTTAATACCTTTATTTGGTTCATACCTGTTTCCGGAAAGGTTCATACACAATTCGCCATCCCTGAAAAATTTCTCAAGAATGATTTTCCCTATGCCTTCACGTCCTTTAGATGGCATGCTTAACACCTCACTTATATCCATATCCCTTGTTACAGGAAGTGTTTTTATAAAATTGATGATACGGCTCAATATGAAAAGGGTATAGATATCCTGTGCATTACCGCCCAGTGCTGTAAGTCTTGCCTTTATCATCCTTTCGCGGTCAAAGGTAATACCCTCTGCAAGCGTTGAACCGGGCAGGAGATAAAAGGGGCTTGCGCCTACTGTAAGGGGTAATGAGGCTAGCAGTTCAAGGGAGTCGATCATCTGCTCAATAGTCTGACCGGGAAGCCCGAGTATATAGTAGCCGGTCATATCAAAGCCCATTTCATATGCAAGCCATGCAATCTCTTTAAATCTCTCCATATCCATGGGCCTTAATAGATCGCTATTTCTGTCCCTTGATACCAGTGATAAGTTAACGCTAACGAACCCGGCCTTTTTCATAGCATTAAGGATATCCTGATCCAGGTGCCAGTATGATACACCATTCATCGCAGTAAGTGTAGGTTTGTCAGCTTTGAAGATTTCCTCTATCTTGCTGCATAGCTCTATTATAAAGCCCTTGTTCAGGGTGAGGTTATCATCTTCAAAATCAAAAAACCTAACGCCCTTCTGATAGTAGGCATTCATCTCCTCTATAATGGAATCAACCTCTCTCTGCCTGTAACCACGACCAAAGACCCTGTGTGTTGTACAGAAGCTGCACTGATATGGGCAACCACGTGATGTAAGTATCATGCACATTGGTTTTTCTTTGACCCTGTAAGTAGAATATGCAAAATCCTCTGCTAAAGGTGAAGGGATAGTCTCTATTTGATAATTTTTAATCGGGTTGACTATTATCTGGTTATTATCCTTATAGGCAAGGGAGGATACATCACCTATTACCATATCTCCCTTTAGATGGCTGACAAGTTCGACAATGGCCTGCTCACCTTCACCTATCACCACATAATCTGCACACCCATCCTTTAATTTTTCTACACTCATGATTGAGGCATGAGCGCCGCCAAGCACGATTTTGATATTGGGATTTTGCCTTTTAATCCTCGAAGCAATCTCCTGTACCTCAAAATAGTAGGGGGTGAACATAGAGGTAATCCCCACCAGATCCGGGTTCAACCTGACGATGTCATCAACGATGGAGTCAAAGTCTTTACCGAAATGGTAGTAATGATAAAAGGAGCTGAATGGAGAGAGGTCATTTTTACCGAAGTACCTTTTTGTGTAGTTCAACTCACGCGGTACAGGGATAGATCTTTTCCCACGCCCGTGGTGAAAATCCATGATTTTCACCTCAACATCCGGGTGAAAATGATTAATGGCCGATTTCAGGTATAAAAGCCCCAGAGGAAAATGGCGTATCTCAGTATCGTAATAATCCTGTATGGGGGGTGCTATAAGTAATATTTTTAGGGACAATCTATCTGCTTTAA
Organism: Deltaproteobacteria bacterium; assembly: GCA_016931115.1. Lineage (GTDB taxonomy): Bacteria > Desulfobacterota > DSM-4660 > Desulfatiglandales > HGW-15 > JAAZBV01. Next base: position 37,443 of record JAFGFM010000144.1, on the reverse strand, counting down.
CCACTTCTTTTTTCCACACTAATTTTTTTTAAGAGATCTCTTTAACATGACACTATCTTACAGATTATTTCCTTTATTTCAATGTATTACACATAATAGAATGTTTAAAAAAGCACCTTGTTTTATTACTCCCATTTTCCCATGCAATTTCAAATAGTTTCCATTTTTTCAGTGTATTTTTATCAATCATTCTTCGATAATTTAAAACCTGATCCATTATATTAGCTTGACATACTATCTTGTTTAATTCATACTATACAAATGTATAGTCCATTAAATATATCACCAAAACAACGGGAGGTTCTTAATTTTATAAAAGATAAAATACGCGAAGAAGGGGCTTCCCCTACCTACCGAGAAATAGCAGAACATTTCGAATACAAAAGCCCTAAAGCAGCGGTGGACCATGTTCGCGCATTGGAAAAAAAAGGGTTTTTACGTTGCCATCGGGGGCGCTCCCGTGGTATTGAACTCCTTATCTCAGAAAAAAAAACTGCGGTTAATGCTATTCCGATACTAGGTGAAATCAATGCAGGGCATCCGCAGAAGCAAGTAGCGAATAGGAACGCAGACATAAACGTTGATCTAGCAATTTTTGGGATCAAGGCTGAACATCGGCTTTTTGCTTTGACTGTTAATGGTGACTCAATGAAAGAGCGTGCTATTTTTAGCGGCGATTGGGTCATTGCTGATGCAGACATTCAACCCAAAGAAGGTGATATTGTAGTTGCCTTGATTGATGGAGAGAATACGCTTAAAACATTGGCAATAAAAGAAGGCAATTATTACCTTAAATCAGAAAATCCTCTTTTTAAGGACTATACTCCATTTGATGAGATGATTGTCCAGGGTGTTGCAAAAGCCGTTTTAAGGCGCTTATAACGAAGAGATGGAAAGATATGGTAGCAAAGCCAAACCTTATTAATGAACACATGTCCCCCCCTTCCGGGATGCTATTCTACAACTCTCTTGAATCGGCATGTAATGATCTTAATGTGATAGGGTATTGGTCTGCAATCAGGCGTGCATGGAATGAACTAAATCTTGATGGCGTTTTATGTGTAGATGGACGCCCTGTCCTTTATCTTAAAGAGCATGGTCGGCCCTTTACTGTGAATGAACGAGTTCGTCTTCAAAAGCTTTTCTGGAACCAGGGTATTTGTAACCTCCTTGTCCTGACTGACCCTACAACCGTATACATATATTCCGGCCTCGGTACACCTCCACAAGATGATAATGATATTGAGAAGGGAAAAGGACTTGTTGAAGAGCTAACCCTTGTCGAGTATGTGCATCGCATAAAAGCTATGTATCATGATCTTGCCTCCGGTCATTATTATGAAACACATTATCAGAAATTTGATCCGGAACAATCTGTAGATTCATGGCTTCTTGATAACCTGAAGGCGCTCCGAAATGCATTGACTGAAGGTGATAAAGGCCTTGAAATCAAAGATGCCCATTCTTTGATCGGGCGGATTTTATTCCTCTGTTATCTTCTTGATCGGAGAATATACTCAATTGGTACTCTTGCGCCAAATCAAACCGGCACCATGCTCTTGGCATCTAAACTGGAATCACTTTCTTTTAAAGATAGAATTAATTATCTTTATGGGAATCTTTTTAATGATCTCAGGGAACGCTTCAATGGAAATATGTTTGACCAAGCCCTTGATTCAGAAGCAAAAAAAATACTACCCGAGCATCTAAATAAATTAGTGGATTTTCTTGGCGGGCACCAGGTTCAAACCGGACAAAAGACCCTGGGATTTTGGGTATATGATTTTAAGATGATCCCGGTTGAAACAATCAGCGCCATTTATCAAGACTTTCTGGGGGCAGAAGATCAGGAAAATCAAAAAGAACGAGGGGCTTTTTATACTCCCAGATTTTTGGCAGAGATGGTTATTGATGTGGCATTAAATGGAGATATGAAGGCATATGACTGGTCATACCTCGACCCTGCGTGTGGTTCAGGTATTTTCCTGGTTACACTATTCAACCGACTTGCTAATTTTTGGATCTATTCGCAAACAGGTCACATACATTATACGACAAAAGCAAAGGCTCTAAATCAGATCCTTGACAGGCAGATTCGAGGCATTGATGTGGAAGTAACTGCATGCAGAATAGCGTGTTTCAGCCTTTATCTTGCATATCTGGACTTTTTTGATCCATGCGATATAAATGAATATGTTGAAAAAACAGGGAAGCCCCTTCCAAAACTTCTGGATTATGGCGATGAGGTTGATCGTTCAACGGCTGATATCCCTGTTATTCATAAAGCCGATTTTTTAAAGGGAGAACTCTTTAAGAATAAAACATTCGATTGTATTGTAGGCAATCCACCATGGAAAGGTCGTCAAAGCAAACAACTTGCGCAGAAATTCCTTGAGAAGGCTCCACAATATCTTATTGAGCAAGGGATTGGCTGCCTTCTTTTACCTTCTAAAATAATACAGAATCAGACGGACTCTTTTCAAGGTGAGTGGTTAAAATCTGTGACACTGGAAAAGGTTATCCAACTCGCTGATTATAGGTTTGTTCTTTTTCAAAATGCCTTATGTCCGGCCATTATTGCACGGTTTAAGAACTCTTCACCTCATGCAGGGCAACACCAGATAGAGTTCAATGCTCCCAAATTCAATCGTGATGGGCTTAGAAAAGGTGTTATTACCATTAACCCATCCGCCAGTTCCTGGATACATTTATCTGAAATTCTCAGTGCATCAAAAAACAAAATGGCTCCTTTAGTCTGGAAGAAACGCCTTTGGGGTACAAATAGAGATCAAAAGTTTTTCGATATAATGCAATCAATCCCTTCTCTAGAAAACCATGTAGATGTACTAAGCAATTTGAGATTACGAGGAGAAAAACAGACTAAAAGATGGATAGCAGGACAAGGATTAAAACCTTGGCCGGACAAGAAACTTGAAAAAGACGCAGATCGTAATCCTAAAAAAATCAAATGGCCTTTGAATACAAAATGCATAAAGGCATCATGGTGGTGTTCTGATTTAATTCTATCTCAATATGATACAATATCGTTAGAATCAATGTTAAAAGAAGGGCATTATCGAACAGATGTATTTTATAGCCAGCCTCCTCCAGATTTGTTTAAGACACCTATAGTTCTCGTGAGTCAAGGCTTTGGGAAAGTTGCTTATAGTGATTTCGATGTTCTCTTCCAGAATAGTTTCCATTCAATTTCAGGTCCTCTAGAAGATACATATCTTTTAAAATTTCTTGCTGTTTATTTACGATCAAATCTTGCTAAATACTTTCTATTCCATACATCAGCTAACTGGGGAAGTGAGAGAGATAAAGTCCATCTTTTTGAATTACTGCGGGTTCCCTTCGGCTTACCAGGAGACGAATTCATTTCACCTGACGCTGAACAAATCATTAAAAATGTAACTAAAAAAATAGACAAGCTCCACTATGAACTTAATGATATGTGGAACGAATTAAGTGCGGCTCCCAAAGGTCATGCTATCTTTCCCTTAGGAAATGAAGCCCTCAGCAAAAAATGGCAAAAAGAAAGAAAAGAAAAGGTTGATCTACTCCAGAAAGAATTGGAACCATTAATATATAAGTATTTCGAACTTACACAGCAGGAAATTACCCTTATAGAAGATACAATCAATATTTTTATTCCCAGTTCAACGCCAACAACCTGGCGAACTCCTAAAACAGTAACCATAGAGCCCCTACAAAATACGAAGATTAAACCTTATTACGGAGAAAGATTAAAACCCTACGCAGAAACACTGACAAATACATTAAACGAATGGGCTCAGGCAGAAGGTTCAAAATATCGTGTAAGTGCTGAAGGGTGTATTGACGAAAAAATTGGCTTGGCCATGGTTTCAGTTTATATATCAAACAGTATAGCTCATTACAAAGAAGCTCCGCTATTTGAAAACAATGCTGATCTATTCATAAAACTCCAAAAACAAGTATCAAGAAAAAAAGGAAAGCTGGTTTACGAGCGGGATATTTTTTATATTTTAAGGGATCGAATATTCATCATTCGACCCAATATACTTTTTAATTGGACTCGAACAGCTGCCTTAAATGATGCGGCAAAGATATATGCTGAGATCGCTTTGGCTAAAAAGGAGCCTTAATTTTGGAACATGCCTCTAATGCATTTATTCAACTTTTCCCTCAAAAAGATATCCAGATAATTTTACGGGCAATTGTTCTGGGAGGTCAAACATTACGAAAGAAAACAGCATCTGAAAAAGAAAATCTTATAACCATTCGTTTACATAAAAAATTAATAAGGGATTATCCATTCCGCGATGGGCCATTTAGCATTCAGCTACAACCTCAGATACCCTTAACTGACACAGATGAAGACAGTATAGACGGGCAGATCGATTTACTTGTGCCATCAACTCTGGGATTTCAGACATATTTTGCTATTGAGGCCAAAAGATTACGCTATATTTCTCCCAGCGGACAATTCGTTCCCGGAAATAGTGCATATGTTAACGAAGGAATGATGCGCTTTATCAGTGGGCAATACGCGCCTTTTATGAGATCCGGCGCAATGCTCGGGTATGTTTTTGATGAAGATATTCAAAGTGCTCGAACCGGTATTGATAACTATATCCAAACCAAATGTAATGAACTGAAGATTAAACCACCCGGAAGACTCAAAAAATCGGACATAATATCTGCAAAAGTAATTGATGAAACTCATCATGATTTGGCATCGAAATCATTTATAATCTTTCATCTTTTTCTTTCTGTTTAGTAAATCACAACCTATTTTTTTTAAGACATTATTGAGAAACAGAATGAATACCATTACCCTTCAACACTTTTAATCAACTCACTAGCAGTATTAAAATTATCCAGTCTCATGATGCTTTCCTGTGAATCACCAAAACTCAGGAGGTTGATACTGCCATACCATACTATCTTTTGATCTATGATAGCAAATTTCTGGTGAATATTGGACCTGAAGACAACTTTTATGCTCGCACCTTTTAATATGTCCAATGCAGCATTTACAGCATTCTGATCCTTTTCCTTAAAATCCTCTACTGGCCTTGTTATTACATTTACCCTTACCTTATTCTGTAAAGCAGCATCAATATATTGCGCCATCTGCAAGACCCTTCTTTTTTTAACATATGGGCTTACGATCAGGATCTCTTTTTTTGCATTGATCATATCATTTGAAAAGACAGGTAAAAAATTGTCCCTATTATAAATAATATCCACTGCTGCCGAATCCATAGCGTCGCCTTTTATCTTGTACCCCATAGATGCATATCCGCTCTGGCGTTTGCAATACATCTTTTCCAGCATCCTGATATGGACATCCACATAATCATATATCAGGACATCCTTTTTACTCTCAAACAACCGGTGGAGCCTGCCAGCATACTGTTGCAGGGTCCCTTTCCAGGATATGGGCATTACGAGAAACAATGTGTCCAGGCGTGGCTCATCAAAACCTTCTCCTATATAAGGGCCTGTAGCTACAATAGTAATATTTATGTCAGATGGAAAATCCTTGATCTGCATAATGGCTTCACGGGCCTGTTTATTGCCTATCTTACCTGTCAGTTTTATAACATCGGGTATCTCCTCCCTGAGCTTTTCAGTAAGCAGGTCAACATGATCTGTCCGCTGGGAAAGCACAACAGAGTTTCTTCCAAGCTTGTGACATGTAACAACATCTGTGATAATCTGCTGATTGCGAAAATCACTTGTTATCATATCCGGGTAGATATCATTAATACCGATATCCTTTTCGTTTCTATCAAAAGGTATTCTCAGGGAGGTAAATCTGGGTATAACAAAATGATCAAAGGGCCGGTTCTCCGCCTGTTTTTTAGGGTTATCACGATAACGTATAGGGCCGCACTGCATATACAGTATGGGATGATGTCCATCCTTTCGGGTCGGGGTGGCAGTAAGGCCATACACATATTTCGCTGTTGAAGCCTTTAAAATGCTTTCATAGCTAAAGGCCGAGGCATGATGGCATTCATCCGCAATTATCATCCCATAATCTTTTACATAATCCTTTACCTCTCCCATGCGCACAAGAGACTGCATTAACGCGATATCTATTACCCCATTCAGGGTGTTTTTCCCTCCACCAAATTGTCCGATAATACCTGTTCGCTTTTTCCTGCCTCTTTTCGGATTTGAATCGTGTTCATAGGGTAAAGGTTCATTTATAACAAGAAATTGATTCAGGCGATCTACCCACTGGTTAAGCAGGTTTACCTTATCAACCAGAATAAGGGTATTTACCTTTCTTTCTGCAATTAATCTGATTGCGACCACTGTTTTACCAAATGCAGTCGAGCCTGATAATATCCCTATATCATGACTTAACATCCGATTAAGGGCGAAAGATTGTTCTTCTCTTAATGATCCCTTGAATTCCACATCTATTTTTCTGCCATGGTTTGTCTTGTCCATTAACCTGGCTTCAACATCAAGAATCGATAGTTCTTCAAACAATTCCATTTCACAGCCCCTTGGCAGGCAAAGATAATCCTTTGTTACATCAGCGCACGAAATAACCCTGGGATAATCATGCGTTGAGAGATGCATAGCCTGATGCCTGTAGAACTCGGGGTTTTTAAACGATGCCAGTCTTTTAAGGTGGTTAAGCGCCTTTTCGGATATACCTTTCTTTTCGATATAGAGCATATTTGATTTTACGACATCAATTACTTGAGGGAGATCATTTTTACTAATAGATATTTTTCTGGTGGTCTCCCACGGCTTAGGGTCTTCCTCATCATCGATCTTCAACTCACCCAATTCATGTCCATGTGATAGGTCTGCAATAAATTGTCCGACCTGATCCTCGTTTATCTTTTTAATTGATGACAAGAATGCCCATTGATCAGGGTATGGCTCAAAATCTTCATTGATGAATTCGCTGTTCTGTTTTTTTCTTGCCTCCTTCTGGAAGGGTAATGCTATGAGATTTCCAAACCCACCCTTTGGAAGTGTATCCTGATTTGGAAAAAATCGGTCATAGGATTTAAATCTGATCTCATGTCTTTTATTCATGGAGTATGTTAAAAGGGCAGTGCCTAATCTCCTGGCTAGAGTTGCGGGTAATCGGTCTTCAAAGAAAAACCATGCATGCCCGCCATTTCCTGACCGTGAGCGTTCTATTGCTACAGGTATATGAAACCCATTACAGACATCTCTTAAAATAGAGATGTCTTTCTGCCATCCCTCCTTATCAAAATCTATTGCAAGAAAGTAACAGGTTTCATCCAGCATCATGGGATAAACCCCTGCAATGATATTTCCACGCAGGTGATCCTCTATCACCCTTTCATTTAATGGCGCATATGAACTGTTCTTGCATTTTGAGCATGGGATTTTTGGTTTGCCACATAAATCCTTATGCCATTGATTCAGGCAGACGGGTGAATAACCTGAACCTGACCTCTTTTTGTTTTCCCATCGTGTTGCATAGACATCCTCACGACCTTTAAACAGCGACATGAATAATTTGATCTTTGATTGGGTGTCTGAATGGTTTGTTACTTCAGGGTGAGAGGTGTTTTCAGGATGTAGAATATCAGGGGCAGGTTGACTGATAAAATTATCGCTTTTTACATTAATGATACTATGAGACTCTTCATCGATTAACAGTCTTAATCTGTTGTTTTCCGAGGTTAGTCGTTCCACCTCATTTTTTAACCTGTTATTTTCCCTGAGTAGGTCCTGATAGTTCATGTTACGAGCGCTTTATCTCCCGCCATTTATGGTATATTTGGTTGATGAATAAAGGGTTTTATTGTAATTATCAGAATAAATAAAGCATAATAAATATATGATTCATATAGCAGATAATGAGAAAAGCGTGACTAAGACAATTAAAACCATAGATACAGGAATTATTGATTTTGTAAATAGCCTGTCCGCAGGTCATATCTTAATCCCTTCATTTCAGCGGGAGTTCGTATGGGGGCAGGATGATATCATAAGCCTGTGGGAGAGTATTTATATGTTTTACCCTATAGGCAACATACTGTGCTGGGAAACCGGTACAAGGCTTAATATCCACAGACGGCCTGGCGGTGCAATACATTATGATGAGGCATGTAAAGCCAAAAGATATGTTTATATCCTGGACGGTCAGCAGAGGGCAACCTCTATGCTCATGTCCATGCACAAAGAAAATATCATGGTAAAGGAGCGGGCAAATTTTGATCACCGGCTTTTTTTTGACGGATACAATTTGAAATTCTTTTTTGCAGGGGAGTACATGCGCAGAAAAAGAGAGACATGCAAAGATTTTCTTGTATCACTTCATGATCTTTTCATTGAGGGTACAGCCATTATAGATACTCTTACTGAAAAGGGTAACTGTACCGAACAGATAAGAACAAGTCTTTTACAGTTAAAAAATGTATTTATGAATTATCGCCTGCCTGTTACTACCCTGTATGGGTATTCAACCTCAGATGTGAGCAAGATATTTGAGCGTATAAACCAGCAGGGAAAGAGGCTCAAGTCTATGGACATCATGATTGCCAGGACATTTCAGAATTATGAATATCCGGTTGAGGAGGATTTATAATTACCTCGGTTAGACCCTTTATTTGTAATCTGAACAGGCTAACAAGTTTTAAAGATAGAAATAAAAACCCATTTTTAAGTGTGTCCTCCATAAAAATCTAAAAACTAATGGATAATACTCGACTTTTTTGAATTAACCATGTAAAGAACAACAAGAAAAAGGCCGCGTTTGAGGCTTTCTGTTCATCTTGAATTTTTCAATTCATTATACTATATGAGCAGGAAATTTTAGAAAATCTGAAGGAGATTGTCAGTGAATCTAGCTACTATTCTTGAGGATTCTGCACGTTTTTTCCCTGATAAGAGTGCGATAATAGAGGATGACAGGGTTTATACCTACAGAGAGTTTAATGAGTATGCAACCAGGCTTGCATCAAAACTGGTTGAGCTGGGTGTTCAGCCCGGAGACTATGTAGGTTTTTGCGCCCCGAACAGTTATGACTGGATTGCCCTTTACTTTGGCACCCTTAAATGCGGTGCTGTTGCGGTGACATTCTCATATCGTTTAACAAAAAATGAATTCCTGAAGATACTTTTTGACTGCAAACCAAAGGTGCTTTTTACATCGGAATCAAGGCTCAATGATCTTGACTATGGTGATAGCAGATACAGACCAGAACACATTATTATAGAAAAAGGGGCAATGAGCTGCATTGAACTCGCGGCAAGCGGTGACCCGAACTTCATGACAATAGACAGGGAAAGGGATGATATAGCCGCTATCCTTTATACTGGCGGCACAACAGGGCTGCCAAAGGGGGCGATGCTCTCCCATATAAACATCCTTTACCCCATCTCAAATGTTGCCAGATATGAGAGGAGCAGTGAAAGGGATATAACCCTCTGTTTTCTGCCGCTGAATCATGTGTTTGGCCAGATGCACGTGGTTAATTCCACAATCTACAGCTCTGGGGCAATAGTCATGCAGCCTGCATTTAATATGGATATGGCCCTTGAGGCGATTACACGTCACAAGGTGACCAAATTTTTTGCAGTACCCACAGTCTATATCAGGATGCTGGAGATCCCTGATCTGAAGGATAAACTTAAGTCTGTTACTTACTGTTTCTCTGCTGCCGCGAGCATGGCAGCAGAGGTGGTTAAAGAGTGGAAGGCAAAGACAGGTTTGAATATCTTTGAAAGTTATGGGCTCACTGAGAGCGCTTCCATCGTAACATTTAACCATTACCACAGGCATGTGATCGGCTCAGTGGGAACAGCTGCAAACCTGATGGAGATACAGATAAGGGATAAACTGGGTAAGCCGCTGGAACAGGGAGAGATAGGTGAGATTTGTGTGCGCGGGCTTAATATTTTTAAGGGGTACCTTAATAACTCAAAGGAGACAGCAAAATCATTCTGGTTTGACTGGTTCAGGACAGGGGATACAGGGTATGTTGACAAGGAGGGATACCTCTTTATTGTTGACCGGGTAAAGGACATGATCATCACCGGTGGTGAAAATGTTTACCCCCGTGAGGTGGAGGAGGTCTTATATACCTGCGCATGCGTTCAGGAGTGCTCTGTTATCGGGCTTCCTGATAGGGAATATGGCGAAAAGGTAACCGCATGTATAGTGTTGAAAAATGGGCACAAGTTTGATCCTGTTGCACTTAAGCAGTACCTCAAGCAGAATCTTGCGGGTTACAAGGTGCCAAAAGAATATTTTGCTGTGGATGAACTCCCAAAGAGCTCGAATGGAAAAATCCTTAAAACAGAACTAAAAAAAAGATTTATATGAAAAGACCAGGCCCTGACAATAACAGTTTTTTTGAAGATGAAGAGACCTTTGATGCCCCTCCAAGCAGGACAAGGCTTAAAAAGGATGACCATGCAAGGCAGGATATCGGTGAGAAGCTTACAAGGCTTTCAGATAAAGAGCTGGAGCGGATTGAACTCCCTGATGAGGTCAGGCAGGCTGTAATCTTTGCACGAAAAATCTCTTCACGAGGGGCAAAAAATAGGGAGATAAAACATATTGGCGCACTGCTGCGCCATGTGGACACAGCACCAATACAGAAGATGCTTGACCATATCAGCCAGTACCCAAATAAGAAAAAAGATGAATAATTATTTTAAATCTGATCTGTGAAACAGATTTAAAAAAATATTATAATACATTAACAGGTTTTGGTGTATAATCTATACATTAACCCTTTAGAAGGGGGTAAACGAACATGGAAAATGTTGAGAAAAACCCTTTTGACCGAAAAAAACTTACTGAGGATATACTTAACGAATGGCAGGGCCTTCTGAATGAAACCGCGGATATTCTTGGTGTGCCGGCAGGTCTTATTACAAGGCTTGACGGTAAAGAGATAGAGATACTTCTCTCAAGCCAAACAGAAGGCAACCCCTATCCTGCCAATTATGTGTCCCAGTATCCTGATTCCGGCTGGTATTGTGAGTATACGCTCAAGAGTAAAGGGCTCAATATGATTCCCAATGCATTTGATGACCCTAAATGGAAAGATAACCCTGCTGCAATTGACCTCCATATCATCTCTTATATGGGTATGCCCATTGAGCGGCCTGATGGAGGCCAGTTTGGTACAGTCTGCTTTCTGGATAACAAGCAGAACTCCCATAATGAACTGCACATAAGACTCATAAAGCAGATCAAAAAGATGGTAGAACTTACACTTCGTATTGTTGCCGCAAAGGAAGAGATAGACAAACGTGACCGCCTGATTAATGACCTGAGCAGGATTTACCCTATATGCAGCTACTGCAAAAAGGTCAGGGAAGATGCTGGCGACTGGGTTTCAGTAGAAAAGTATGTAAAGGATATTTCAGGGGCAAAGCCTTCGCATGGGATATGTCCTGATTGCTACAAAAAACAGCTCGCAGAACTTGAAAACTTTTAGCTCTGAATATCTGATATAAGAACAAACCATCTCTTTACGCCCATTCAGGCAAAGTAAATAGATGGTTTGTTTTTTTATGCCTACTTTTTATTTGTTGCTTTTGCTTTCTTAGGGGCTTTAGCTACCTTAGGTGACTTTACAGTCTTTACTACCTTTGCTGTTTTTGCTGCCTTAGCTGTCCTGGTAGTTTTAGCGGCCTTTACTGGCTTAGCAGTCTTTTTTATTTTAGGTGTCTTGGTGGCCTTTACTGGCTTAGCAGTCTTTGTTGCTTTAGCAGCTTTTGCTACCTTAGCAGTTTTGGATGCCTTCACTGCCTTGGTTGCCTTTGGTGCAGCCGCCGCCTTTGTTTTTTTGGCTGGCTTATTGTTTTTTGCAACATATGTCGGCCTGCCAACCTTTGAAATCTTTTCAGATCTTACAGATGCCTCAGGGGTTACGCTTACATCTATAAAGATAAAGGGTTTTCCTACGCGCTTTATATCCAGCGGGCAGTGTTTTGTGTACTTGGGTACAAAGATATAGCAGGGGTAATTGATCTTTAGGATTTTGTCGCCAAGGGTGAACTCTATATCCGCATCAAAGTCAACAAAGTTGGTGCTCTCTCCGATCAGGTATATCCACTGATCAAAAGGGTGGGCATGGGTTGGTGAGCCAAGGACATCCGGTTTGGTGATGCGCGCAAAACCCATGGCAAGGATAGATTCCTTTATATCAAATGGGCCCAGGCCCGTGATCATAGGTTCTTTAATGGTGTTGTGTATTGATTTCCAGGGTTTTACTTCAACTACATTGGGTTCACGTAAAACATTTTTCAGTTTCATAATGCCTGCCATATGTGTCTCCTTTGATTTGTTAAGAGGGTTTATGAAAGGACTATAAAAAAAATATACAGTGCTGTCAAAATTATTCGTGATCATAAAGCACCCCACCCCTCTTTTGCATGAAAGTCAGGGGCGGGTCTGGGGTGGTTTATTGCCCAGTAGGTTTTTATACCCGTAATGTGCTCAACAACAGCAGATATCCCGATAAGGGTATCCGCTGTTATGGGTACAAGGCTATTATCAATTTCAACTGTAAGATCAAGCCCGCGTTCAGTGACTCGTCGCACATCAAATGGCAAAGAGGTAATGGCAGGTTCTGTTATCATGCCTTCACGGTACCCTTTAAATGAGTACACATTCCATGCGCCAGAGGGGGAGAGGTTGAACTCATGGTAAGCTTCTCTATCTTTACCCCCTATGAATATCTCAAAGCAGGTGTGTTCCCACAGGTTATATTTTCGCATTGCTGTTGCTGGGTTAAAAAGAGGAATAACAAGGGAGTCAAGCCTGGTATGCAGTTCAAATGATATGTGCAGGCTTTCAGGAGATTTTACAATTTTTACGTTGACCCTGCATTCTTCAGGAGCCTCACCTTGGAATGGCAATAAAATAATCGTTCTACCTAATCTGTCTTTCAACTCATCATTTCCTGGGTGCATGAAAATGGTCAAATAAAATTTGTCACAAAAAATTCATTCGCTGTAACCAGAGCTATGGTGTTCCAGGGAGGACACAGAGAAGTTTTTTAATAAACTTCTTTGTGGCCTCTCTGGCTTTATAATTATTCACATACTGCGCGATGCAGCGCCTGCTGTGCCTTTTTAAAATCCGCCCTTTCAAGTATAAACTGCATATTGTTCTGCCTTGAGGTCTGGGAGATGGCCATTACATTGATCTTTTCATCGGCAAGTGACTTTGTGGCAGCGGCTAAAATACCCGGTTTGGCAATGTTTGTTCCTATGGCGCATACAATAGCCGCATTGGAGTATGTTACGCTCTGGAACCTCTTTTCAAGCTCTTTTACCAGGGACTCTGAGCAATCCTCTTCATCAATAATCACCTCTATAGTGTTGGCGTTTGTCATCTTGGTGATGTATGAGACATTATGGGCCCTGAGCACCTCCATGATCTTGAGGTCAAAACCGACTTCACCAACCATCTGAGGTTCATAGACCTCAAGGCTTACTACCCTGTCAGAACCTGCAATGATCTCGATCCTTGATTCAACAGATTTATAATCATTGGTGATAAGCGTGCCATCATGCGCAGGTTCAAAGGCATTTTTTATCCTGATAGGTATCCTTATAAGTTCGAGCGGTTTACTAGCCTTGGGGTGTATGGCCTCCATGCCCACATCAGCAAGCTGGTCCGCCACATCAAAGTTGGTATTGCATACCGGATGTATAAGATTCTCCCCTATTATCTTTGGATCGCCAGAACTCAGGTGATATTCCTTGTGAATAATCGCCTCCTCGGCCTTAAGCTGCACAGCCACCTTTGAGAAGGTTACCTCTGAGTAGCCACGGTCAAATTCCCGCATAATGCCTTCAACACCCTTGGTGTATCCTGTGGCAAAACAGATGCTCTTTGCCGGGTCAAGGGTAGAAAAGACATCCTTTATGCGACCGTCAATAGATAACTCCCTGTCATCCTGCCACCCGCTCAGGTCAACAAATGTGGTGTTATATCCGAGACTATTAAGGATATTAGCGGAGTTAAAGGCGCTGTGCATCTCGCCAAGGGATGCCAGCAGTTCACGCGCAGCAAGAAGCACCTCGTTTCTGTTCACATAACCGGATGCAAGGACTGTATCCATGCTTTTTAATACACTGAATGCCCCGTCTATACGTTCGGCAATAAACCTGTTTGCCTTATCAAGGTTCAGGCCTGCATTTACAAAACCCTCGTTGATGGAAAACAGATGGTTTTTCAGCTCTGTTAATGAGGAGCTGTAATCTTCGCGATCTTTAAATTTTTTATAGATGCCGGGGACACGGGTCTTTTTATGCTCCAGGAGCATGTTTGTTATCCCGTCATATGCCGACACAATATAAACCCGATTATATATATCATCCCTGTCATACAGGATTATGTTCTTTATAATCTCGGGGAACCTTGTCATTGATGTCCCGCCTATCTTTTCTACACGCAGACCTTTTTTTACAGCCATTTTCTTCCTCATATCTATTTTCAGGCTGAAATGAATAGCAGTTTTCGCCCCTTTTTGTAAACTCAAAACTTACTGTATTAAGTTAAATTTTTGCGCTCCAGGATACCCAGAATAATATGGACAGTGGCAATAGATAATGTTAATAAACATTTTTTTTATAAGGAAAATATCGGAGGACTCAAAAAAATGCTGCTCAGTTTGATGCGAAAACATGCTCAGTCATGGATTATTAAATTTTTGATTGGGATAATTGCGGTGGTTTTTATCTTCTACTTTGGTTACTCATTTAATTCTGATGATGGCATCAAGGTTGCCGAGGTAAACGGTGAGGCTATAGGCAGGGTAGAGTATGAAAAGGCCTATAATGATATGCTTACCTCTTTCCAGAACCAGTATAAGAGTTTCTGGAACGATAAACTGGTTGAGGCCTTTGACCTGAAAAACCGTGCGCTTGAGGGGCTCATTGAGCAGAAGCTCATTGCCCAGGAGGCAGAAAAACTGGGGATCACGGTTACAAAGGCCGAGATCCAGAAAAAGATACTGGAGATACCTGCCTTTTTATCTGACGGCAGGTTTGATGAAGGCAGATACCGGGCCATTCTGTCAAGCAACCGCACGACACCAGAGGCATTTGAAGAGGGATATACAGGAGAGCTGTTACAGCAAAAGGTTGCACAGTTCATCACAACCTTTATTGTGCCCAGCACCCAGGATGTGCTTGATAATTACAGGTATGCTAATGAAAAGGTGAAGGTCGGTTTTGTTAAATTTACACCTGATGAGTTCATGGCAACAGTCCCTCGTGAAAAGGATGCCATTAGTACCTTTTTTGATGAAAAGAAGGAGAATTACAGGGTCCCTGAAAAGATAAAAATAGCCTATATAAAGATAGGCGCTGAAAAATTCAGTAATGAGGTCACGCTGGAAGAGGAGGATCTCAGTGCCTATTATGAAGACAATCTAGATATGTTCACACAGGAAAAGCAGGTAAAGGCAAGCCATATCCTCTTTAAAACCGCACCCGAGGCAACCGATGAAGAGGTCAAAAAGATAGAGGAAAAGGCGGCATCAGTGCTTGAAAGGGCGAAAAAGGGAGAGGACTTTGCTGCCCTTGCAACAGAATTTTCTGAAGATACCACTAAATCAAAGGGTGGCGACCTGGGCTATTTTACACAGGGCAGGATGGTTAAGGAGTTTGAGGATGCGGCCTTTGCTCTTGAGCCAGGTCAGATTAGCGAACTGGTAAAAACAGACTATGGATATCACATCATAAAGGTGGAAGACAAAAAGGAAAGATCAGTCAAAACCTATGAAGAGGCTAAGGCGCAGGTAGACAGCATACTTAGAAGAAATGGAAGCATGGACATGGCGGATGAAAGGGCCAGGACACTTTTAGACCAGATGCCATATGATGTTGACCTTGAGAAATATGCCGGTGAAAATAATGAGCAGTACATCACAACCGATTTTTTCTCACAGGCTGAACCCGCTCCTGTGATCATGAATAACGCAAGACTTGCTGAGACCCTTTTTTCCCTTGAGAAGGGTGACCTGACAGAAATTATAGAGCAGAATAATGAATTCTATATAATGCAGGTGACAGATAAAAAGGAATCATATGTGCCTAAGCTGGAAGAGGTCTACGCCGCTGTTGAGGCGGATTATGTGGATAGCATGGCGCTCAAGGCCGCAAAGTCAGAGGCTGAAGCCTATCTGAAGGCCCTTAAGGAGACAGGCAAATGGGTAGAGCTTGCCGCTGAAAAAGGCAAGGCCATTGATTCAACCGACTTTTTTACCAGGGAAGGAAGCCCTGAAAAGATAGGGCCTGCCCAGGGGCTTAATGAGGCGGCATTTAACCTGACCCAGGATAAACCATTCCCTGAGACCGTGTTTGAGAATCAGACAGGGTCATATGTCATAAGATGGGAAGAGAGGCAGGGGATTGATGAGGCCAAATTCAACCAGGAAAAAGAGAGCTACACAGAGAACGTGACCAACAGAAAAAGACAGGAGGCAATAAACGACTGGGTAGCAAAGTTGAAGGCCAATGCAAAAATAGACCTGAGCTATTTTGAGAGGATGAGGTAAGAAGGTCAAAGCTGAAGACTGAAAGCCGCATCCAGGATTAGCCTATTTCCGGATGGTCACAAATTAAGTATTTCTTATTATTTAGAGGGAGATAGTATTTATCTCCCTCTTCTTTTATGCGGGATGCGAGCTGGTAATATGCAGCCCTGCTGAAGCGGGCCATGAAGAGCCCCTGTTTAATAGTGCAGTAGAGGATATTTTCATTACCGATAATCAAGGTTTCCGGTGCAAGGGTTTCCTCTGTCTCATCAATCAGAAAAAGGTGAACCCTTTCTACTCCTTCCATTTTTTCAAAATCCACCCTTGTCACAATAAATGGGGTATCTGCCACCTCCACAAAACAGGTTTCATTACCCCGTTTAATGATGTAGATGCCTGAATCGTCTATTGTAAGGTGGCTGTAAAAATCAAGGACAATGGCCCTGTTTATCATCTCAGCGCCATTATAAAACCACTTGCCATCCTTATCTATATATATCATGCATGGGGGGATGTTTTGCATTAGAACCTCGCTGCTGTCATTACTAACTTTGCATCGGAAAAGAGATATCTTATAAAAGCCTTCAGCCTTGCTCTTTGCTCTTTGAGCTTTGAGCTTTCAGCTTTGAGCTTTCAGCTTTGAGCTTTCAGCCTAACACTATTTGAAAGCCGCCTCCACATGACATGGCAATCCCTCCTCTTCACCAAGTGCCCGGATGGTCTCTTCCAGGTCATGGAGCGCTTCCGCTGAGAGCCCACCTATTGTAGAGGTCTTGATCATGTCCCTGCATGTAATGCCGCTGAAAGCCCTTGCAAATCCATTTGTGGGAAGAACCGCAGTAATCCCTATGGCATAGTTGGCAGCAGAAAAGGAGGTGTTGTGCCCAATGAGTATCTCGCCTGCATTATGCACCTGTGAGAGGACCTCCTCCTCTATCTCCTTTTTACAGGCAAGCAGGAGATGCTCAGGCGCATATTCATCCACCGCTCTTATTGCACTATGTATATCCTGAACCACTGCTATTGCGCCCATGCCATCCGGCCCGAACACCCTTTCCAGAATAGGCCGCCTTGTTACAGGCGCAAGTGCAATACGCTGGATAAGCCCCTTTGCAACCCCTTCTGCAATGGCCATTGAGGTGGTAGCAAGGAGTACGGATGAATCCGGCCCATGCTCTGCCTCGCACATGAGGTTTTTAGCGAGCCACCCTGGGTCTGCGCTCTCGTCTGCTATAATCGCGCAGTCAGTCGGGCCAATGCCCACGACTGCCTTTTTACCATATGAGAATGCGACACTCATGGCCGCTGCTATACCTGCCGGGCCAGGGCCGAACATGCCTGCCACCTCAGGTATGGATTCAGTGCCAAATGTCATGCCTGCAAGCAGGGCCACACCATTACCTATAACTACCCTGTGAGCACCTGCCATTTTGGCTGCTGCCACCGTTGACCGGTTTGCCTTTCCATCTTCCTGTGGCGGCATGGCCACCACAATATTTTTTACACCTGCCACCCTTGCAGAGGTAACCAGCATAAGGGCGGTTGATATGAGGGAGCCTTTCCTGGCCGGTATGTAAAGCCCAACTGAATCAAGGGGGCTGATCTTTTCACCTATTATTGTGCCGGGCCGTATCTCTTTTTGCCAGTGAGCCTTTGGCATCAATGCCTCGTTTACCTCCCTGATGTTGTTGATTGCCTTTTCAACCGCCTTTCTGAATTTGGGAGTAAGGTCATTAAGGCATCTTTCAATATATGCATCAGCCACCCGGATCTCTTCTACCTTTATCCTGTCAAATCTTTCAGTAGCATCCCTGACTGCCTTATCACCAGAGGATTCGACCTCTTTGAACAATGCAGAGATATCAGAGACAAGGGCGCTGTTTAAAAGGCGTTTCCTTGGCGCAAGCCTCCTCTTAAGTCTCTCCTCATCCCCTGGGAGTATAAATAATAAATCTTTCATTTGTCTCTTTTGTATCTCTATTTGATATGTTTTATTAGGCTACCAGCGATCCCTGTATAGGTCACAGGCGTAAGGGTTAACAGCCTGTTTTTATCCTCCTGGGGGAGCGCAAGTGAATTGATAAATGCATGAAGGTCATCCTGTGTGATCTTCTTTCCCCTTGAAAGTGCCTTCATCCTTTCATAGGGGTTTTCTATGCCTGCCTTTCGCATTACCGTCTGTACCGGTTCTGCCAGCACCTCCCATGCATCGGTAAGATCGCTATTTATCGCATCCCTTTCAACAGATACACGGCCAATACCCCTTATGGAGGACTTTATGGCAAGGTAAGAGTGCCCTATTGCACTCCCTGCATTTCTTATGGCGGATGAATCGGTTAAATCCCTCTGAAGCCTTGATATGGGGAGTTTAGAGGCAAGGTGTTCAAGTAGTGCGTTACTGATGCCGATGTTCGCCTCTGAGTTTTCAAAGTCTATGGGGTTTACCTTGTGTGGCATAACCGATGAACCTACCTCTGTGCTTACCACCTTCTGCCTGAAATAGCCCAGGGAGATATATGCCCACATATCCCTGTCAAAATCCATAAGGATATTGTTGAACCTTATCAGGGCATGAAACAGCTCTGCCATATAATCATGTGACTCTATCTGGGTTGTAAGGGGATTAAACCTGAGACCCAGCCTCTCAACCAATTTTCTTGAAATATCCTCCCACTGGATATCAGGGTATGCTGCACAATGGGCATTGTAACATCCAACAGCGCCATTGAATTTGCCAAGGTACTCCATATTTCTGATCTGGCTTAGCTGCCTTTTCCACCTGTATATAAATACCGCCAACTCCTTACCTGCCGTTGTGGGTGTGGCCGCCTGGCCGTGTGTCCGTGCAAGCATGGGGATATCAATGGCTTCTTCGGCTATGGTGCAGAGTCTTTTAATCATATCCTCAGCAGCAGGAAGCCATTCATTATTTATGCCATGCTTAAGCATGAGGGCGTGTGCTAGGTTATTAATATCCTCTGATGTGCAGCAGAAATGGATGGACTCTGAGAGATCGTCAATGGAAGAACCTTTTATCTTCTTTTTAATATAGTATTCAACTGCCTTTACATCATGCCTTGTCTCATCCTCAATATTTTTAACGATATTTGCCTCTTCTTCATCAAAGGCGGCGACTATTTTTCGTAAAGCCGCCTTTTCCCCATCAGTCAGCCCCCTCACATGAGTAATGCCAGGCTCTTCAGACATCATGATGAGCCATTCTATTTCAACATGTATGCGGTATTTGATCAGCCCCCATTCGCTAAAATATGGTTTAAGGGGGTCAATATTTTTACTGTAACGCCCGTCAAGGGGGGACAGGGAATTTATAGACATAACTGCCTCCAATAGAATTTATATCTGTTATTGAAGGTATTCTTAAGTGATCAAATCATAGACCGGCATTCATCATTCCCGCGAAGGCGGGAATCCATTTGTACTAAAGGCTGAATTGAAGACCCAGATAAATCTGAACATGCTGGAGTATAAAGCCTTTTCCTTTAGTGCAACATAACCTCATTGACACACTGATACCTCTGATACCTTCCTTTAAACATCAGACATACCACAAAAATCCGCTTATAAATAGCTGAATAATCTTAAAAAGTAAAGAGGATCAGGTGCATAACTAAAAGTGTTGTAAAGATAAGGCGGCTTTTGTAATATGCGCCAATTCCAACAAATTTTATAAAACCTTAAGGAGTGGCAAAATGAAAAAGGCAGGAATAAGTCATTTATCATTATTATGTTTAATTCTCATATCTTTACTATTTGTATCATGTCAGTCTCAAGTACCCGAACAGGCGCAAGCCATTAAAGGCTTTAAGGCCTTTGATGCAAAGGCAAAAGAGATCCTAAGTCAAATGACCCTTGATGAAAAGATAGGCCAGATGACCCAGCCTGAGCAGGACAAGGTGCTCGGTAATGCGGGTGACATGCAGAAATATTTTATTGGATCTGTCCTGAGCGGCGGTGATTCAGACCCGACCAAGGATAACAGCCTTATAGAATGGACCAATCTCTATGACAGGGTGCAGGAAGAGGCATTAAAGACAAGGCTTATGATACCTGCCCTTTATGGGATAGATGCGGTTCACGGCCACAGCAATGTGCTTGGGGCGGTCATGTTCCCCCATAATATTGCTTTAGGCTGCACACGTGACCCTGAGCTTGTGGAAAGGATCGGCAGGATAACCGCTAAAGAGATGCGTGCCACAGGCATCCACTGGACATTTGCCCCTGCGGTAACAGTTCCACAGGATATCAGGTGGGGCCGCACATATGAAGGCTTTTCCGAAGACCCCGAAATAGTAAAGGTGCTTGGAAAGGCTATGGTCATGGGGCTTCAGGGCACTGATCTATCTGATCCCCTCTCTGTTGTTGCCTGCGCCAAGCATTATGCGGGTGATGGCGGTACAGAGGCAACAAAGGCGCCCAGGCCCGGTTTCCCCGGTGGCGATATAGTCCGCATGTGGCTTGATCAGGGGGATACAAAGGTGGATGAGGCCACCCTGCGCCGTATACATCTCCCCGGTTATATAACAGCCATAGAGGCGGGTGTGGGCACTATCATGCCCTCATACAGCACATGGAATGGGGAGCGTTGTTCTGGCAGTAAACGGCTCCTAACTGAGATACTCAAGGAGGAGTTGGGATTTGACGGCTTCCTGATCTCTGACTATAATGCGATACGCCAGATAAACCCCATGAACATTAAGGAATCCATCATGATATCTATTAATGCGGGTATGGACATGGCAATGGAGCCGGGAGGGTATCGTGAATTTTTCGATACACTTAAAACCCTTGTCGAAGAGGGAAGCGTGCCTGTGGCGCGTATAGATGATGCTGTTACCCGTATCTTAAGGGTAAAACTTGCAATGGGGCTTATGGATGAATCAAAAACCCATAAGGCTGACAGGGCATTACACAATGAATTTGGGTCACCTGAACACCGTGCTGTTGCAAGGGAGGCGGTGCGTAAATCAGTGGTGCTTTTAAAAAATGATAACAAGATGCTGCCCCTCTCTAAAACAGGCGCAAGGATTCATGTGGCAGGAAAGAACGCAGATAACATAGGTAACCAGTGCGGCGGATGGACCATCCGCTGGCAGGGGCAGACAGGGGATGTTACACCTGGCGGCACAACCGTGCTTTCTGCTGTTAAGCAGGCGGTCTCGAAAGAAACTGAGGTGACATACTCCCTTGATGGAACAGGCGCAGAGGGTGCAGCCTTTGGTATTGCTGTTGTAGGTGAAGAGCCATATGCTGAGGGTGTTGGCGATAAAGAAGACCTCTCTCTTGATGCTCAGGATATCGCAACCATTAACAACCTTAAAAATGCAGGGATACCTGTGGTGGTGATTGTGATCTCAGGCAGACCAATGATTGTTAATGATATACTCCCGCAGGCAGATGCCATTGTTGCAGCATTTTTACCCGGCACTGAGGGGCAGGGGATTACAGATGTGCTGTTCGGCGACTTTAATCCAACAGGAAAGCTCTCTTTCTCATGGCCAAGATCAAATGCAGAGCTTCCAATGAACATCAATATGCCAAAGGAAAAATATAACCCGCTATTTCCGATAGGGTTTGGGCTGAGTTACAACTAAAATAATGTTTTGAGCCAGGGTACATACTGCGTATCCTGGCCCAAAGACAATTTTCAGACGACGCCCAGATCTCTGTTTTAGAATCTTGACAATGTTCACATATTTGTTTACCTTTTATTCATGAAAACAATCTCTTTCTATAAAACCTCATCTGGAAAATGTCCTGTTGAAGGATACTTGGATAGTTTAACAGATAATCAGGTAACCAAAATAGCCTGGGTTTTAAAATTGGTTAGAGAACTTGATGTGGTTCCATCAAAATATTTTAAGAAGCTTATAAATACAGAGGATATTTGGGAAATCAGGGTTGATGCCGGGAAAGATACATTTCGTTTGCTGGGATTTTTCCATGGAAAAGAATTGATCATACTGACAAATTCATTCCAAAAAAAGAGTCAGAAGACTCCGGCGAATGAGATCAGGTTAGCGGAAAAAAGAAAAAAAGATTTTTTAAGCAGGAGGTAAAAATGGATGATTTTGATAAATATATAGACAAAAGAAAAAAGAAAAGCCCCGGGTTCAACAAAAATTTTGATAAAGGATATGAGCAATTTAAAATTGGGGTTCTTCTGAAACAGGCAAGGCTTGAGGCCGGGTACACTCAGGAGCAGGTGGCTGAAAAACTAAATACAAAAAAATCCGCGATTTCGCGGATCGAAAACCATTCGGAAGATATACGCCTGTCCACTCTGGTGAATTACGCCCAGGCATTAGGCAGGGAACTGCGTCTTGAAGTGGCGTAGGTATTTAGGAATAGATGGGTTGCTTCGCTTAACCCATCCTACCTCTCCTGTATATCAATCCATTTTTCTATAGGAACAACGTCATAATTATTAAACCTTGTTAATAAACTCTCCGGGTCAACATCAATAAGCAGCATATCTTTATGTTCTTTTCTTACAAACTGCTGATCCACAGCATTTTTAAGAAATGCGAGCATACTGTCATAGTACCCGCATATATTGAGGATGCCGCAGGGTTTTGCATGATACCCCAGTTGCGCCCATGTCAGAACCTCAAATATCTCCTCAATGGTGCCCATACCTCCGGGCAGCGCGATAAAGCCATCTGAGAGATCAAACATCATTGTCTTTCGTTCATGCATGGTTGAAACAATATGGAGTTCAGTCAGATTGTTGTGTGCAACCCTATCCGCAAATGATTCAGGTATTACACCAATAACCTTTCCATTGTTCTGTAAGGCGGATGAAGCCAGTGCCCCCATAAGCCCCACCCCTGCCCCGCCATAGACAATCCCGATACTGTTTTTTGCAAGATATCTTCCAAGATCAATAGCGGCCTTTAGATATTCATGCCTGGTACCTGTATTTGAACCGCAGTTTACGCAAATATTTTTTATCTTCATAACCCTTATCCCCCATCCCATCTTCAGTGTGTATACCATGTTTTCTTTTCAAGGCAAACAAGCATGAAGATGGGTTGCTTCGCTTAACCCATCCTACCTTCTACCTATTTATAATGACGAGGTTATAAGATTGACAGGGTAATTCCATAAATCTATTATGTCCTATCGCAAGACAATCATTTATAGAAGTAAAAAGTCTTTTTAAGCTATATTTCAGTCACAAGGATTGTTTCAAACTGTTGGCAAAATATCAGAAGACAAGTAGTTATTATATGAAAACTAATTTGTTCATAGGGCATATTATGCAAAGGCATCAATACCTCTTTTCAATTTTGGCTGTTTTGGTAATAATGTTATTCATTACTTTACCCGCACCGACGCAAGAGTTAAAAACTCATGACGAGATAGCAGGCGTTCCCGACCTTAAAGTAGATGCGGAACAACTGAAGCGCACAATTGTTACACCCCATATGGAACAAAAAATTATTTCGGGTACCAACATTTTATGGTGCAGCACGTTCCAGTTGGCATGGAATGAACTAGGCGAATTGACAGGCAGCCCTATAGAGATAAAATCCCGCTCTCATATGGTTAGGATATTTAACAAGAAAGGGGCCTCAAAAAACGATCTGAATGAAGAGTGTTATGTGGCCATGGCAGGCCTGAAAAATGAGGGAATTATAGATAAAATCCGGGAACAGTTAAAATTAAAATTTAATGGACTGGCAGTTCCTGCTTTATTGAATAACGCATCAACATCACAGATGACATGGGTGATCTATGCATATCTTTTCAAGGAGTTGCCATTCAAAAAGGCATTCACCCGCTTTCATGGTGAATTAAATTTTGACGGGGATTATGTGGATTCATTTGGGATTAGACAATTTCAAAATGATGAAGTGGAATTGGCGAGACAGGTGAACGTGCTCTATTATAAGGATAATGACAATATGATCATTGAACTCAAGCCTGAAGCAGAGGAGGATAGAATACTACTGGCCAAGGTATCGCCACGTGATTCGCTTGCAAACACAGTAAAAATGGTTGAAACACGAATTGAAACCGGAGAACCTTCTCAAATGCGTCATTCAGAAGATCTAATTATCCCTGTCCTGAACTTTGACATCCTTCGCAGATATCATGAGCTGTATAATCAGCCAATTCAAAGTGCGAATGAAAAAATCAATGGTACAAGTATAGGGCTTGCTGGGCAATCAATACGTTTTCGCCTGGACGAAAAAGGCGCAGTCCTGAAGTCTGAAGTTTTTATTGCCGATTCACTTTCTTTTAGAAGTTATATTTTCAACAAACCGTTCCTGATTATGCTCATGCGAAAGGGAGCCCAAAACCCATATTTTGTATTGTGGGTTGGGAATTCTGAACTCCTGGTGCATAGTAAAAAGAATAAGATGTAAGTTGGGTTAATAACCCGATATCTTTTAAGGCAATAGCATAAAAAAATAACTCCTTTAAAAAAAAGTCCGATTATTGAAAATCATTGATTCGGATGTTGTTGGGTTGGTTCTCTTAACCCAATTTACCTATCTATGATATGTAGGGATACAACTATGGAAAATTTTGAAGAAAGACTATTGGAAATTATAGATGACAACAGTACAAATGCACTGTACAGATTGGCTAATCTGTATGTTAACTGTACTGTAACTGATATCTGAATAGAAAAGGAAATGATTATGGGTAGAATAAGAGCAAGGGTGCCGGAAGGTGGGGCTATAGTTGACGGCCATGAAATGAGCATGGAACAGTACAGCGAGATTATGAAGAGGCAGCTTCATAAAGAATATATAAGGTTTGCTGAAAATGTAATCAATAAAACAGACCCACAAATAAATTCCAGGGTATTAGAGATTGGTCCTGGCCCGGGATGGGCTGGTATCAATTTGTTACAAAAGCGGAGAGACCTGATTTTGGTCGGGGTTGAGGCGTCAGCAGATATGGTCAGGGTAGCTTTAAAAAATGCAAAGGAGGAGGCCGTTGATGATAGATGCGAATATAAGATCGGGTTTGCAGAAAACATGCAAGAGATTGATAATTCATCCATAGATCTGGTAATTTCCCGCGATTCATTGCATCACTGGGCTGACCCGCATAAGGTTTTTGATGAGATAAAAAGGGTGTTAAAACCAGATGGAAAATTATTTATACATGATTCAAGAAGGGATATGAATCTATTCGGGCGGATGATTGTAGCTATCTTAAGTAAATTTATACCTCACAACATGGGAAAATACTGGAAATCCTCCATCGCTGCAAGCTATACGCCTGATGAAATTAAAAATATTTTAGAAACCGGTAACCTGGAGGGATGGATTGTAACAGGTGACTTTATGGACCTGGTAATTAGCAAGGCGTAGCATGAAGATGGGTTGCTTCGCTTAACCCATCCTACCTGCAACCTTAAAGGCTTCTGTAGTGAAGACCTTTTAAAAAATATTCCATATTATCAAACACTTAATTTTTTAAACATACCGAATAGCGAAAGGCGGGTTAAAATAGACATTGGAAATCCCTGTCATTTTTGCTAATCTTACCACTGCAAAAATACTGGATATCATATACCCTTATCAATCAAGAAGCTGCTTACAGGAGCAACATGAAATGAATAAGGCCCCTTTGTGTCTCCATAGTTTTTATTCTTCAGCGACAGGATCTGTTCACACCAGTATCAAATGGGGTTTATTGTTTGGTGTTTTTATTTCATACCTGTTTCTCTTTCATCCCATATCAAACATAACCGCAAAGGATATAGATGTGAACAGGGTTATCTCAGGAAGCGTCTGTGATGATCAGGGCATAGTGGATGGTGCAGTGGTTAGAATCCAGGCTACTGTATACAGCACTACAACAGGTCCTGATGGTAAATTCCGACTTGAAGTTCCAAAGCATTTAAAACCACCTGTGAGACTCACGGCATGGGCAAAAGGATATTATATCGGAGGGCCGGTTGATGCCACACCGGGTGAGGTCGGGATAAAGATCCATCTTAAAAGACATAGCAGATTGGATAACCATGAATATAAGTGGCTCCCATCAACACAATCAAAAGGTCAGGGTGAGAACCAGGGGTGTGCAGAGTGCCATTACAGGGGTGAAAAGGGCTCAGGCCCCATGCTCCCGGTTGATGAGTGGC
Organism: Deltaproteobacteria bacterium; assembly: GCA_016931115.1. Taxonomy (GTDB): domain Bacteria; phylum Desulfobacterota; class DSM-4660; order Desulfatiglandales; family HGW-15; genus JAAZBV01. The sequence goes on along the minus strand of JAFGFM010000144.1, from coordinate 10,806 downwards.
TTAAGGATGCCCATTCACAGTCTGCTAAAAACCCGATTTTTCTCACCATGCATTCTGGTAAAGATGTTTTTGGCAACATAAACCAGTCAACCCGCTACAGGTACAATGATGACAATCTCTTATCCAATAAACAGGTTTCTATAGCCACTTTTATATGGTATAGTTGGCCTCATATTCTTCAAAAACAGATCCAATTCATTGAATCATCGGAGTAAACATTATGTCTTATGCGGTTGATCTCCCTGTGATAAAGATAATGATTGTTGATGACGACCCGGCCATTGGCGAACTCATTGCCGATACCGTAAGTCGTGAAGGTCATAACCCTGTAATATGCACGCTCCCCGGTGAGGCACTTGAACTCATTAAAAAAGAGCCCTTTCATATCGCATTTATCGACATAAACATGCCGGTTATGGGCGGCATTGAGCTTGCCTCAAACCTGAAAAAGGATAATCCCAGCCTTGAGGTGGTCTTTATTACAGGCTTCGGTACATTTGATAATGCCATCCAGGCAATAAAGGTCGGGGCATATGATTACCTGAGAAAGCCCTTTGGTATTAGCGAGCTTAATCTTTGCATAAAGCGTTTTCAGGAGCGTATGCTGTTAAAAGAGCAGGTAAAGATAGCCGAACAGAGATACTTCAATCTTGTCCAGAATATCCCCTGCCTGGTCTTTGTTGTCAGAGAGGATCTTGAGCTGGAATTTATAAACAGGGCATGTGAACCCATGCTTGGCTTTTCTGCTGAAGAGGCATCAACAGGGCCGGGGTGGCTTATGGAAAGGATACACCCTGATGACCGCCCGCGTATAAGGGAGACCTTTAACAGGGCCTTTCAGTCCCAGAACTTTAGGTTTTCCGAAGAGTGCCGCATGATCCACAGGGGTGGACGCCTTATTAATGTCATGATTGGCTCCATAACAGGGGCAAAACCCATGGGGGGAGGTACTTCAAATACCATAAAAGGCATGATCGTGGATATTTCAGATCGTGTTGTTCTTGAAAAGGAGATCATACAGAAGGAAAAACTAAAGCTGCTCAGCTCCATATCCGCAGAGGTTGCACACGGCATAAGAAACCCCCTTGTCTCCATTGGCGGTTTTGCAAGGCGTCTCAGAAAAAGGTTCCCTGACCTGCCTGAAGGCGACATCATACTAAAGGAATCAAAACGTCTTGAAAGTATCCTTAAACGGATAGCAGAATACCTGAAGCCTGTTGAGGTGAATTATGAAGAGTGCCAAATAAACAACCTCATCTCCTTCTGTGTTGAAAGGTATCTCTCGGAAACAGCCCCCAAAAAGGTGAATATCAATCTTGACCTTGACAGCACCATTGCACCTGTAAAGACAGACAGGGATATTATTATAGGGACATTTGCAGAGCTGCTCAGGGCATCAGGAAAAGAGAATAATAATGGCAATGAAGTTACAATAAAAACATATGAAAGTGATAATAACTGTCATATAGAATTCAAAAACAGTGTCTCCAATACAAAGGTAGAAGACCCTGATATGTTTTTTCTTCCATTTAACAGCAGCGAAAGGGATTTCAGCCTGCCCCTTTCATACAGGCTTTTAAAGGATATAGGGGGTCTTCTGTCATATGCCCAGGAGGAAAAGGATATGGTCTTTACCGTATCCCTGCCCAAAAAACCAGTAATATCAGGGCTATCTGGTATTCCACCCCTTTTATAATCCTTGATGATCGTCATGATGACGATGTAAAACAGCCCCTTGAGCCTTCTGTTTTTACAGGTTTTCCACCCCTGGCATACCTTATAAATGGCATGGTTTATGCTAACATATATATAATTGTTATTGACAGTCTTGAAGCCATTTATTATTTTCCTTATCCAGCTTGATATTAGGTAAATTATAATTAGCTTTTGACCTGTTTGTTTTTTGAAATAACAGGGTTACCTGAAGGTAATTATTAAATTAACTGGTTCCGGTATTACATTACTTCTGTTTTTCCATTTTTGTTTCCATCCGGAAAAAGCTGGTTCAGGTTAAAAAGACGGCTTTCAGATGTCAGAATTCAGACACATTTTCCTTTATCAAAACTGATGGATTCAAATGAGACTGAACACTGGAAAAAAAGGCTGATTATGATGCGGGCAGGGGAAGTTAAATCGGTGATAACAACTTATTATAAAGGTATTCTATGAAAACTACAGTTGAAGAAATCAGTTCTGTAAAAAAGAAAATCCTGGTTGAGATAGAGGCAAAGGATGTTGACCAAAAGATAGATAGCGTGTTCAAAAAATACGCTAAAAAAGCAAAGATCAAGGGTTTCAGGCCCGGCAAGGTCCCAATGAAAATGGTTGAAAAATACTATGGAGACCAGGTGCTTGAGGATGCCGCCAGTGATATTGTACGTGAGACCTTGGCAAAGGCCATCCATGAAACAGAGGTATACCCATTGAGCATGCCTGTTTTAGAAAACGATGAAATTATAAAGAAGGGCCAGGATTACAAATATGCAGCGATCATAGAGGTGAAGCCTGAGTTTGAGCTTACGGACTATCTTGGTGTAAAGGTAGAAAAGGATAAATTAATTGTAAACGATGATGATGTGGAGAACCAGGTAAAGGCTATATTAAAGGCGCATGGCAAGCTTACTCCCTTAACCGAAGAGAGGGGCATACAAAAGGAAGACTATGCGGTAATCAGCTACCAGGGTTTTGAAGGAGATGTGGCGGTTGACGGAATGAAGGCTGAAAACTACTCCCTGTACATTGGCGGGGCCAGTTTTTATCCTGGCTTTGAAGATGAGCTTATAGGGCTCAAGAAAGGGGATAAAAAGGAATTCACCACAAATTTCAAGGATGACTATATCAACCCAAAGCTCAAGGGTAAGACAATCAGATTCACCGTTGAGGTAACAGATATAAAGAGCATAGAGCTTCCTGCCCTTGATGATGCCTTTGTTAAGGGGCTCGGACTTGAATTTGATACGGTTGATGCGCTCAGGGAGAGGATAAAGACGGATCTAACCTCCCGTGAAGAAAAGAGGATAGAGTCAGACCTCAGGAATAAAATTGTAACCGCTATATCGGACAAAGTTACCTTTGACCTCCCTGAAAGCCTGGTAGAAAACGAGATCGAGGCATCCATTGAAAACATGAAGAATAATTTCATGCGTTCGGGAGCTTCTATTGAAAAGTTAGGGCTGAGTTATGACAGGATGAAGACAGAATTCAGGCCCATTGCAGAGAGAAATATTAAGGCATCTCTTATCCTGGGCAAGATCGCAAGCCTTGAAAAATTTGAGGTTGAGGAAAAGGAGCTTTCTGACAGCTTTGAGGAGATGGCAAAGGAATCAGGTCACCCTTCAGAGGAGCTGCGCAAATTTTATGAGGCAAACGACTATATGGAGGGGTTGAAGCAATCCCTATTAAAGGAAAAGACCTTGAAATATCTGGTTGAAAATGCTAGCGTTACCGAGGTCGAACCGGTTAAAAATGCTGAAAAAGATTAAGAAGATTAGCGGGTTACCCGTGTTAAAGCAGCGATGATTAAGCTAAAGTTTATAATGATTTATTTAATGAAAGAGAACAGGATATGCTGATACCAATTGTAGTTGAACAGACGAATCGCGGTGAAAGGTCATATGACATATACTCACGCCTCCTGAAGGAGCGTATTATCTTTATAGGTGAACAGGTTGAGGACAATATGGCCAATACTGTAATTGCCCAGCTTCTGTTTCTGGAATCTGAAGATACTGAAAAATCCATAACCATGTATATCAATTCCCCGGGCGGTTCAGTGACCGCTGGCTTAGCCATTTATGATACCATGCAGTATATTAAGCCCGATGTCTCCACCCTGTGCATGGGGCAGGCATCCAGTATGGGTGCGCTCCTGCTTGCAGCAGGGGCAAAGGGGAAAAGGCTCGCACTTCCCAACTCAAGGATTATGATCCATCAACCCCTGGGAGGGGCACAGGGTCAGGCAACTGACATTGAGATACAGGCAAAAGAGATCTTGAAGGTAAAAAAGACCATCCATAACATCCTTGTTGAGCATACAGGGCAGTCTATAGAAAAGATCAGGGAAGATACTGAAAGGGACTATTTTATGGACGCCGCGCAGGCGATGAAATATGGGATAATTGACAGGGTAATAAAATCAAGAGAAGTAAAAGAAGAAAAAAAAGAAAAGTAGAGGTTGTGTGATGCAAAAAAAAGATAATTCAGGCAGTGATCTGCACTGCTCCTTTTGCGGCAAGAGTGAAGATGAGGTAAAAAAACTCATAACCGCCTCATCATCGGTTTACATATGTGATGAGTGTGTACAGCTCTGCACCGAAATAATTGCAGAGGAGTATGGAAATGAAAAGGAAGCAGACCTGGACCTTCCAAAGCCCTACCAGATAAAGGCAGCCCTTGACGATTATGTCGTAGAGCAGGAAAAGCCAAAAAAGGTACTTTCTGTTGCTGTTCACAATCATTACAAAAGGATTCATACAAATGTCAAGATGGATGAGGTAGAGATCCAGAAGAGCAACATCCTCCTTATAGGGCCAACCGGCTCAGGTAAGACACTGCTTGCCCAGACCCTTGCAAGGATATTAAAGGTGCCATTCACAATAGCGGATGCAACAACCCTTACTGAGGCCGGGTATGTAGGTGAGGATGTTGAAAACATCATACTTAACCTTGTGCAGACAGCCGATTACGATGTGGAAAGCGCCTGTAAGGGGATAGTATACATAGATGAGATTGATAAGATCGCCAGGAAGTCTGACAGCCCCTCAATAACCAGGGATGTGTCAGGTGAGGGTGTTCAGCAGGCTCTGTTAAAGATAATAGAGGGGACTATGGCCAGCATTCCGCCAAAGGGCGGAAGAAAGCATCCCCAGCAGGATTTCTTAAAGGTAGACACCTCAAACATCCTGTTTATATGCGGAGGCACCTTTACCGGCCTGGATAGGATCATCAGAAACCGGATTGGCAGCAAATCTATGGGCTTTGAGGCCAATGTTGACTCAAATGAAAAATCAAAGGCTGAAGACATTACCTCCTTTGTGCAGCCTGAAGACCTTATCAAATTCGGTCTTATCCCTGAGTTTATAGGCCGCATACCCATAATCGCCACGCTTAACAACCTGAGTGAAGAGGCCCTTGTACGCATACTCACAGAGCCTAAAAATGCCCTTGTTAAGCAGTACAAAAAACTATTTGAGCTTGAGGGGGTTGAGCTCAAGTTTGAAGAAAAGGCATACAAGGCCATTGCAAAGGATGCAATAAAACGCAAGTCAGGGGCAAGGGGCTTGAGGGCCATACTGGAAACTGTAATGCTTGATATCATGTATGACATCCCGAGCATGCCCGGTGTGAGAGAATGTGTGATAGAAGAGAGTGTTATAACAAAAGGAACCGAACCTCTTTTGGTATATGAAAATAAGGCAGGTTACGCATAAACTATGTATAATTCTATCAAGAAAGATCAAATGCAGTTTTTTACTGAAGACAATATCCGGCATCCTCTTTTGCCTCTAAAGGATATGGTGGTATTCCCCAACAGGGTGGTTCATCTGTTTGTTGCAAGGGAAAGGTCTATAAGGGCCATTGATTATGCCATGAGTAATGACAAGGAGATTTTCCTTGCGGCCCAGAAGGATGCCACAATAGATAACCCGGTAGAGAATGATATCTATACATTCGGCACACTGGGCACTGTCCTTCAGAAACTTACACTCCCTGATGGCACTGTAAAGGTGCTTATCGAGGGTAAAAAGCGGGCCAGGATAGAGACCTTTCTGGATAATCCTGACTTCTTCATGGTTGAGGTTATCACGGTCAACGACAGGTTTGTGGACTCGGCCAAGGTGCAGGCACTGATCAGGTCTATCATAGAGAGCTTTGACGAGTATGCAAAACTCAATAAAAAGATCGGTAAAGACCTGGCAAATACCATATCTACCATCAGTGACCCCTCAAGGCTTGCTGATACGATAACATCCCATCTGGGGCTAAATGTTGCAGATAAGCAGGAGCTTCTTTCAAGGATAGATGTTGAAGAGAGGCTTGAGACCCTTTTCAAAAAGCTTGTAAGTGAGATAAAGATCCTCTCCATTGAAACGAGGCTTAAGAGGCGGGTCAAGAAGCAGATGGAAAAGACCCAGAAGGATTACTACCTCAATGAGCAGATGCGTGCTATCCAGAAGGAGATGGGCACAAAGGATGATTTTAAGGCTGAACTGGAGCAGCTTGAGAAAAAGATTAAAAAGAAAAGGCTTACAAAGGAGGCAAAGATCAAGGTCTGGCAGGAGTATAACAAGCTCAAGATGATGTCTCCCATGTCAGCAGAGGCCACGGTTGTAAGAAACTATATAGACTGGATTATAGGCCTGCCCTGGGGCGAATACACCAGGGATAAAATGGATATAGATGAGGCAAAGGATATTTTGGATGATGATCATTATGGTCTTCAAAAACCAAAGGAAAGGATTTTAGAGTACCTGGCTGTCCAGAACCTTACAAAAAAGATCAAGGGTCCTATACTCTGCCTTGCCGGGCCACCCGGTGTTGGTAAGACATCCCTTGCTAAATCGGTTGCAAGGGCAATGGGCAGAAATTTTGTAAGGCTATCCCTTGGCGGTGTCAGGGACGAGGCTGAGATACGGGGTCACAGGCGTACCTATATCGGTGCGCTCCCTGGCAGGATAATTCAGTACCTGAAAAAGGCCAAGTCGAGCAACCCTGTATTCTGTCTTGATGAGGTAGACAAGATGAGCACTGACTTCAGGGGTGATCCATCCGCTGCACTATTGGAGGTGCTTGACCCTGAACAGAACTATGCATTTAATGATCATTATCTTGACCTTGATTATGATCTGTCAAATGTACTTTTTATTACAACGGCAAATACCCTGTACAATATCCCGCTGCCCTTACAGGACAGGATGGAGATAATCAGGCTTGCCGGTTATACTGAACTGGAAAAGCTGAATATTGCAAAACAGTTCCTTGTAAAAAAACAGATAGAGCTGAATGGCCTTACTGATAAAAATATCATTATCTCAGACCAGGCCATATTGAATATAATCAGGAACTATACAAGGGAGGCGGGTGTCAGGAACCTTGAAAGAGAGATATCCTCCATATGCCGCAAGGTGGCAAAGGAGGTTGTCAAAAAGGGTAAAAAGACAAAGATAACTATCTCTGCTACATCCCTGAACAAGTATCTGGGTGTTATTAAGTACCGTTTTGGCAGCTCTGAAGAGCAGGATGCTGTAGGTGTTACAACAGGACTTGCCTGGACCGAGGTGGGTGGCGAACTGCTCCAGACAGAGGCAGCCATCATGCCAGGTAAAGGGGCGTTAAAGCTTACCGGGAAGCTCGGTGATGTAATGCAGGAATCTGCCCAGGCGGCCATGAGCTATGTGAGGACTAGAGCAAGGCAGCTTAAACTGCCTGACCTCTTTTATGAAAAGGTGGATATACATATACATGTGCCTGAAGGGGCAACCCCGAAGGATGGTCCATCCGCAGGTATCGCCCTTGCAACCACGATTATCTCTGCCCTTACAGGCAGACCGGTAAATCACAAGGTTGCAATGACTGGTGAAATAACCCTCAGGGGAAGGGTACTTCCTATTGGCGGGCTCAAGGAAAAGATACTTGCCGCTCACAGGGGTAATATAACCAAGGTATTAATACCCATGGAAAACCTGAAAGATCTTGAGGAGATCCCGGAAAGGATATTGAAAAAGATAGAGATAATACCTGTTGAGCATATGGATCAGGTTTTGAAAGAGGCACTTATACTTAAAGAGGGTGAAGAGCTTTTTGCCCCTGAAGATGAATGTGTGCCCTTCAATATTGAGGCGTGTATGGATATAAAACCGCCACAAAATAATGAGGTAACTGCACATTAATACTTGACAATAAGGTGGTCATATGAGAGAAAAGCGGCTTTCCCGGCCGGATAGACAGGTCAGGAGAGCGTCCCGCTTGTAAGCGGGGATATCGCAGTAATTAGTTCTTTCAAAATAGAAAAAGACCTTAACAAGGTAGAGTAATAAAAAAGTGGGCGGATAGCTCAGCTGGGAGAGCGTCGGCCTTACAAGCCGAATGTCGCAGGTTCGATCCCTGTTCCGCCCACCACCTTTTTAAAAAAAGCTTGATTAAGCCTTTTAAAAAGGGTATCAAGTCTCCTTGAAAATTAGGAGTACGCGGGCGTAGTTCAGTTGGTTAGAACGCCCCGCTTGCAGCGGGAAGGTCGCTGCGACAAAGATTGTTTAGATTAGTGTATTGCGGGGGCGTAGTTCAGTTGGTTAGAACGCCGGCCTGTCACGCCGGAGGTCGCGAGTTCGAGTCTCGTCGCTCCCGCCACCATATAGAAAAAAGCCTGTTTCAAATGAAACAGGCTTTTTTCTTTTCTCAAATCCAGTAGAAGGTATTCAAGCGTGCCCTACTATGTTTACATACTTCAGTCAGAACTTGATGGTACCTATTATGTGGGCTCAACACGTAATATTGAAGACCGATTGGAAAGGCATAATCAGGGCCGGTCTCTATATACAAAAACAAAACGGCCATGGAAGCTGGTATATTCAGAGGAATATTCAGATAGGGCATCCGCCTGCAACAGGGAGAAATATATAAAAATCAGGAAAAGTAAAATTTCAGAAAACCTTACCTCCGGGAAGTGAAAGAGACACCTTGAGTCGCGGAATTGGCCATTATTTGGGGTGGGGCTGGGAGCCCCCCAGCTCATAAATGATTTTCATATCGGTATCTGGAAAGATAATCTCAGCATTATTGAGTAGCTCAAAAAGGGCACATAGGGTCCGGTTAGTAGCGGGTCTTGAGGCATAATGCACACGAACCCGTAGGAGTTTTGACTCTGAGTCAGGTAATATATCCGCTTCGGTAACAAAGAGATCCTGCTGCAGTTTTCGTGCTAAAGGAGAAGCCAAACCTGCCTGTTTCAATAACCCAACCATAGCAGTCTCTGCCCTGTATGCAATCATACGAACAGTGTCCATGAGACGCTTACGCCCTGGGAGTAACCGGTTAAATCTATCCTTTTCGGGAAGCTCCATAAGATAGATATGTTTTTTAGTATTATTGAGTTTTTCTTTTATATCTGCAATATGATGCTTGTATTGATTAATTCCCTCCAGGAGGTCACCCTTTTTCTTTTCCCACCTGTGATATTTTAATGAATCATTGTCATATTCAGGGAAGATTGTCATCTCTGCGAAACAGGCGAGACGGTATTTGAGCTTGTTTTGAATCGAGTCGTGTACCCTTTTATAGTCTCTCCAAGACGGGTTAACAACCCTTTCGGTGTCAGGAATCTTTTCAGTGCCATACTCCTGAAGAAGGTCAATGGCAAAGTGTTCCATCATATACCTGAAGAAGTTTTCCTGACACCATCTACTGAACATACGAACAGCGAGCTCTGTGTGAGGCAAATCAAAAGCAGTGCTTATTAAGCTTGTCTGATGCCCCGAATCTGTAAGCTTGCGAACCTCCCTCATCCATGTGGCATTATCACCTGACCCGACCAGGCTTCCCATTTCACAAAGATTCATAGTTACGTTTTCGCCATTAGGCATAACTACCTCCTGTTTTTTAAACCATTCTGAAGGCCATGATCCTTTTGGATGCTTATGGTAGGTGATGCAGGATATACGATATTTCTTCCACATCTCTTTAAAAAATGCAGGGCTGTAACCTTCCCGGTCAAACACCAGGACAAACCGGCATAGATAAGGATTGTCTATCAGTTGCTGGTCAGTGGGCTGAAAAGGTATATCGTTTATAAGCCTGGGGACAATGTCATCTCTCAGGGTTTTTAATAACCCCGGGTCTATTGGCTTTTCAACAACAAAAAATGGCCTGCCGGTTATATCATTTACCCAATAATCTGTCGTAGCCCTCAGACAAAGTTTCTGGCGGGATACATATCTGGGCGGCAGTTTTGTTAAACCCCCATTGTAAACACGAACATGTCCATCAATATAAAGTGTTCCGCATGCTTCAGGATCAGTTATCATCCATTGCTTACTTAGAAAGGCTGCCCATCGTTCAGCGCTTCCATCTGAGCTTAAATCATCCATCTTGTTTCTAAGGCATCTTACCTCGGGAACCCGGTCTAATCCCATTAGTTTCCCAAACTCTCCGGGGGCACGGCCTCTAAGTTTCTCCACTGTCCTGATTCTGCAAAGGGACATAAATGCCAGAAGCAATAACACCGGTAAAGCCCTATAGTATCCTTTGACCTTACCACGCAGATATTCAACCCCGCTCACAAGACCATTTGTTATTAATAGTGGCAAGGCACATAGAACCCCTCCATTTGGAACATCATAACAGCTTTCAAATCGGATGGAGGCCCCAAGGCTTTTACCCAATGCAGCAAATATACGGTCTCCTCCTCTGGTACAGGCTGTTCCCATTTCATTTGCTGCATCAGCGTCTATAACCGTTCGTGATGATTTGTTTAAAGCTGCTTTCTCTACTCTTTTCTCTGTGAGCCGTCCATCATTTATCGCCTTTCTCAATGTATCGTATCTTACTCTCAGCTCTTCTGCTGTTTCTCTTCTTGTATACCCATCATTCAACATATGCTGTGCTTTCTCAAGAACAGCCTCTTCCATTACCTTGCCTCCCCTGCAACCTCCTTTTTTCCTGAAAAATCCTTCCATCCCTTCCTCCCTCAATCTGTTCACGCCCCGGATTACGCTGCTTTTTGAAACTCCAAATGTATTAATGATATCCACCTGGCGGCATGCACCGGTATTGATTAACTGAGATGTGACAAATCTGAACATTCGATCATTT